>CAKRNO010000005.1 GCA_934371135.1 uncultured Eubacteriales bacterium
AAATGCATTTTTGCAAGGCAAAAATGCGAGGGCGAACAAACGATTTCCCCGAAATAGTGAAAAGTTCGCTCCGGCCATCTCTCTCTTGCCTCGGCAACACAAGTTAAACAGGAGCTGGCGCACAAGCAGAAAGCAAAGGTATTTTCGCATCTGCGAAAATACATCAGGCAAACAAACGGTTTCTCCGATGAATGGCGAGGTTTGCCGGAGCAACGCGCCCTGAAAAGGGTTTAATGGCAACCGATTTTGTTGTACAAAATAAAATGTACAGCATCACCGGTTGCCTTTTCTTTAAGGAGCGACGGGGGAGCCGCCGATATTTTTTCGGTGAACGAATTTCGGCGTGCGACAAGCCGGAAAACCTTGTCCTCGGAGCAGCGGCGAAAGGCGGCGGGACGAGGGCAAGGCTCACGTCGCGGGACAAAAGCTGCCCCGTTTTCGAGGGTTCTGCATCTTTCTGTGAAGTGTCCCGGCTACACAAGTCGGGCATTAGCTGGCGCAGAGATAAGGGCGGACAATATGTTTTCACTTTTTTCAGTTTTTATTGTAGGGGCGACCAATGGTCGCCCTTGTTGCGCGAAAGGGATTTTCGGTTTACTTTTGCTGTCCTTTTGACAAGGGGAGACGGGCGACCGATGGTCGCCCCTACAGGAATGGTGTTCATTTCTCTTATCTTAATTGTTTTGCGGAGTTATGGGTTGTGCTCGCGCTTCGGGGGTCCGTGGCTCGACGCAACACGAATTTGTAGGGGCGACCAGTGGTCGCCCGCGTTTCGCCGGAGGAATTTGTGCTTTTCTGTTTATTGTCCTTTTTGACGGGGCAGCCGGACGGCGCCGGGTCTCGGCGGCAGTGTGGTATTTGTTCACATTTTTATGCTATACTGGTAATAATAAGGAAAAGGAGACCCGGACGATGGCAGAACGCAGTGTACAGGAGATCAACCGCGCGGTGGAGGAAGACCTCGCCGCGACCGTAGCGGAGGCGGAGGCGGAATACCGCGCGCATCTCGACGACCTGGCGGATAAGATCGTCCTGCGCGGCACGCGCGTCGTACTGCTGGCGGGGCCCAGCAGTTCCGGCAAGACGACGACGGCGAATATGCTCGCCGACTGCCTGCGGCAGGGCGGGCACGCGGCGACGGTCATCTCGCTCGACGACTTCTATTATTCCAAGGATGATCCGCGCTACCCCCGCACCCCCGAGGGCACGCTGGACTATGAGACGCCGCACGCCCTGCGGCTGGATCTCATCCGGCAGACCATCCGCCGTATCCTGCGCGGAGAACCGGCACCTGTGCCGAAATTCGATTTCAAGATCGGGCGCCGTTGGGACAACGCCTCCGTCGTCGATATCCCTCGCGGCGGCTGTGCCATCATTGAGGGGCTCCACGCGCTGAACCCCCTCATGACGGAGGGGATCGATACCGGCGCCGTCGCGCGGGTGTTCGTGAGCGTGTCCACCAACATCAACGACGGCGAGCGGCGACTGCTCTCCGGCAGGAAGATCCGCTTCATCCGCCGCCTCACCCGGGACTACCTGTATCGCGCCTCCGGCGTGGACCGGACGCTGTCCCTCTGGCAGGGCGTGCTCGCCGGGGAGGATCGCTATCTCTACCCGTTCAAGGACACCGCCGAATTTCGCTTTGACACCTTCCACCTCTATGAGCTCGGCGTCATGCGCCCCTTTGCCGAGCGCGTGCTCGCCGCCGATACGGTGACCCGTGACGACCTCTACCTGGACGCCATCCGAGAGGCGCTCACGAGCTTCACCGTCGTCCCGCTCGGCAGCGTCCCCGAGACCTCCCTCATCCGTGAGTTCGTCCCGGGCGGCATCTATGAGAGCCTCTATTGACGCCCGGCAGGGCCCCCATCACAGCGAGGGTCCCGCCGTTGCCCCAAAATAAAACCGCCCCCGGTCGTCGCGCGACCGGGGGTTTTTTGTTACAGGCAGCGCAGCTGCAGGGTACAGACACCGAAAAGAACGAGCAGGAACAGCAGATTGACCCAGGTGAAGCGCCAGAGATACCGCCCGGCGCCGCCGGGGTGCGCCCCGAGATAGGTACGCAGTGTGATGAGGCTTGCCATCGAGGAGATGAGCGTCCCTACCCCGCCGATGTTCACCCCGAGCAGGAGCGGCCGCCAGTCGGCGGCAAAGCCCGCGAGCAGGATCGCCGTCGGCACATTGGAGATGAGCTGACAGGACAGGGTCGAGACCAGCAGTGCGTTACGGGAGAGGAGCGCCGAGAAAAACGCGCCGACCGCAGGGATACGCACCATGTTCCCCGAGAAAATGAAAAAACAGACAAAGGTCAGGAGCAGCGGATAATCCACGGCGAGGAACGCCCGCCGGTCGGCAAAGAGCAGTACCGCCACCACCGCCGCGAGTGCCACATAATACGGGAGCAGGCGGAACACGGAGAGGATCACGAGCAGAAACACCCCGAGATAGAGCGCGGTGCGCCACCGGGGCAGCGGCGCCGATGCCCGCTCCCGAACGCAGATGGGCTCCCGCGGGAAAAAGACGAAGCACAGCACCGTGATGATCGCCACCGCGACGAGAAAGGGCAGCAACATCGTCAGCGTAAAAGCCCCCGTCGGAATGTGAAAATAGCCGTACAGATACAGGTTCTGCGGGTTGCCGAACGGGGTCAGCATCCCGCCGAGATTGGCGGCGGCGTTCTGGAGGATGAACGCGAACGCCATGTGCCGCTCCTGCCCCGTCGAGGTGAGGACATAGCAGGAAAGCGGCAGGAACGTGAGGAGCGCCATATCGTTCGCGATGAGCATGGAGCCGATAAAGGTGATGTAGGTGAGCGCGAGCATACAGGCGCGGAGTGACCCCGTCAGGGCAACGATTTTCTCCGCGAGCACCGTAAAGAACCGGATATGTCGCAGTGCCGCCACTACCGCGAGGGTCGAGAACAGGCAGGAGAGCGTCGGGAAATCCATATAGGTAAGGTACTGCCGGTCAGGCGGCACGAGGCAGGCCGTCACGATCGCCGCACAAAGTGCAACGAGCAGGACCACGTTGTGCCGCGCAAACCGCGCGGCAAGAGCGAGCACCCGTCGCGCGCCCCCCTGCCGCGGAGGTGCCGGCATCCTCGCTTCGGGCGCGCCGCCGACAACCGCATACTGCGCCGTGTCTGTCACTTTATCTGTCATAGAAAACTCCGTATAAAAACAGGGCAAAGGAACAACCCGCGCCACGGGGGCGCGGGTCTCTGGTACCGATGACCGGGCTCGAACCGGTACGGGAGGTAAGTCCCATCGGATTTTAAGTCCGAGGCGTCTGCCAATTCCGCCACATCGGCAGGTAACGCTAGCATTATAGCACGCGTGCCCGGAAATGTCAATGAATGTACAAAATGCGGCACGGCGCGGCTTGTAAAGTTCGCTTTCCTTTCTTCGCAGGGCATATCGCGCAGAGCTCCGGTGCCGGTCGGTTGCCGCCGGGAGGATCGGTCGTCGCCCAGCCGGGGATTTCGGAGGTCGTAATTCATACGAAAATTTTATGCAGATCCGTGCGGTTTGTTTCGCCATAATGCTGCCGTCGGGCGTGTCTTCGGCGCTTGTCAAGTAGGAAAAATGATAGAAATACAAAAATTCCGTCGAGGAAAGTTTCTGACATTGCGAATTGTCAATTTGTCAGTAACTTTACCGCCAAATCGCGCCTGAAAATGCAAAAAAAGCAAAGATTTGTCGAATAATCGTCTCAAACAACAAGTTGCTGACAACGCTGTTTGTCAGTAAGTCAGTAACTCTCTGCGTTGTGCATTTTTCACAAACTTTTGGTTTTGACATAAAAATGGCGTCAAATCTTCATTTTGCTTTCTATGCACATCGATTCCTGTCGTCTGTATTTCGTGTTCGTATTTTATACGAATATACGGTGGCAATTTTCGCAAGCGCTCTGCCCTTCGGTTCCCCGCCCCGCACCGGTGTCCTGCGATCTGCTCGGCTATCCCGCCTCCGCCCGCGGTGGTGCTCTCCCCATGCCGCTTTACATCCTGTTTTGCAGCGCTGTGTCGGTTGTAAAGTTAGCTTTCCTTAATTTATTGTATGTTTAAAACATCTCCTCCGTGTGCGTGTCCGCATAAAAAGAACCGCACGATGTCCTTCCTGACATCGTGCGGTATCTGATACTGTGTGCGGTCTTACCGGCAGGCTTCAAAGCCGGCGGTGAGCAGCTCCTGCAGGCGTTCTTCACAGCCGAGGTAGTCGAGCATCCCGAGCACGGCTTCGTACCCGGTCGCCGTGCGGTAGGTCTCACCGCTGACGTTCTTCGGACGGTTGATGTGCGAGAGGTTGAAGGCGCGGCGGAAGACGTCTGCCTCCCCCTCCGTCAACCGGTCACGCACCGCGAGGTACGCGCGCTCCTGCATCGGCGCGGTCACAAAGCGGAGTGCCTCCCGATTCAGCTCTTTTGCGTGCGGGATGCCCTGTCTGACAAGCTCGCGCCGGACAAAGCGTGTGTGCACCGCATCCCCGAGAAAAGCGAGGGCGGCGACCGACGGCAGCGCGCGCTGGCAGGGGACGGTCGCGCCCCCGGTGACGTCTGCCCCGTCCGGGACGGGCATCTCCGCGCCGTGCGGCGTGTCCGTCATTTCGTGAGTTCCTTTACGGTGACGCCCTCGGCGGTCACCTCGGCGATGGCGTCGAAGCCGTAGGCTTCACAACGTGCGATGAGCTTGCCGACCTTGCCGCTCTTTTCGATGAGGCTGACGTCTGCCTCGCCGCGCATTTCCTCTGCGGCGCGTGCGGCGGCGACCAGCTGGTCGGGATAGTACAGCATCGCGATGCGGCGGCGGGTCGTCGGCGGTGTGAAGCCGCGGTCGGTAAGGATGGCGCAGATGCGCTCAAACCCGATGGAGAACCCGACGGCGGGCACCTCCTCACCGAGGAATTTGCCGATGAGGTGGTCGTACCGACCGCCCCCGGCGATTGCGCCGCGGAACTCCTCGGAGCGCACCTCAAACACAGGGCCGGTATAGTACCCCTGCCCGCGGATGAGCGTGATGTCGAACACGAGCGGCACCGTGCCGTCGGTGATGGCGGCGACGCTGTCCATGATAAAGCGCAGGCGTTCCGCCGCGGCAGGGTCATCCAGGTAGGAGGTCGCCTTTTCGAGAGAAACGGTACCGTCCGCCATGAGCGTGGCGATCCCCCCGACGACCTCGGGGGCGAGCCCCTTTTCGTTGAGCTCTGCCGTCACACCATCGAGCCCGATTTTGTCCAGCTTGTCAAGCGAGATACAGACGCTGTCGCGCATCTCGTCCGGTACGCCGATCCTGCGGAGCACGCCGGTCAGCAGCGTGCGGTCGTTGATATGAATGGTGAATTTGTCCATGCCGATCTTGCGCAGCGCCTTCGCCGTCGTGCAGATGAGGTCCACCTCGCAGGTGGGCGACGCAGAACCGAGGATGTCGATGTCGCACTGGACGAACTCGCGCAGTCTGCCCTTCTGCGGGCGCTCTGCGCGCCAGACGCGGTCGGTCTGGATGCATTTTGCCGGTGTAAACAGGTTTTGCCGGTTGCAGGCATAGTACCGGGAGAGCGGGAGCGTCAGATCATACCGCAGACCCATATCGGAGAGCGTTTTTTCGTCGCCGCTCCCGAGTGCCGCCGCGAGCTTCTCCCCGCGCTTGAGCACCTTGAAGATGAGGTTCAGGTTGTCCCCGCCCTCGCTTTTATCGATATTTTCGGCGTCCTCCAGCGCGGGGGTGCTGATGCGTTCATACCCCGCGGAGCGATAGACCCCGAGGATGGTCGTCTGTAAATAGTCGCGCAGGGCTACCTGCCGCGGCAGATAGTCGCACATACCCTTGAGAGGTTGGATTTTCATGGTGTTACCTCGCCCGTTTTTCATTCCCCTCCATTGTACCAGTCCGACCCCCTGTTGTCAAGAAAAACAGGCGGGCACCCGAAACGGTGCCCGCCTGTCCGGTCGTATTGTCATGCTGCCCGCCGAGGGGCGCCGCGCGCCCTTTTCCGGGGTGTCACACGCGCGTGATGGTCACCGAGAACGCGGCGCTCTCTGCCGCGGCGCGCACGGACACGACCCCCGATAGCCCGGCGAGGGTAATGCGCTGGTTCTCTCCGATCGGGATATCGCGGACGATGGCGTCCTGCGTAGAGACGTACAGCCGCAGGTTGCCGGCTGTTCGCGACGAGGTCACGGTGAGCGTATAGATGCTCTCCTCGTCGGCGGTAAAGGAATCCAGTACCTCGACCCCCGACATCTTTTCGACCGTAAAGGTCGTGATCCCCGCATCACGGTCGCCTGACCGTTTTGCCCCCTGCTTGATGACCTGGGGCATCGGATCCAGGAGATCCTCCTCGGTCAGGGTGACGAGAGACGCGTCCCCGTCTCCGTTTTCATCCCGTATCTGCAAAATGGACGCGTCACACGCACACAGGGCGGCGACTGCCAAAAGCAGTACCGCGCACAACAGCCGTTTTTTCATCACGGACTTCCTTCCAAAACAAACAGAAATAAACGGATCGTCGGCAGTGGCAGACCGGCGCGCCATCGCGGGGCACCGCCGCCGCAAATCAGGGCTTACGGATCCTGCCGCTTCGCGCAGACCGGGCACCGCCCGAGCGCGTCCAGGGGCAGCGGCTTATATACCTTTTTGAGCTCCGCGAGGATTACCCGATGCTCGTGATCGTCGGCGAAGCCCTCCTCCTCGATAGACGGCTTGTAGCCAGTGGCGCCGCACAGGACGCAGGTGCAGAGATAGTTTTTTGCTTTCGGGTTCCAGCTCTCTATGTAGTGAGAGTACCCGCGTTTTGTCATCTTGCTGTGAGACATAACGGCTCCTCCGATCTCTGCGTTTTTATTTCAGCCTGGCAATCTTTGAGGTCTGGACAATGACCACCAGCCGCATATCCGACGTCATTTCCACCGTAGGATCGATGTTGATTTCCAGATGCCCGGCACTGCGGATTGCCACGACGTTGAGCGCGTACTTCTTGCGCAGATTGAGTTCCACCAGGGTTTTGCCGACCCATTCCGGCTTTACATCGATCTCGATGACGGATACGTCACTTGAGAGCTCCATCACATCCACGAAGCCGGAGCTCAAAAGGTTTTTGGCGAGGCGCGTCCCGGACTCCACCTCCGGGAGGATTACCTTGTCCGCGCCGACGGCGCTGAGAATCTTCCGGTGCATTTCGGAGGCGCATTTTGCCACCACGTTTCTCACACCGATCTCCTTACAGAGCATGACCGTCAGCACGCTTGCCTCCAGGTTTCCCGCCATTGCGACCACGACTGTGTCCATGTTCGCGACGCCGAGCTGCTTCAGGACCTCCCGGCTGGTCACATCCGCACATTTGCAGAGGGGTATATCGACGACGGCGGCGTTGACGATCGCCTCATCGGCATCGACCGCGAGCACGTCGGCTCCCCCCGCTACCAGCTCTTTTGCGACCGCGTATCCGTATCTTCCGAGCCCGAACACCGCATAGGAATGAGTGCCACTCATATTTTCTCCTTTATCCCACGCTGATTTCTTCCGTGGGGTTCTTGATGGAATTGACATAATCCCGCTTCAGGCGGAACGCTATCGCCAGGGAGATGGGACCGACCCTGCCGAAATACATTGCGGCAATGAGAATGCTCTTTCCGGCGCCCCCCAGCGTCGGGGTCAGGCTCTTTGAGAGACCGACAGTCGCCGTCGCGCTCACGGTTTCGTACAGGACATCCAGTGCGGGGGCCGGGGTCACGGCTGCGAGCAGTACCGTTGCCAGGAAAACGGTGCAAAAAGATGTGCTCAAAACGGCGACCGCCTTGTTCAGCACCTGTTTCGGCAAATTCCGGTGGAACAGGGACACCTCGTTACGGTTGCGGATGGCTGCATACGCCGCAGTGAACAGCACCACGACCGTCACGGTTTTGACACCGCCCGCCGTACCGACGGGCGAGCCGCCGATAAACATCAGGAGCAGACAGACCACCGACGCCGCCCCCGTCAGGTTTTCCTGCGGCAAGGTTGCAAAGCCTGCCGTCCTTGTGGTAACGGATTGGAACAGGGCGACCTGCACCTTGTCGAAGAAGGAGAGCGGCGCCAGCGTCAGCGGATTGCGGTATTCCAGCGCGAGGATGGCAGCCGCGCCGCCGAAAAGCAGTACCGCCGTAGACGCCAGCACGATTTTGCTGTGCAGCGTCAGATGCCGGAAGCATCGCCATTTTTCCGTGCGGAACCTCCTGCATACGCGGATGACGTCCCACCAGACGATATACCCGAGACCCCCGAGCACAATCAAAGCTTCCGTAACGAAATTCATCATGGGGTTCGTCGCATAATCACACAGGCTGTTCTCCCCGATAATATCCATCCCGGCATTGCAGAAAGCCGAGACGGAATTGAAAACGGAGACCCAGATCCCCCGCGCGCCGAGGTCCGGGACCAGTACCGTCATGTAGAGGAGCGCCCCTACCGCCTCGACCGAGAGGGTGCCGATAATCACCTTTTTGACAAACCGCACCACGCCGGAGAGCGTCGTCAGATTGAATGCGTCACTGATCAGCAGACGATCCTTCAGCCCGATTTTCCGGTGCAGTGCGATCATCACCCCGGAGATGACCGTAATCACCCCGAGCCCGCCTATCTGGATCAGCAGCAGGATGACCACCTGCCCGAAGATGCTCCACGCAGTAGCGGTCGGTAATGTCACGAGCCCCGTGACACAGGTCGCGGTCGTGGCAGTGAACAGCGCGTCGAGGTACGACACCGTCACTCCGTCCCGGGCGCTGATCGGCAGCACCAACAGCGCACTCCCGAAAAGGATGGTGACCAGAAAGCTGATCATGATCACCTGCGTTGTCGATAATCCCGTTTTCTTTCTTCTCATATCCGGTCTCTTTTCACGCCGAAGTAAACTCTTTGCCAACATTCTAGCACAAATCCGATCGGATAGCAACATACCCGGAAACAATGTCCTATAAGCCCGGCACCGCTCGGACGGAAACACGGCGCTCCCATCTCTCGCACAATAAGAGCGCCCGTTGTGAAAGGCTCATGTTGTACGAACGGTGCCGGACAGAAAGGGAGTCCTCCGTGAAATTGCCGGCAGAAGAACGGCGCCGCATCATGGCGCGCCTGCCATCCCCATGCACCCCAAGCAACAGCCAAAATAAAAATCCACCCGCCAAGCGGGTGGATTTTTTGGCGGAGCATGAGTAACGTAAATCGAATTATTATTGCATTAGACTATTTTGTTTTATAAACGCAATATTTATTATGTCATTTTTATGTATTTTCAGTTATCGTTATATCCATGTTGTATGGTGTCGAAGCAATGTTTCCAATACTGTTCGCGTTCCTTTACCCGCTCCGGGTCATAGGATAAGCCGAAGTATTCCAATAGGGTATATGTGAAGTATTTCTCAAAGTATTCGTCACCTTTTTCTTTATACAATTCTCTCAGTTTGGCGTTCCCCCCATGCTTAGAATCAAGGTAATTCCCCCAGCGTTGAGCTACGCCGTTACTACCTGTTGCAGAACCGATGTATAGTTTGCCTGTGTTCGTGTCTGTGAGGCAATAAACCCCTGTTATTTTCTTCAGTGCCTCATAATACGTTGGCATTATTTCGCCGCGAAATACCTGTCTTAATCTGTGGTACGGAAGACATACTTTGTCGTACCCTTCAAATTTTTCACCTGTATACAAGCACGGTAAAATCTCTTTTACATCACAGTCGTTTATTCTTTCTCTTAGGTTAAATACATATCTTGCAAATGCTTGTCCTTTGTTGTGCTTGATGATAAGCCGTCCGAACATGCTCTTATATTGCTCAAGAATTTGCACCTTTGCTCGACTGTTTTCCGGTACTTCAAGTATTTTCGCTGCAGAAATAAAAAGCCATTCGTCGTGTGTCATTTTTAAAAAACTAAATACCCATTGTCCGGGCGTAAAGTTTCTCTTGTTGCCATACCAGCCCCAATAGCAGCAAGCATTGATACCACACTCTTTTTCATCGGGGCTCAGGCGCAACCAGCGGTCAATGAACGCTTCGCCTCCTTGCCCTGCAATCATACTCAACTCGATGCGACTGTTATTTGTTTCTTCTTCGGTTAAATGTAAAATGTCATTAAGTTTGATTGCCATTAATTACTCCTTAAGTACTTGCACTCTTGTAATGATAATATAAACCTCTTCAGTAAAATTTCGCCTGCTGACTCGGTCAGGGGGGTTCTTGTGAAAAAAAGAACACCTTGCGGTGCTCTTTTTTGTTTGGCGGAGGCAGAGGGATTCGAACCCCCGGGGGCTTGCGCCCAAACGGTTTTCAAGACCGCCTCGTTGTGACCGCTTCGATATGCCTCCATAGAAATATGGGGTCCTCCCCATATTTCTATGGAGAGTATAGAGATGCGCCTTGTTTGCCGCAGGCAAACAAATCCGCTTCGCTAATTCGGGAATAGCCAAAATCACTCCCGCGCCCACCGAGGGCAGAGAGGGTGGTGGCTTTTACCCGCCTGTTGTGCAGCTTTGTATCTTAACATTTGCCGTTCCAGTATAGCAAACGCTACCCGCTTTGTCAAGATTTCCGGGAGCACAAAACCGAAAGCCGCGGTACGCCGCGGCTTTCGGTCGATGGATTCTATGGTATTTGTTCGCTGCCGGCACCGATGGTGCGCAGTGGCATCTTATTCCCACTCGACGGTTGCCGGCGGCTTGCCGGTCACGTCATAGAGGATCATATCGACGGGGAGACCCGCCGCCTCGATGCGATGCACGATGTTCGCAAGCGCATCCGCGGGGAAATCCACGCCGGGGACGGCGGACTGCGCCGTCATAAAGTCGTTCGTGACAACGGCACGGACGGCAATCGAGAACCTGTCTCCGATGCCGACGGGGAGCAGCACGGCAAAGCACTGCGCAATGTGACACTTTCCGTCTGCCATCGGGCGCATGATCTCGCTCGTCACGATGGCGTCTGCCTCGCGGAGCAGATCCGCTTCCTCCCGGCAGATGCGGCTGCGCACGCTGTGCAGCGTGCCGCCGACCTCGCGGCGGTTGAGCAGGTATGCGACGCGGTTGACGAAGTTCAGCTCGTTCGGGATGGTCTTCGCCGTTTTATACAGCGTATCAAAGTCAGGGGTCAGGCCCGCACCGGAAAGGATCACGAGCGAGCGGTAGGAGCGATGGTCACCCTGCACGCCGACCGACTGCACAGGCGCGAGCGCCGCCTCAAACGGCACATCCTCCGCCGCCATAAAGTCAGCGAGGAGCCCGGATTTCTCGGCGTCGGCTGTCTTTCCGCCGTCGGTGCAGAGGATACGGACGCCGAGACCGGGGCCCGGGAACGGCTGGCGCGAGGCGATCTCCTCGTCAAGGCCCAGCATACGGGCGACCTGCCGCACCTCGTCCTTGTGCCAGTCCCAGTTGGTCTCAATGACGTGCCCCTTGTCGCGGAGGGCACGGATGATGCCGACATCGTTGTGGTGCGTCTTGATCTTCTTGGCGTACCCGCTGACATCGGGGTTGCCGGATTCGATGAGGTCGGGGCGGAGCGTCCCCTGTCCGAGGAACGCCGTCTCGAAATCGAGGTTCAGCTTCTTCGCCGCCTCCTCGGTCACCACAAAGAACATGTGCCCGATGATGGCGCGCTTTTTCTCCGGCTCACAGGTCTCGGAGAGCGGCGCGTACGCCTCGCCGTCGATGACGAGCGGCGTGTGGAAGAACGCGTCCTCCGCATTGATGCGCTGCATCTGCGTGAGCCCCAGCTTCGCCAGATTTTCACAGATAAGGTCGGATTCGTTCTTGCGCATCATACCGTGGTCGATATGGATGCCGTACACCTGCTCCGGCTTCAGTGCCCGCACGAGCAGAGCGGCGGTCACGGCGGAGTCCACGCCGCCGCTGACCAGCACCACGACCTTACCGTCGCCGACCTTCTCGCGGATGGCGCGGATAGAAGTTTCGATACGGTCCTCGAGCGCGTAAGTCTCCTTGAGTCCGCAGATGCCGCGCACGAAGTTGTGCAGAATCTCCACACCGTGCACGGTGGGATCCACCTCGGGGTGGAACTGCACCCCGGCGATGCGGCGCTCCTCGTTCCAGACCCCGGCGCAGACGCCGCCGGTGGATGCGACCGTGCGGAAGCCCTCGGGGATGACGCTCACGGCGTCACCGTGGCTCATGAGCACCTTTTCGCGGCTCGAAAGCCCGGCGAACAGCGGGCAGGTCGGATCGACGTCGATCTCGATCTGACCGTACTCCGTCTTGACCTCCGGCGCGACGGTGCCGCCGAAATGGTCTACGATCATCTGCATCCCGTAGCAGATCCCCAGCGTAGGGATACCCATGTCAAAGATCGCGGGGTCATACGTCGGTGCACCGCTCTCCCAGACGCTCGCGGGGCCGCCGGAGAGGATCATGGCGTTATATCCCTTGAGCTTGTCCGCCGGGACCCCCATCGGCAGGATGTCGGTATAGACACCCGCCTCCCGGATCTTCCGGTCGATCACCTTCGTGTACTGCCCGCCGCAGTCGATAATTGCGAGTTTCTCCATCGAGACAAAACTCCTTTTTTCGTAATACTTTTCTATTATACTCTCAAATCGGCGCGCGCGCAAGACGATTTTCGGTTTTCTCCGGGTGTCCGATCGATTTTCGGCAACATAGACTGAAATGAAAGACACAAAAGGAGAAAAACAATGCTTGTGACCAAGACCTACCTGCGGGAGCGGGCAGTCACCTATGCGCGCAAATGGGCGCTCAGCCGCAATCCGCTGTTCGTGGACTACACCGGCCGCGGCGGCAACTGCACCAACTTTGTCTCGCAGAGCATCTACGCCGGCAGCTGCACCATGAATTATACCCCGGTCTACGGCTGGTATTACCTGACCGACTCGGACAGGAGCGCCTCCTGGACGGGAGTGGAGTTTCTCTATAACTTTCTGACCACCAACACGGGTCCCGGTCCCTTCGGGCGGCAGGTGCCGCTCTCCGAAGCACTGCCGGGGGACGTCATCCAGCTGTACCGCGAGGACGAGGGCTGGTATCATTCGCTCCTGCTCATCGGCTTTGATGAGAGCGGCGCGCCCCTGGTCGCCGCCCAGTCGAACGATGCCCTCGACCGCCCCCTCTCCTCCTATACCTATGACCAGGATCGCTTCATCCACATCTCGGGGGTGCGTCTGACCGTCCCCGACATCGGCGACTGCTACGAGAGCCTGCTCGACGGCATCGCCATCATCCCGAACGACTGACGGAGAGACGCCCCCAAAACGACAAAGCGGAGCCTGTTTTACAGGCTCCGCTCCGTGTATGATCACATGATTTCCTCATAGAGCTTAAGGAGCTCCTCCTCAATCTCCGCCCGGCGGGCATCGATCTCTGCGGCGCGTACATAATCGCTTGCCGCAGGGCCGTACAGCTCCTCCTCCAGCGCCGTGAGCTCCCGCTCCAGTACCTCGACGCGCGCCTTGGCGCGCTCCTTTTTCCGGGCGGCGGCGCGTTCTGCCGCGTTCTCCCGCTTCTGTGCCTCGAAGCGCAGCTTCTCTGCCGACGGGGCGGCAGCCGGTTTTTCCGGCGCCTCCGCGATGCGTTTTTCCCGCAGCGCGAGGTAGGCGTCATAGGCGTCATCATACGCCTCCAGCGGATAATCCCAAAGTCCCCCCTCGGCGGCGCGGTCCAGCTCGATGATACGCGTCGCAAGACGCGAAATAAAATAGCGGTCGTGCGAGACGGCGAGGATGGTCCCCGGGAAAGCGGCGAGTGCCGTTTCGAGCGCCTCGCGGGAGCCGACGTCAAGGTGGTTGGTCGGCTCGTCGAGCAGGAGCAGATTGACCTTCTGCTTGACGAGGATGGCGAGCGAGAGGCGCGCCTTCTCCCCGCCGGAGAGCACCGAGACCGGCTTGTCCATATCGTCGGCGCCGAACAGGAACAGCGCAAGTGCGGAGCGCAGCTCCGTCTCCGGCATGGCGGGATGCGCGCGGCGCATCTCCCCGTACACCGTCCCCGCGGGGTCAAGCCCGCGGTTCTCCTGGTCGTAATAACCGATCTTGCAGTTGTACCCGAGCTCCGCCACGCCGCGCTGCGGCGCGAGGCGCCCGAGGATGAGCTTCATGAGGGTGGATTTCCCGCACCCGTTGGCACCGAGAAAGAGCACGCACTCCCCCCGCCGCACGAGAAAATTCAGGTCGGTGATGAGCGGCGCGGTACCGTAGGAAAACGTCAGGTGCCGCACCTCCAGGACCCGACCGGCAGACGCCTCCTCGGTGGCAAAGCTGATGCGGATGTTGCGCTCGGGCGGTGCCGCCTTGGCGACGAGATCCATGCGCGCCAGCTGTTTTTCCTTGGAGCGGATGGTGACGAAATTGTGTGCCTGCCCGCACCGGCGCTGGAAATCGATGTTGGCGCGGATCTTGCCGATCTCCTTCTGCTGTTCGCGGTAGCGGTGCTCGCGGGACGCTTCTTCCTCCGCGTCGCGCTCCTTCGCCGCCGAGTAGGCGCCGGGGTACAGCCGCCCGCCCCCGCGGCGGAGCCAGAAGGTCTTGTTCGTGACGCGGTCGAGGAAGTACCGGTCATGCGAAATGACCAGAAATGTCCCGCGGTAAGCGGCGAGGTACTCCTCCAGCCACGTCAGGGCATCGATGTCCAGGTGGTTGGTCGGCTCATCGAGCAGGAGCAGATCCGGCTCGCGCGCGAGCAGCTTCACGAGCGCGAGACGCGTATATTGCCCGCCGGAGAGTGCCCCCACCGTGCGCTCCGGGTCGGGGAAACCCATCTTGGCAAGGAGCGAACGGGCGCGGGCGCGGTACGTCCTGCCCCCGAGCTCCTCATAGCGCGCGTGCAGCGTGTTCAGCGCCTCGGAGAGCCGCCCCGCCTCGGATGCCACGGCATGGGTCAGCGCATCCTCCGTCCGTGCGATCTCCGCCTCCATGGCGATCAGCTCCGGGAATGCGGATAGCACATAGGCAGACAGGGTCATGTCGCCGAGGTAGGAGAGGTCGGTGTTCTGCGCGAGCATCCCGACCGTGGTCGAGCCCGAGAGGAACACCTGCCCCTCGGTCGGCGTATATTCCCCGGTGATACAGCGGAACAGGGAGGACTTCCCCACCCCGTTGACGCCGATGATGCCGATCCTGTCCCCCGACGCGACCGAAAAGGTCAGCCCCCGGAAGATTTCATCCGCCCCGAACGAGAGCCCGAGGTCGGATACCGTACAGATGATCATGAGTCTTTATTCCTTATAATATAGACCGCAGTGGCAGTAACCGTGGAAGTCCGGGTCCGCCATCTGGCGGCGGAACTCCTCGCAGATGCATTTGTTTTCCGGCAGCCGCCCGACGCGGCAGGGGCAGTAGCCCCCCTTGGCTTCCAGCCCGGCGCGGATCTCGGCGACCACCTTCGGGTCCGGATTGAGTCGGATCACAGCAGTGCCTCCGTGACCTCACGGAGCTCCGCCTCCCCGCTGTAGCCGACGAGCGTCTTCACCACCTCGCCGTCGCGGAACCAGAGCAGTGTCGGGATGGACGAAACGCCGTAGCGGATGGCGGTCGCCGTCGCCTCGTCCACATCCAGCCGGCACACCTTGAGCGCCGGATAGCTTTCTGCGAGCGCGTCAATGTGCGGCGAGATCATTTTGCAGGGCCCGCACCAGCGGGCAAAGAAATCGACGAGCACGAGCCCCTCCGCACGGAGCACCTCGGTCTCGAAATTCGCATCATTCAGAACCGTTTCCATGTTAATTACCTCCTCCCCGGAGCACTCACCCCGGGCGACGCCCTCATTGTAGCAAAATGTCCCGGATAAGTCAAGGTTGGGGCTTGCCAAACGCCGATATTCGTGCTAGAATGGTATTTGGGAAAAATTGTGCCGATTTCGTATCGACGGAGGATAAAGCATGAAAAAGACCAAGATCGTATGCACACTGGGACCAGCAAGCACCAAGGAAAAAGTCATCGAGGAGATGCTGAAAAACGGCATGAACGTTGCGCGCCTGAACTTCTCACACGGCACGCATGAGGAGCACGCCAAGACCATCGCGCTGTTCCGCCGCGTCCGCGACCGGCTGAAAATACCGGCAGCGGTCATGCTGGATACCAAAGGGCCGGAGATCCGCCTCGGCAATTTCGGCGGGGACGGAAAGGTCACGCTGGAGGACGGCGCCCTCTTTACCCTGACGAGCCGCGACGTCGTCGGCGACGAAACGCAGGTGAGCGTCACCTATGCCGACCTCCCGCGGGAGCTGAATGCCGGCAACCGTGTGCTCATCGACGACGGTAAGGTTGTGCTCACCGTGGAGAGCACCACGGAGACGGATATTGTCTGCCGCGTGACGGTCGGCGGGCAGATCTCCAACCACAAGGGCATCAACCTGCCCTATATCCACCTGAATATGCCCTTCATGAGCCCGCGTGACGAGGCGGATCTGCGCTTCGGCATCGAGCACGACGTCGATTTCGTGGCGGCGTCCTTCGTGCGGTGCAAGGAGGATGTCATCGCCATGCGTCGCTTCCTCGACTACTACGGCGGGCATAACATCCGCATCATCGCCAAGATCGAAAACAACGAGGGGGTCGATAACTTCGAGGAGATCCTCGCGCACGCGGACGGCATCATGGTGGCGCGCGGCGACATGGGCGTAGAGATTGAGTTTGAGCGCCTCCCCGGGCTCCAGAAGCGCTTTATCCGCGCCTGCTACCGCTCGGGTAAGATGGTCATCACCGCAACGCAGATGCTCGAATCCATGATCCATTCGATGACCCCGACCCGTGCGGAGATCAGTGACGTGGCGAACGCCGTCTTCGACGGCACCTCCGCCGTCATGCTCTCGGGAGAAACGGCGATGGGCGACCACCCCGCGCGTGTCGTCAGCGTCATGTCCAAGATCGTGGAGCAGGCAGAGCGCGACGCCCTGGCGCAGAACGCTTTCGGCTCCCTCAACCATGTCTATGACCTCAGCGACAGCACCGGCGCCGTCTGCGACGCAGCGTGCATCCTCGCGCGCGACCTCGGCGCGAAAGCGATCATCGCCGTGACCGAGTCCGGTCTTTCCGCCCGCCGCGTCTCCAAATTTCGCCCCGCGCAGGCGATCGTCGCCAGCACGCCGGATAAAAAGACCTTCCACCAGCTCGCCCTCTCCTGGGGCGTGACCCCTGTCCTCGCGCTGCACCAGACGAGTACCGATGCCCTCTACCGGCACGCCATCGACTGTGCCAAGAGCGCGGAGGTCGTGGAGGTCGGAGACAAGGTCGTTATCACCGCGGGCGCCCCGCTCGGGCAGACCGGTACGACCAACGTCCTCAAGGTCGAGACTGTCAGCTGACAGTCTTATCATCGCCTGTCTGATGCGTCACTCCCCTCGGAGTGGCGCATCTTTTTTGTATGTGCCCCCGGTTAGTCTGACGCCATCCGCCCGGAGCGGCGCAGCTCGGTAAAATAACGTCGCTCCGCGGAATGGTACACCTCTCCGAAAGACGCCTCTCCGAAAGACCGCCTCTCCGAAAGACCGCCTCTCCGAAAGACCGCCTCTCCGGGATGTCGCCGTCGCCGCATCCCATGATTCAAGGCGCCCCCGGCAAAACTGCCGGGGGCGCCTTTCCCGTTTTCTTGTCTTTCGTATGAAAAAATGCAGACAAACACGGTCATAGAAAAGCTCCCGCCGCGAATGCGGCGGGAGCAGTGTTTCATCGGGATTTTTCGGTGCGGATTACTTCTGGAGCGTCAGCACACGGACGAACGTCTTGTCGGAGGTCACCGGCTTGCTGTTGTTGTCCTTCGCATCCGGGTCAATCAGAATGGTACTGTTCCCGGAGTCGGCGTCGGGATTGACCTTCCAGCCGTCCATGTTCTGCGAGACGAATACGCGGTTGATACCGAGCGAGGTCTCACCGGCATACGCATACACCGTCAGACGGACCGTGCCCGCAGCCGCATCGATCTTCGCGATGGCGATGATCGGCGTACCCACAGCGGCATAGAAGTTGTCGTTCAGCTCCTTGGGATCTGCCAGCGTCGGAGACACGACGAGGATTCTGACCGTGTCGTCACCGGCGACGAGCGCGCCCTCACTCGTGTTGGCGACCGTTACCTGACCGTTATAGACAACGATCATCTGCGTGCCGCGTACCAGCGCCAGGGCACCGTCTGCTGCACGACCGTAGAAGGTCGCATCCGCAGCGGCTGCCGTGATAGCGGACGCATCCATATTGCCGCTCGTGTACACACCGTTCGGAGTGATGAGGAGGTAGCCGTTCGCGGTCTTGTAGAGCGCCATGCCGATCGCCTCGTAGACACCGACGTAATCCGTCACAGGCGTTGCGGCAGCCGTGCCGTTCGCCTGGATAGCGGCGAGCGCCGTTGCTTCCACATCATAGACCTGTGCGGCGGCGAGACGGTTCGCGAGCTCGGCATCCTTCGCCATGTACATCTTGACGTAGGAAGCAAACTTGTTCTGCACCTCGGTGTTGGCTCTTGCATACATCGGCAGGAGTGCACGGATGTACGGGACGAGATCGCACCCGGTCAGCATAGTGGGCACCTTACCATCGATGGTCATGGCATCCACACATTCGTAGAACCAGTTGAAGATGGCACTGATGAAATCATCCGTGATCATGTTGTCGGTCATGACAGCGAACAGCGAGGTGAACCGGGTGAAGTCGACCGCAGTCGTCGCCAGCGTGATCTCGCGGTTCTCAAACGCGTGTGCCAGCTGCCCGATACCGGTAACGGCTTCACGCACGTTGCCGAGACCCATCTGCACCGTTACATAGATGTAAGAGGCGAGGAAGGCGTCGGTCGATGTGCCGATCGAGGACGGATAATATTCGAGGATCATGGAGCCCCAGGAGAGTGCGTGCTCCCGTCCGAGGTAATCGCCGAAGACGTTCATCGTGTCGGCGATCGACAGGCAGATAGCCGCGATGTCCGCATCGTATGCCGGGCGGACAGCGACGAGATCTTCCTGGGACGGCGGCGTCAGCGCATTGATACCCGCGACGACGGCGTTCAGGAGCGCCTCGCTCTTGTAGTAGGTGCTGGTCGGGCACTTCCATGCCGTTGCCATGTTGCAGAGTCTCTCGCAGATCGGCTTGTAGTCCTGGATGGTCGCGATCTTGGAGAGGTCATTGAACACACCGGTGGCATTGTCCGCGATGGCGGTACCGTCAGCGTTCAGGTTCATCTTGCCGAGCAGCGCCGCGACCTCGGCATCCGTGAGGGTTGCCTTACGGGTCAGGGTAGACATTGCCATTCTGGTCCTGACGAGGTCGATCTCGGGCAGGTTGCCGGGGATCGAGTAGCTGCTCTTGTAGTTGGTCAGATAGAAGTTCGAGAAGTAGATGTAGTTGTGCTGATCCTTCATCTCCTCCGTCGCGATATTCGCGCTCATCGAACGCATTTCCTGCTTCGGCGTGCCGAGGAGACGGATCTCCGTGATGGTATCCTTGATGCCTGCCGGCGCATAAAGGTCATTCACGCTGCCGTTCAGGCGGATGGCAAATTTCTTCCAGCCGGAGAAGTCCAGCTTGACGGTGTACGTCATGGTGAGGTTGTTGACGCCACCCGTCATAAGGAAGACGGTGAATGCCTGCTCCTTCTCGGTCACGGCCGCCGAATACACCCAGAATTCGAGCATATCGTAGTTTGCGAGGTTGTACCCCGTGCTGTTCGGCTTACCGAATATCATGTAAGCGGCGTACTGACCGTTGTCCTGGTATTCATAGTCGCCCCAGCGCAGTGCATAGCCACCGCCCGCCGCGGGAGTAGCCGCCTTGATCATGCCGGTGCTGTTCATGTCAGAAGTGAGGTTGGCGTACTTGATACCGTACTTGGTCAGCTCATCCGCAACGGTCTCCGGGTCGGAGAAGTTGCTCATATCGAGGATGCAGACGGCGTCCTTCTGGATCTCGTCGTAACCGGGGATAGCCGGCAGCTCGGTCGGCAGGGCGGCGGGCAGGTCGGTCGTGTACCGGTAAGTCTGCGGGAACGGAGCCTGCTTGTGGAACTTCGCCGTGAGCGTGATGTCGCCGCCGGTCGAGAAGTTGGCGGTGCTGAGCTCCTCCACCAGCTTTTCGACACCCGTCGCCGCGTTGGTGTAGAACCAGCCCTCGAACGAGTAACCCTCCAGCGAGGGGTGCTTCAGAGAGACGGGCTCCTCGTCAATGCGGGCGAGGGAGTATGTATTCGGGTTCTCGGTCGGGAAGACGGTGCCGTCGGGACCAACGTACCGGACATTGTAGGTCTCGCTGATGATGAGCTTGGCAGTCACATAAGCGTCGATATAGTCCCCCTTGGGGTCGGAGTAGATGGCACGGACGATGTACACGCCCGCGTCCTTGACGCCGAGCTGACCGTCATCCACCATCACCGTTTCATCGGCATTCCAGTACTCAAAGCGGATGTTGACACGCTGGGGGTTGGAGTTGCCGCGCAGGTTCTTCTCGAGTGCCTTGTGGTACTCGCCGTCGTAGTCCACGCTGCTGAGCGTGAAACGCACGGAGGAGAGGTCGATCGGGGTCCCCTCCAGAAGCACGAGGCGGGCGGTCAGGGTCTTATCCGCGCAGCCGGACTTGGTGAAGATGGCGCGGACGGTATATTTGCCGACCGCGGTGACACCGGTGTCGGATACCTTCTCCGTGTTTGCTTCGTTCCAGTATTCGTAGCGCACCTGGACACCGTCCGGGAGCGTACCGGTGATCGTCAGGGTCTTTACCTTGCCGTCGGCGTTTACCTGTGCGCCCTTGAGCGAGACCCCTGTCAGATCGATTTCGGTGCCGTTACCGTTACCGTTGTTATTGGTTCCGCCACCGTTGTCATCTGTCTTGCCGCAGGCAATGATGGGGAGCACCATCGCCACGACGAGCAGCATGAGCAGGCATATCTGCCAAAACCGTTTCATTATTTATCCTCCTAAAATTAGTGGCGTCGGGCTGTCGAGACTACGCCCGATCTACACACAAATATTATATAAAAAGCCCTATTTTGTGTCAATCGGCAATCCGCACACCTTTTACCGCGTGCGTTTGTATAGGTTGTAAAAATAAATCCCGCGTTCTGACGCGGGATAGGAAGTGTTTTCGGGTGTTCCGCGGGCGCTGGCGCCGTCAGGTGCCCCTGTCCGTGAGCAGGATGGGGGCGTACCGCTCCCCTGCCACGACGATGTGCTCGAGCAGACCGATCCCCGCCGCCCCGAGGGCGATGCGCAGATTGGTCGTCGTCGCGATGTCGCAGGCGCTGGGGGTCGGGCTCCCGCCCGGGTGGTTGTGGGCGAGGACCGAGTAGCGCGCCCCGCCGAACAGCGCCGCCTCCACAATGGCGCGCGTGTTCAGATTGGCGGAATTGACCGACCCGGTGGCGACAAGTCTTAGGGTCAGGTAGGTGCGGTCCTCCCGCAGGAGCAGAAGATACACCTTTTCGACCGCCTCGCCGCAGAAGACCGCGGTGAAGAAGCGCCCGAGCTTCTCCAGAGAATCAAACACGAAGTCACGCGGGTATTCGGAGAGGCGCGCCCGACCGACGGCGGGCAGAATCATGCGCAGGAGCGTCGCCGTGCTCTCGCCGAGCCCCGCCTCGCGGAGCCGCCACGCCTCCTGTGAAAAGACACCGGCAAGCGAGCCGAAGCGGGCGAGGAGACGGTCGGCAGTATCCTCTGCCCCCTCCCGCATACAGAAGGACAGCAGCCCCGCGAGCAGCTCGCGGTCGGAGAGCGACCCGACCCTGCGCTCCGAGAGCGCGCGGCGCAGTTCGGATGATGTCATGCGTCCCCCTCCTCTCCCTCGCTGAGCTTTGCCGCCGGGACGCGGTCGTCGGTCAGCGGGCCCACCGCCTTGGCGACCGATACGCAGATGTTCCCGGCGAAGATCAGGTGGTCGGCGAGGGTGACGCCCACCAGCTGCAAAACAGACGCCACATGGCGGGTGGTCGCCACCTCATACGGGTCGGGGCGTGCGATGCGGTTCGCATGGGTGGAGACGAGCACTGCCGCCGTCGCGCGCGTGCCGAGCGCACCGGTCACGATGTCCTGCACGCGGAAAGCGCCGGAGGCATAGTACCCGACGAACACCTCCGCCGTGCCGAGCAGGTGAAACGTGTTATCGAAATAGAGCGCAAACGTGCGGTCGTCGGTCACCCCTGCCACGATGCGCTCCGCGAGAGCACGCAGGGTACCGAAGGTCCCGTAGGTGGCGGCTGGCCGGACCTCCCGGGCGGCGCGGTAGCCCGCCTCCGTGAGCAGAGCAAAATAGAGCGACAGGCGCTCGGGCGCCGAGGGGATGCCCGCGAGCTCTACCTGCGTCAGCCGCATCGCCCCGGCGAGGCTGCCGCCCCGCTCGATGAGCGTATGGGCGAGCGGATTGGTGTCTCGGTAGGGCACGGCGCCGAAAAGGAGCGCCTCCAGTATCTCATGGTCGGCGAACTGCGTAAAGCCGCCGGCTTCAAACTTGTCTCGGACACGCTTGCGGTGCCCTGTATGTAGCGCCATACCGCGGCGGCTCCTTTCTCGCAGGATGCGGGCATTTCTCCCAAGACGGCAGGAGAGGTGGTCAAAACAAAAAGGGGGGCGCGGCGACCGCGCCCCGGTCACTTCCTTTTGCGGTGCAGAAGTGTGCAGAGCGCGAGCAGGCACGCGAGCGCGCCGAGGATCCTGCGTCGGTCCAGCCGGAAGTTGCCCTTGAACGCATAGGAAAAGGCGGGTTCCGCCTCCTCGCGGTTGCGGTACACATCTCCCCCCACGTCAAAGCGCGCCTGTACGGCGGGATTGTGCTGTTTCAGTGCGCGGGAGACCCCCTCGCAGAATTGCCTGAATTTCATGTTTTATCCCTCACTTTCGTTTTTGGTTTCCGGATTGCAATGGCAGGATTGTGGTTTCGGGGAAATACCGCCCGGGTGTGCGGGACTTCCGTCGTCCTCACCGGCCCCGCCGCGTATAACGCCGGTGCATCCGGTGCATACTTTTCTCAAAAGAGTCTCAAAAACTTAAAAAGGAGTTGCGACGTGAAAGATCCCCGTTCCTTCTATATCCGTCTGCTGCTCGCGGCGTTTCTCGTCACGGGTGTGCTCGTTTTCTGTATTCTGCCCATTTCGTACCGGCGCGATACCTTTCCGCACCCCGGTGCCGGCACCTCCCGCATCGGCGCACGGGGCGACGGCGAGGAGATCCGCCACACCGGAGAAAAGGATACGGAGGATCTGCTCCTGCATCTCTGGCGGCAGGAGCTCTCGCGGCATCCGGACGCGCGCCCGCTCATGGGGCGGCGCAGGTAACATCGTCGGCATGGCGCCTTGTTTTCCGGGCACCGCGCCGTATTTTCGGCAGCACCGCGTCACGGTTTCCGGTGGGCTCGCCGTACCCGGCGGTGACAGCCCCGCCCTCCCCTGCTGGTCCGCCGGGGGGTGCCTTTACGGCTTCGTCACCTCCAGGGCGCAGATGGAAAAGCCCTTTGCAGTGAAATTGCGCTCGTACTCCGTCTCCACGTTTTCGGCGTTTTCGGGGCTCGCGTGCAGATCATAGGTCACATAGTGCGGCGTCACGCCGAGCGCGGCGAGCTCCTCCAGGGTGAAGTCGAACAGCGGGCGGTTGTCCGTTTTGAAACGGAGGGGCGCCCCGTCTTTCAGGAGCCCGAAATACATCGTCAGCATTTCCCGGTAGGTGAGCCGCCGCTTGGCGTGCTTCTTCTTCGGCCACGGATCGCTGAAATTCAGATAGATGCCGTCCAGGCTCGCGGGGGCGAACCAGAGCGGAAGATCATGCGCGTCCGCGATGAAGAACCGCAGGTTGTCCGCCGTGCGCGCCCCGCGGCGCGCCTCCGCCCCCTCGACGGCAATAACCATGACGTCGGAGATCTTCTCAAGCGCGAGGAAATTGTCCCCGGGATATTTTTCCGCCATCCCGCAGGCAAAGCCCCCCTTGCCGCACCCGATCTCCAGGTATGTGGGCGCCTCTCTCCCGAACAGCGTCGTCGGTGCCCCGAGGGGCGCCTCCGGGCGTTCGATGAGGTACCGGGCATTTGCCGCGAGGCGCTCCGCCCCGTGCTTTTTCTTGCGCATCCGCATGGTTGTCGTTCCTTTTTGCTTGTTTTTTCTGTCGTTGTTTTCCCCGCATGGCGGCGTTATCCGCGCCGGCGGGCGTGCCGCCGCCGACAGCACCCGGGGGGCACTCCTGCGCCCGCGCGCCGGGCTACACCCGTACCGCGGGGCGTGCCGCCCCGACGGCTTTCCTCACCGGGGGCACGTCGGCGCGCGGCAGACGGCAGCACGCATTTTCATGTTACCGTTTATTTTAGCATACGGCGCGCGCGTTGTCAATCAAAGACCGAGCGCCTCGTGCATCTTCTCCCGCAGCTCGTCGGACACGGGCGAGAGCGGCAGGCGGATCTCCTCCCCGGCGAGCCCCAGGAGCGAAAGGGCGCATTTGAGCGGCGCCGGGTTGGTCTCGGCGAACAGCAGGTGTGTGAGCGGCAGGAGCGCGAGCGACAGACGGCGCGCCTCCTCGGTCTTTCCCTCTCCGAAAAGGCGGCAGATATCCGTAACCTCCCCCGGCAGGATGTTGGAGAGGACGGAGACGACCCCGCTCCCCCCGAGCGCGAGCGTCGGCAGAATGGCGGCGTCATTCCCTGCGTACAGCTGCATTTTCCCGCCCAGCGCCGCCATGAAATCGGCGAGCTTCGAGACGCTGTCCCCCGCCTCTTTGAGCCCGCGGATGTTCGGATGCGCGGCGATCTCCGTGAGGTGCCCGACGGTCAGGTCCACCCCCGTGCGGGAGGGGACGTTATAGAGGATGACCGGCAGATCGGTCGAATCCGCGATGGTGTGGAAGTGCCGCGTGATGCCGTCGTGCGTCCCCTTGTTGTAGTAGGGCGTGACGACGAGCAGGGCGTCCGCCCCGTTGGCGGCGGCGAAGCGGGCATAGGAAACGGAGCGCGCCGTGGAAGGTGAGCCGACCCCCACCACATAGTCGCATCTGCCCCCGATCATCTCCCCCGCCCGTGCGACGAGCTGGAGCCGCTCTCCGTCCGAGAGGGTCGCCGCCTCGCCGGTGGTGCCGCAGAGGCAGATGGCGGCGACGCCCCCGGTGACCTGTATCTCAATGAGCTCGGCGAGCGCCGCCCAGTCGATGCCCCCGTCCCGGAAGGGGGTGGCGAGCGCGGTGCATACGCCGCGGAATAAGGTGTTTCCCGAACGCTTCATAATCATTCCTCAACTTGCTTTTTTCGGCATGGAGTGCTATACTGTTCCCAGTATATGAGGGCAAGACCCGAAAGGTTATGTCATGGAGACGGAAAAGATCATTACCAACGAGCGCGTCGCGACGACGCTGAAAACGAGCGACTTCTGGTACGACCTGCCGGAGGAGCTGATTGCACAGACCCCGATTGAGCCGCGGGACGAGAGCCGGCTCCTCCTCCTAGACCGTGCGAGCGGCGAGATACGGCACCGCGTGTTCCGCGATATCATCGACGAGCTCCGCCCGGAGGATATGCTGGTCGTCAACAGCTCGAAGGTGATTCCGGCGCGCCTCCTCGGCGTGAGCCGCAAGACGGGGGCCCCCGAGGAGCTCCTGCTACTGAAGCAGCTGCCGGGGGGGACATGGGAGACGCTGGTGCGCCCCGGCAAGCGGGCGCGCGTCGGCGCGACCTTCACGTTCGGCGACTGTCTCACGGCAGAGGTCACGGAGGTGAAAGAGGACGGCAACCGCATCGTCGCCTTTTCCTACGACACGGAGAAGTATCACCACATCTACGAGGTGCTGAACGAGGTCGGCAATATGCCGCTCCCGCCGTACATCCACGAGAAGCTCGCCGACCGCGACCGTTACCAGACAGTGTACGCGAAGGAGGAGGGCTCTGCCGCCGCCCCGACGGCGGGTCTGCATTTCACCCCCGCCCTGCTCGACGCCATCCGGGCAAAAGGGGTCGGCTACGGGGAGGTCACTCTGCACGTCGGGCTCGGCACCTTCCGCCCCGTCAAGGCGGAGCACATCGGGGATCACCTCATGCACGCCGAGCATTTCTCCATCACCTCCGGGGTGTGTGACGAAATCAACCGCCGCCGCGCGGCGGGCGGGCGCATCGTCGCCGTCGGTACGACGACCTGCCGCGTCCTGGAGACGGTCGCGGACGACGCGGGCGTCGTCCACCCCATGACCGCCTCGACGCAGATTTTTATTTACCCCGGCTACCGCTTCAAGGCGATCGACGCCCTGGTCACCAACTTCCACCTGCCGGAGTCCACCCTGCTCATGCTCGTCTCGGCGCTCGCCGGTAAGGAACACATCATGAATGCCTACCGGGAGGCGGTGCGGATGCGGTACCGCTTCTTCAGCTTCGGCGACGCCATGTTCATCGAGTAAGCGCCGCTGACCACACATGATAAAGAGAGCGCCGATCGGTCGTAAAAGGACCGGTCGGCGTGTTTTTATGTATATCATATTGACTTTCCAATATGTTTTGTGTATATTGTAAACAAAAGGAGATGTTATCATGGCAAAAGTACCGACCACGCTCTCGATCGACGCCGAGGTGAAAGCCCGGGTGCAGACGCTCTTTGCCGAGCTCGGGCTGGACCTCTCCACCGCCGTCAACCTGTTTTTCCGCCGCTGCCTTATGGAAAACGGGATCCCGTTTGACGTTGCCCTCCCGCGCGCGGCGGCTCCGGCGCCCGCCGGGGTGGCTGCCGCCCCTGCCGGGATTGCCCCTGCCGGGGCTGCCGGTATGCCCGCCAACGCGACCGATGCCCCCGCCGCGACGGAGGAGGAAACCATCGACCTCGCCGCCCGACGCATCCTCGACGAGCACCTGGCGGCGTTTGAGGAGCTCGCGAAATGATCCGCCTGACAAAAGAAACGGTCCTCTCCCTGCACCGCCTGCTCTGTGAGCGCACGGGCGGGGACGCCGGCGTGCGTGACGAGGGGCTGCTCGCCTCGGCGCTGGAGACCCCGTTCACGGGCTTCGGCGATACGGCGTTCTACCCCACGATCGAGGAAAAGGGGGCGCGCCTCGGCTACGGCATGGTCGCCAACCACGCCTTCGTGGACGGTAACAAGCGCGCCGGGTTACTCGCCATGCTGGTGTTCCTCGAGGTCAACGGCGTGCCGCTCTCCTGCACGGACGGAGAGCTCGTCCGCATAGGTCTCTCCCTTGCCGACGGGTCGCTGTCCTATCCGGCGCTGCTCGACTGGGTCGTCGGGCACACGGCGCGATAAGCCGCTGCCCCGACCGGGGGGCGGTAACACCGTCGGGGGAGCGATCCGGCTATGTCACAATGACAGACCGTATCGTGATAAACACCCCGTGCCTCTCCGCCCCGGAAAACCAAAGTCTCCCCGCGCCGAACGGCGCGGGGAGACTTTTACCGGTTGCCGGCGTTATTTACCGAGGAACCACGCGAGCACATAGATCACGACAAATACAGGCATACACCAGATGACGGTGGCGCCGGTGCCGATGAGCAGGTCGATGACCTTATCCTTGGAGCGGAACGTACTCGGGAGAGAGCGGAAGAACTCTGCCACGCCAAGCCCGAACGACTTCCAGAACGCGACGAAGTTCTTCGGGAAAGCGACGATCCAGTGTGCAAAGCCGACGGCGATCTTCGCGACGCGCCGCCCAAATCCGACAAACCTGTCGCGGATGCGGATACCGAACCGCTTGAACGCGGCGCCGACGGCAAAAATACCGCGCAGGATTGACTGCCCGACGGTTTTCAGAATATACAGGAGCTTCTCAAGGAAAGTCATGAGCTCACCCACCTTGTCACAAAACATTTCGTGCCTTTATTGTAATCGAAACAGGCCGGTCTGTCAAGTACCGGTTTTCATTTCCCCCAGCCGGTAGGAGAGCAGCAGGAATTCCGCCGTCACGTCCAGGCGTCCGAGCGCGGCGAGCCGCTGCCGCCCCGCCTCCGGCGTGCGGTAATAATACGGGGTCATGGAGAACAGCGCGTCGATCTGCTCCTGCCCCCGGAGGGTGAAGCGGCTTCTGACCGGCGCGGCACCGAGAAAGGTGAAGCCGTCGAGCGCGAAGTCCGCCACCTCGTTCTCGCGCGGGGTGTCGTAGAGCACCTCCTTCATCTCAAAGAGGTGCCGCCGATCGGGGATCGCCATGAGCAATATCCCCCCGGGGCGCAGCACCCGCCGGTACTCCTCCGCCGCAAGCGGCGCAAACACGTTCAGAACGAGGTCGAACGACCGGTCGGCAAAGGGCATTTCATACACCCCCGCGACAAAGAGCGAGAAGCGACCGGAGGCGACCGTCTCCCGCCGCCCCGCGACCCGGAGCGCCTCGCGTGAAATATCGATCCCGTACCCTGCGGCGTGCGGCAGCGCCCTGAGCACCGCCTCGCCGTAGTACCCCTCGCCGCACCCGGCGTCGAGGAAGGTCTCCGCCTCCGGGGCGAGCCGCCGGGCGGCGCCGCAGATTGCGTCCCGGAGCGGCGCATACGCGCCGCCCTCAAGAAAGGCGCGGCGCGCAAGGATCATCCCGCGGTTGTCGCCGTGCTGTCCTGCCGGGCGCAGGAGCAGATTGGTATAGCCCAGCCGCGCGCGGTCGAACGTGTGCCGCCCCGCGCAGATGTAGCTGCCGCCCTGCCGCGCGAGCGGCGCGCGGCAGACGGGGCAGATGAGCACTCCCTCCATCGTCATTCCCTCCCGGGGCGCCGCCGGGCGGCGCGCCCATGCCGTTTTCCCCCGTTCCTGTTTCGCCGGAAAAAGCCTCATGTGGGGGAAAAATACGCAAAAACCATACTTTTATCATATTACCAGGATATTTTTGTTTGTCAAGTGTGGAAATAGGGTCGGTTTTGTGCTATGATGGACTTGATCAGTTGTCTGCGCCGTTTCCCGGGTACGCGCCCGGCGGCGCGCACCATACAAGGAGGATGCTTTCCATGACGGGAAAAAGGCTCGGCGTTGATTACGGCGACGTCCGCACGGGGCTCGCGGTGTCCGACCCCTCGGGGCTCATCGCGACCGGGGTCGGGACGGTGAAGCCGGGCGGTATGCGCAACACCGCCCGGGTGGTCGCCGCCGCCGCGGCGGAGCACGGCTGCACCGGTATCGTCGTCGGGCTGCCGAAGAATATGGACGGCTCCGAGGGCTTCCGTGCCGAGACGGTACGGGCGTTCGTCGCCCTGCTCGGAGAGGAAACAGGGCTCCCGATCGAGCTCTTTGACGAGCGACTCTCCACCGTGGAGGCACACCGCATGATGGATCTCACGGGCACGCACGGCAAAAAACGACGCGACACCGTGGACACCCTCTCCGCGCAGATCATCCTGCAGGACTATCTGGACAGGGCGCGCCGCACCGTAAAATAATATGTCGGCGGCGGGCAGAGCCCGCCGGGCACCGGCAATCCGGAACAAGGAGACCGTTATCGTATGGACAAGCTTTTCAGCACATACAGGTTACTGGAAACCACCGCGCAGGATGCCCGCAATGACCGGGATTTCGCGCTCATGATCTGGCTCATCTCGCTGCTGGTCGTCGCCGCCGCCGCGACGGCGACGGTGTTCCTCGTCCGCCGCTACCGCCGTCGGGCGGCGGAGGCAACGAAGCAGGAGGAGACCCCTACCTACGACATCGAGACCCTGCGGACCTACTACGACCTCACCCCGCGGGAGGGGGATGTCCTCGGTCGGATGCTCGCGGGCGATGACGATATGGCGATCGCCGGGCAGCTGGGGATCTCCCTCTCCACCGTCCAGAGCTATATCCGCCACATCTACGACAAGACGGATGCCCGCTCCTTCCGTGAGCTGGTCGGCGCCTGCCGTATGTGTGAAAAGCCGGAGGGTCCCCTCACCTGACAAAGCCCGCCCCATGTGCCAGGCGCCACGGGTGGGCGCCGCCCGTTACCCGCCCCCGTTTCCCTGCAAAACAAGCGCGCCGCGGAGAAAGTCCGCGGCGCTGTTTTTATGCCTCCGGAGGTGTCTCCGGGGGTGTTTCTGCCGGGCGTCTCCGGCGCAGCCATTGCCGGTGGGCAAACAGCACGAGACCGCCGATGGCGAGACCGATCACGACCGCGGCGAGCACGTCACTCGGGAAATGCACGAACAGGTAAAGACGGGAAAAGGCAATCAGCGCCGCGAGCGGGATGGCAACGGGAGCAAAGCGGCGGTCGGCACCGGTCAGCACGGTCGCCCCGATGACGGACGCCATCGTGTGCCCGGACGGGAAAGAATAGTCCCGCGGCGCGCGGATGAGCAGCTGCACCGTGGGGTCCAGCCAGCAGGGGCGCGGGCGCGCCGCCGCGTTCTTGAGGATGATGTTCCCGATGAGGAGCCCGAGCGCGAGCCCGATGAGCAGGAGCACCCCGTAGCGCCGCCGTTTTCTGATGCACAGGAGCACCGCTGCCGCGAGGATCCAGATGAGCCCGCCGTTACCGAGCCATGTAATCTTCGGCATAAGAAAATCGAAGAACCCGCACCGGAGCGCGTCCTGTATCGCATACAGGACGGAAAAGTCCAGGCGCGTCAGCCATTCCCACATATACAATCCCTCCGTTTCGCTGCCGGATATTCTGCGGGGCGGGCGCTGCGGCGACAGGTCGCCTCGTCCGTTCCCCTCCGGACATATTCCGTATAGGTATTATATTCCTCCCGACGACAGATAACCGCTCACACCTTGACGAGCATGAGCAGTGTCCCCGCGACGATGAGGGCAAGCCCGACGGCAGCGCGGCGGGACAGCTTTTCATGCAGGAACAGGCATGAGAAAGCGACCGTCAGGAGAATACTCAATTTGTCGATCGGAACGACGACGCTGGCGGGGCCCAGTTGCAGCGCGCGGTAGTAGCACAGCCACGACGCCCCAGTCGCAAGCCCCGAGAGACAGATAAAGAGCAACTCCCGCCCGGGGATTCCGCGCAGTTTGCCGCACTTGCCCGTCGCCGGCACCATGAGCCAGGACATGGCGAGCACCACCGCCGTGCGGATCATCGTCCCGAGGTTGGATTCCACCCCCTCAATGCCGATCTTGCCGAGGATGGAGGTCAGCGCCGCGAACACTGCCGACAGACAGGCGAAGAGGAGCCAGGCGTATCTGCCGAAGCCGCGGCGTGCCGCCACCGGCTCCGCCGTGGCTTCCGTCTCGCCGACCGACGCCGCTTTTTCGCCCCCCGCCGATGCCGTCTGCTCCGGCGTGCGCATGGCACCGGCGACGGCTGTCCCGTCCCCTGATGCCGCGGCGGGTGTCCCCGCCGTCGTCGTCGCGTCCTCTGCCCGGGCGGTTCCCGGCTTCGGCTTCTTCTTTTCAATCATGAGGTAAGTACCGGCGGCGATGAGCACCACGCAGATGCCCTTGAGCCGGGAGATGGGCTCCTGCAGAATGATAAAGGCGAGGAGAATGGTGAGAAAGGTCGAGGACTTGTCGATCGGTACGACCCGGTTGACGTCCCCCAGCCCGAGCGCGCGGAAGTAGCACAGCCACGATGCCCCCGTCGCGAGTCCCGACAGGATGAGAAACACCCAGGTTTTCGCCCCGATTTTCCCGATGCCGCCCAGCGACCCCACAATGAGCACCATGAGAAAGGACATGAGCAGCACGACCACGGTGCGGATGGCGGTTGCCACCGTCGGATCCGTTTTGCGGATGCCGCATTTTGCGAGGATGGAGGTCAGCGCGGCGAACGCCGCCGACCCCAGCGCAAGGAATACCCACATGGTCAATCCCCCCGTACATCTTCCCCGTCGACCAGGTGCGGGAAGCCCGCGCGGCTCTCGGTCTTGGACGCGCGGTACATCCGGTCGAGGAGCGCCCCGAACACCTGCTGCTCGTCCGCCGTGAGCGTCGCCGTGAGATATTCGTAAAACGCGGTCTCGATCGCCGCCTTGGAGACCTTCAGCCCCTCTGCCTTTTCGGTCGGATAGAGCAGTCGGCTGCGCCCGTCTGCCGGGTTTTCCCGCCGGACGAGATACCCCTTGGCTTCGAGGCACTCGGTGCGGCGGGCGACCGCCGCCTTGTCGGCGTGCAGCAGCTCCGCAATCTGCGCCTGCGTCGCGCCGGGGTAGTGCCGCAGCGCATGGATATAGTCTATCTCCGCCGCCCCGATGCCGTTCTCGCGCAGCGTGCGGAGCACCAGTTTTTCCGCCTCCCGCGCAATCTTTGTGATTTTTCTTTCCGTAATATCCAGATTTCCCGCATCCTTTCACGGACATATAGTTGTACCTACAACCATTTTATCACGCCGCCCCTTTTTGTCAACCGGTATTTAAGCCCGCCCGTGCACTGCACCGGCTTCGCTCGGTGCCCAAACGGCATACAGCACCGTTCCGGAAGGGAGCCCCTTGAGCTCTTTTGCCGGCAGGGTTCGCTCATACGTCCCCTTGTCCCCCTCGTAAGTCGTCTTCCCATACTGCACCGTATTGCCCGAAGCCTCCGTCGTCCAGCCCATAAAGGTATAGCCGTCACGGTACGGCACCCGGATTCCTCTTGTGATCGTCGGGATATTAGAAGTACAACTGTAGAAACTCCCGTATGCATCCTCTTCATACGTCTCCTCATAGAGCCAGGTCAGTGAAGCGACATACGGATAACCGTCGTCGTCGCCAAGCGAGCAGTCGAAAATGATGTTACCTTTCGCCCAATTGGAGTCCATTGGATTTGAATAGTTGGCTCGATGCCAACCGGCAGGAAAGTCCTCTGACGCGGAGGTATAAACGGTTGCCGCCCCATCAAAAGCCCCTGCTCCGATGGTCTCGACGCTCCCCGGTAAAAAGACGGTGAGCGCTCCGCATTCGTCGAAAGCCTTTGCCCCGATTTCCTGTACCCCATTCGGGATCACAATGATCGTGAGAGAAGCATTTTTTAAAAAAGCATCATCCCCGATCTTGCGGAGTGTGCGGGGTAGCTTCAGGGAGGTCAGTTCGTTCTCCGCAAAGGCGCCGCCACCGATGACCTCTACCCCTTCCGGTATCACCACGTCCTTGAGTGCACAGGCTTCAAATGCTTCTTCCATGATTTCCCGGATACCCTCCGGAATCACGCTTGCCGGACACCCCATCACGAGCACGTCGTCCGCCCGGCGGATGATGCAGTTCCCCTCACTCCTGTAAGTGGCGTTGCCCTCCCTGACGGTGAGGCTCGTGAGCCCCTTGCAATACCTCGTCATACCTAAGCCGATATTCTCTACGGTAGCCGGGATCTCCAGGTGCGTCAGGCGTGGGCAATCCCAAAAAGCAGCTCCGTATTTGGCTTTTCCGATGCCGATGCTCCTGATCCCCTCTTCGAGCGTCACAGCGGTGAGATTGTGACAGCAAGCAAACGCCTCCGGACCTATGATCTCCACGGTGCCGGGGACCGTGATTTCGGAGAGCCCGGAGCATTCCGCAAAGGCGTAAGAACCGATGGATCGGACCTCCGATGGGATGATGCCGGTCCCGATGCCGAGGACAAGTTCGTTATCCGATCTCCGCATGACGCAGTTGTCCTTGCTCCAAAAGACCGGATTGTTCTCCGCTACCGTGATCGAGGTGAGCCGGTCACAGAGGCCGAACGCCTGTATGCCGATGGATTCCACATACTCCGGGATGTATATTTTCTCAAGCGAGCTGCAAGCACGAAATGTAGCTGCGTTGAGCTTGGTCAGCGCCGTCGGCAGCGTGATGTCGGAAAGGGCAGCACAGTTAAAAAAGGCGAAACTTCCGATCGTATCGATCCCTCCCGGCAGGTGGATCCCCGTCAGCGCCACACAATTGGAAAAGGCGTAGCCTCCGATCGTTTCGCACACCGTGGAGTTACGCACACGACGGAGGTTTGTGCATCCGCTGAAGGCTTTGTTACCGATCGTTTTCACGGTATCCGGGATGATGACGCCGGTGAGACCGGTGCAGTTTTCAAAAGCGGAGTCGGCGATCTGCGTAATCGGCTTTTGATCCTGGGCATGGGACGGGAGGCATAGTTTTCCGCGGATCTGTTCGGGATCCACCGCCGCGATCTCATATTCGGTATCATCGTTGATCAGACGGATCCGGCAAAATTCCACTGCTTCTACGGTATATGTAACCGGCTCCGACCAGTCTGAGTCGGCGGCACCGATGGTATCGTACAGTGCCCGCACCCGTAATTCATAGGTCTTGGATTGCAGAAGACGCAGGAAGAGGTCAAACCCGCTCCCCTTCGCCTGGTATTCCTTCCCGTCGACGCTCACAAGATAGCCGGTGGCTTTCTCATCCTCCTGCCAGGTCAGGATGTCGTTCTCGATCTGTAGCCCCGTAGGTGCCGGGGGTACTGCGGCGGGCCGCTTCCCACAGCCGGCGGCGAGCGCGCACAGCAGGATGATGAACGCCACCGTTGCGATCATCAGGCAGAATTTCTTTTTGGCATTCATAGCCACTCCTTTCAAAAACCGGATTGTTTTCTTTTATCAGGCTCTCCCGCCGCGCGATGTGCGGCGGGAGAGCCACTGAGGGTTAGATAGTGGACTTCGGATCGACATCATTGTTATCGCATCGATAATAAGCATATTGTGCCGGCGTCATAATCACCTGCCAGCCATCCACAATGAACACGTCAGTAAGATCCACCATCCACCCATAAATGCTGAAGTTCATAGGCTTATGCGTGATCTCGCACAAACCGCTCCAGTTTTTGAAGGGCCGCATATCTTGTCCGCTGACAAACGCGAGTATCACCTCATAAATACCCGTTACGGGTCCGGCAACATATACATCGGAGCTGACATTGTCCGAAATGGCGTAACCATCAGTGTTATACAGAAAAATGGAGAAACTTTTACTGCAGTTCTTTTTGGATTCCTGCATCATTTGGAGCCACGACTCCGCTTCAGAAGCGCCATTCCATGTGGTGCCGATGGCATAGATATGATCGTTTTCAATCGCGGAGGCAAACTCTCCGTTCGATAGGAGATCATCGTCCCAATAGATATATTCGTTGGTCATGACATTATAGAATGTCGTATTATAGATGTGGCAGATTAATTTGATTTGGTGTATGTTCATAACATCGGCATTGGTGATCGTGGTGTATAGAAGTTCATCGATAAATATAGAACGAATGAACGGTATAAAATAGCTTACAATAAAACTGGTTGAAATATGCCCGTTTTCAGCGTTCGGTGACAGTGAGGCATCCAAAATAAAAGTTGCGTTATCGAATGGATTACCCGTGCTGTTCCGCATTGCTCTGTAAAAAATATTGGCAATAAAATTATAGTATATGCCTGAGTTGATATGGACGTCTACATAACTTAAGAAATCCCGGTAACCCATGTATTGATTCTCATCCACCCCGCAGATAAACATGATTTTACAACCGTTTTCATGAAATCTACTGAAGATGTTATACAGAAAATCAGTAAGCAAATCCCCGTCATCATTGTCAATCTGGATTGTAAAAGAAGACATGATTTCGAAAATCACATAGCAGTCTTGGCTGGAAAAGATTCCATTCTCGTCATTTTCATACAATTCTTTGACTTTTGAAACAAATACAGTAGGGTCGTAGTAATACAAATCGCATCTGTCAACCGCACCTGACTGAAGCAGGCTTTGCCGATATGTCCTACTCTGCAAATTATCGCTGAAATAGTAAACGGTGTTGAAATTGCCATCGGGAGCGACAGACTGGGCAACGCCGTCATCGGATACCAGTGCCGCCTGTTCCGTGGCGAGCCCCATCGCGGAGATTGCAGAGGTCAGTACAAGCAGGATTGCCATCACTGCCACGAGGGAAAGTTTTACGATATTTTTCATATTTTAACTCCTTTGATTGCTTTGTGCAATACATATTTTTGATGTTTGGAAAAACGGACGGTCAGGTATGCGGCCGCCTTGTCGTGCGTGCACTCCGTAAGGGCGCTGTTCGCCCCCTCGCCCTCGGAGTGGTTCCCCTTCCTATGGGTCGGTCATTCTGCACCTCCTTTGCGTGTTCTGTGGCTCCCCCCACAGTCGACCTCTGATGAGGAGATGCCCCTATGCGATTGCTATTGTAGCACAAAGGATTTACCGTCCGGAATACCTTGCATAAAAACCGACCGTTTTCTTCATTTTTCCTGAAAATCCGCCCCTTTTCACACCGGGCAGCCCACAAAAATGACCCCCCATCCGGGAGGTCATTTTGCTTCTTATCTACTCCGTCTGCCCTTTTCCCTTGCGGGCGAAAGGTAAGCAAGGCGAAAACACGCCGGTGGCTTGTTTTCGCTGACGCGCCCGATGAAAACGGGGAGCGGCGGAGAGTGGGCGATCGTCCACCGCTGCCGTCGGTGCGGGTGCCTGCGCTCCAATCGCATCGCCGCGGACGATAATCCGGTGAAGCTCATGAGCATCGCCCTCCGCCCGCTGGCAAACCCGCCGTTCCCTCTCGACCGCATCGAGGAAATGACCGCCGCAGGCGGTGCACCCGCCTGACCCGCCGCGATTGCCCTATATCCCAGCCGGACTTGCAACCGCGCCGCGCTTAACACACCGCGCCGCACCCGGCATCCCGTTCCCCTCCCAACCCCGCCTGTTGCAAGCCCGGATGCAAGAATCCCCTGCCACCCATGTGACGCCCCGTTTGGCGTCTCACATCGGCGGCAGGGTACTTTGTTTTTCAACCAATACTAGAATTTTTCTCTCAAAACGAGTGATTGCTTTTCGGGCGGGATGTGTTATAGTAGAAGCAGGATAGGTGCCGATCCAAAACAGTAAGGAGGCATAACCATGCAGAAATTCGGAGAAAAGATCAAATCTTTGAGAAAACAGAAAAACATCTCCCAAGAGGTTTTTGCGAGCTACCTCGGGGTATCCTTTCAAGCCGTTTCCAAGTGGGAGACCGGCAGCACCCTGCCGGATGTGACCATGATTCCCGCCATCGCCTCTTTCTTCGGCGTAACGACCGATGAGCTTTTTGATTTCAACCGGTTCGAGGCGGAAAAGCAGGTAGAGGCGATCTGCCGGGAGGCGTATCAATACCGTGTGACCGACAGTGCAAAATCGGAGCGCATCCTGCGCGAGGGCTTGCAGAGATTCCCGGGGAATGACATCATCCTCAACAACCTGCTTTATACACTGGATTACCGGACGCGGGCGGAGGAGGTCATCAGGTTGTGCAAGACGCTTATCGAGTCGACGAAAGACGATTCCGTTAAGTACGATGCCTGCCGGATCCTTGCATCGTGCTACCGGGAAAACGGGCAGAACGACCTCGTCCGACCCACGCTTGAACAGATCCCCGAGATCTACTTTTCAAAGCTGGAGCTGATGGCATCCCTTTTGGACGGAGAGGATAGCTATGAGGCGGCGCAAAAGCAGAAAAACCTCTCGGCGGAGGACCTGATCGAGATGTTACTGATCACGGGTAAGTGCCTGGAAGAGAGGGGCGACAACGAAAAAGCCGCCTCCCAGTTTCAGATTGCCCTGAAGATCATCGATGCGTTTGCAGAAGACTTCGTCGAAAGCAAATGGTTCCGTTCCACCATTTACGAATACATGAGCGAGCAGAGGAAAGAAGCCGAAAGGCTGCTTGCCGAGTGACCCCGCCACACCAAAAAAATGACCTCCCGTCGGGGAGGTCACATTTCTTTTTCTCATCCACCCTGCCCACCTTTTCCGCTTGCGGGCGAAAGGTGAGCGAGCGAGCACCGCGACCCTCGTTTTCGAGCCGTCGGGAACCGTCGGAATTTCTCCGAAATTCCGGGTGAAGGTTCCCGCCGCACCAAAAAAGAGGCTCCCGCTTTGGGGAGCCTCTTTTTTGGTGCGGGCGAAAGGACTTGAACCTTCACAACCTTGCGATCATAAGAACCTGAATCTTACGCGTCTGCCAATTCCGCCACGCCCGCGTCGGATATGGGTCTCATCGGAGACTTGTTAATCATAGCACAGGACGCCCGGATTTGTCAAGGCATCGGAAAAATATTTTTTATGTTCCGAAAAAAATTTTGATTTTTTTTGACATTTCTGTTAAAATATATATAGGGGTGGAATAAAAGCCCGATTTAACGGAAGGAGAAACGCTATGTTCCGAGCTGGAGAATGTGTGATTTACGGATCGAGCGGCGCGTGCCGCATTGCGGATATCCGGCGAGAGTCCTTCGCGGGGGAGCCTCGCGAATACTATGTGCTGGTCCCGCTCTCGGGCGGCTCCTCCGTATTCGTCCCGACGGACAACGAGCAGCTGGTCGCGCGGATGCGCGCCCCCATGACGCCGGAGGAGGCAAAGCGGATGCTCGCCGAGATTCCGCGGGAGGAAGTGGCATGGATTGAGGACAACCGCCAGCGCAGCGCCCGTTTTCAGGAGATCCTCTCGGCGGGCAGCGCCTCCGATCTCATGCGCCTGACCAAAGCCGTATGGCGCAGACGCGGCGAATTGCGCGCCCGCGGAAAGAAAAACCTCATGGCGGACGAAAATGCCTTCAAGAAAGCAGAACGGATCCTGTTCGATGAGCTCTCTCTGGTTTTGGGCATCGCCCAGAACGAGATCGTCCCCTATATTGAAGCAAGTCTGGCAGAGGCGTGAGCCAAAGCCACCGGCACCGCCCCCGGGCGGTGCCTTTTTCTTTCACGTCCCCGCCCACACGATATACAGAGCACGCGGCACTCTTACAGCGCGGTCTGTAAAAGAAAGGCGCGCCCGAGCAGCTCCGGCGGCTCCTCTGCCGCCGTGACGACCATCGGCGGGAACGCGGGATTGGACGCCCAGAGGATCATGTTTCCTCCGCTCCCGTCCACCGTCACCCGGCGGAGCATGGTGACACCTCCGATGCGGACGGCGTAAATGCCCTCCCCCTCAAACGCCGTGCACCTGCGCACAAACACGGTATCCCTCTCGAGGATCCGATCCCCCGACATGGCGTCATCCATGGCGGTCACGGAAAAATCCGCCCCCTCGTAGACGAGCGCCACACGCGCCTCGCCGAGCGTCTCCTCGGGGGCATCCTCGGTCCAGCCCAGCAGGTCGGCGGGCGGGCAATCCAGCGCCGCCGCGAGTGCCTCCACCTTATCGTACGGCGGCGTTTGTATGATCCCGCTCTCATATCGGTAGATCGTCTGCCGCGTAGTGCCGACCGCGGCGGCGAGCGCCTCCATGGTCAGGTGCGCCGCCCGGCGCTTTTGTCGCAAAATCTCTCCAAATGCCATGCATTGTCACCTCTTGCGTTACATTTTACACCAGTATAACGCATTTACGCAGACTTTTCAACATTTTTCTTCATTTTCCGACAATTCCGTCACTTGACAGGGCTACTTTTCCCGTGCTACCATAACATTACCAAGTGCAGATGACTCCCTGTTTGCTTGGCTGCCCGAGCCCTCGCCCCGCCCCCGGCGATCGGTCCTATCGGGCGGGCGCGCTGCCAAACGGCATTTCTCCGGCGCGCCGCCGCGCCGTCCCATGACGGCGATCCAAACGCGACAAGAAAGGAACAGACCATGCTACACACAGTGAAAACCGACAGGGGCGAACCGATTTCATGGAGAGACCCCACCGATATCCGTACCGAGCTCCGAACGCTCTCCGCATCCCTTTCCACGGCACGCGAGCGGTATGCTGCGCTGGAGGTCGCGCGGGACCTCCTCCGGTCGTACCGGCGCGACGAGGCGACCGCCGAGGCATTCGACGCACTCCTTGAGAGCGCGCGGGCGACGCTCGGCGAGCTCGGGGAGGGTGCGGAGCGCCTCGCAGAACTGCAAAAGGAGATGAGGGACACCCTATGTCTTATGCAAAGGATATAAAGGGCTTCTCCATGTATCCCACCTACCGCGCATCCCTCGCCCTGCTCTCGGATGACGAGCGCGGCAAACTGCTGATGTCCCTTTTTGACTACGATGACGGGCAGGATACCTCCGGGAGCCTGCCGCCCGCGGCACAGATGGCGTTCGCGTTTATCACGGCGCGCATGGAGCAGGACAAATCGCTCTATCGCAGCCGCTGTGAAATCAACCGCGAGAACGCCGCGAAGCGCTGGCCGGTACGCCGGGAGCGCGAGCGTGCGCCGCAGGGCGAGGAGGCTGGCTAGGCACACTGGACCGCAGCATTGAGCACCTCGTCATCGCCTACTGCGAGGACTACGAACGCCGGGAGCGCGCCATCGGCGCGCCGGAGACGAACGACGAGACGAGGGACCTCTACCGCCACCTCAACCGCACGATCGACGAGGCGCTGAACACCTCGCTCTCTGCCCTGGAGCCGGACGCACGCGTCGCCATGCGGCAGGACATCGCCTGCCGCCGGGGCGCGACCTACAGCCCGCTCTACACCCTCTCCCCCGCCACCTACAAGCGCTACAAAAAGCGGGCGAAGCTCCGCATCGCGCGCGGGCTCGGGCTCCTGCCCGAGGCGTAACGGAGGGGTGACACCGCCCGGCAAAGCGCCCGGGACCGGGCACCCCGCGGTGCGCGGGGTGCCCACCGCCAGCCGGGGCAGAAAGCCGACAAAACCGAAAACCGCCGGGGGATCTCCCCCGGCGGCGTTTCTTTTCGTTTCCGGAAAGAAACCTTATCTTATGAGCCGCTCTCCTGCGGCTGTCCGGTGCCCCCGGCAAGGTACATCCCGAGGAGCGTTGCTTTGGTCTCCAGGACCGTGCTCTCCTCTGCCGTGACGGACGCCCCGCCCGCGGCATAGCCGCGCACCCCTGTCCAGATGAGGGTGAAGATGCGGAACAGCCCCGCGATGACGACGGGGAGCGTGAGCGTCTGCCCCTCAAGTGTGACGGCAACCGTCACGAGGGAGCCGAAGACCGTCGGCACGAGTGCCCGCAGACCGCGGCGCAGACGTGCCCCGCCGGTGCAGAGGGTCAGCCCCCGGCGCTCCCCGCTGTGGGCGGTGAGCAGCATGGCGGCGTGCAGGCGGAGCGGCTTCATGCGTGCGGCGGCGCGGAGTGCCCGGCGGCGGCAGTGTGACCGCGCGCGGTATTCCTCCCGCGGCATCCGCCCCTCGCGGTACAGGAGGAAGTCCTCCTCACTCTCCCCGGCGGCGAACAGCAGGCGGCGACGCGAGCGCACCAGCTCCTCCGCCACATAGGCGGTGCAGAATGCCTCGACCCCCTCCCCGTTCTGCTCCCGGGCGCGGTCGCGCAGGGTGTCGTAGCGCTCCGTGAGCGCGAGGAATTTCTCCCCGGAAAGCCCCTGCTGCCGCCCGGCATCGAACATGGAGGTGTACATGACGAAGCAGGCGAACACCGTCACCGCCGCCGTCATGGCGGTCTGTTCGACCGGGGCGGCGGTCAGGTGCATCTCGCAGAAGAACACCGCCGAGACGAAAAGGACGGTCAGGACACCGACCCATATCCCCGCATACCGCCGTGTTTCGGGGCGCAATCGCAGCCCCTCCCCGAAGGAGAAGGGCTCTCCCTCACGCTTCATGGCGATCCTCCCCGGCGCCCCCCTCCGCGGTATCTGTACCCGTGCCTGTTACAGTGCCGGTGCCCGCGCCGGTGCGCTCCGACGCCCGTCGCGCGAGCCAAAAAAACACTTCTCCGGCAAGCCCGGAGAGCGAGCCGACGCACGCCACCACGCGGAGCCCGTTACAGATGCGGGCGAACAGCGTGAGCCCGACCCAGAGGACAAACCACATCTGCCAGGCAGAGGGCGATCTCATGTAGTCGCGTATCGCGCGGCGGAACGGGAGCAGGCACAGCGCAAGGAGCAGGATGGAGAGCACCGAGAAGGCGCTCCCCCGCGAGGAGAACCACAGGGGGAAGTAGCAGAGCGCCGTCACCGCCGGCGGGATCACCGCGAGGCAGAGCCCGACGACCTTATACACCCGCGCCCGCATCCGTCCCCTCCTGCGGCGCTACCACCGCCAGCAGGGCGGCATAACGCGCCCCCAGCTGCTCCTTGGCGTAATCGGGCAGGTTGGCGGCAGAGAACACGCCGTAGAGCAGATCCGCCACCCCGCGCCAGAGCGTCTCCTCCCGCGCGCGGTCGTCTGCCGCCAGGGCGAGCTCTCCCTCCAGCGCCGCTGCCCTCGTGCGGAAGTCGTTTGCGAGCGCCAGGATCCCCTCCGCCTGTTCAAGGAGCGGGGATGCCCGGTCGAGGAATGCCCCGAGCCGCGTCTTTGCCTCCTCCGAGGTCTCCATTGCCTGCCTGCCGAGGCTCTCGGTCGAGCGCGTCACACAGTCGAGCCCGCGGCAGAGGGCGGGGAGAAACCCGCGCTTGTAGCCGCACATGAGCACGAGCGACCCCACGAGGGTCAGCGCAGAGAAGATCTCGCCGATGTATGTCTCAAAGAACGCCGCGATGCGCCCGCCCACCGTTTCCCGCGCTGCCGCGTCCGTGCCGTCTTCACCGGGAGGTGCCGTGTTTTCCGGCACCTCCCCGCTTTTTTCCGTGTCTCCGGCACCGGTGCCCGGGGCGCTGTCCTGTCCGGCGTCCGCCGCCGAGGCGGCGCCCGCATCGGTCTCCCCCGTCGCTCCGGGGTCTGCCGCGGTGGCTGCGTCGTCGCCAACCTCCCCCGCCATGCCGGTATCCGCCCCGGAGGGCTGCTCCGCGTCGGCGCCGGCAGTCTCTGCCGAGGCGCCGAGCGTGAGACAAAGGAGCAGGAGGGCGACTGTAAGTGCAATCAAAAACCGTTTCATAGTATTCCTTTCTTATTTGTTTTTCACCTTGCCCGCGATCTGCCATGAGTACGCGATGCGGTGCAGAGCCAGCGGGGCGGCATAAGCGCGGGCGTACATCCGGTACTGCTTGCCGACCCACTTGCGGCTCCGCTCGCGGAGCGCGAGGACGGAGAGCCCTCCGGCGCCGAAGCCGACGGTGCGGAAGTCCAGTGCGTCGAAGACGATGCCGTCCCCGGTCGCCACGCTGCCCCGCTCGGTCGTGAAATACCCGCCGTGACTGACGCGCACGTCGAGGGCGACCTCCCCGCCCGCGCGGATCTCGGCGATGGCGGTATTCCGCACCGTCCGCTTGGTGTAGTTCGGTACGTCGCAGAGGTCGAGCCCCGTCTCAAACCCCGCGAGGAAAGCGTGCCCGCCGTAGGAGTAATACTCGCGCGGGATGCCGCCGCCGGGGCGGCGTTTATCCGTGTTGACGACGAACAGCTGCCCGTTCTGCGTACCGAAGAACAGCTTGCCGCCGAGCGCGGCGAGCACCGTCGGCGCACTTTTCCGACCGCCCATGCGCTCCCCCGTTTTCTCCACAAGATAGAGGTGTGTCTCCCCGTCTCTCTCCTCGGCAACGTAGGAATACGTCTCGCCCCCCTCCCCGGTGACGGTGGTCACCGCGGGGTAAACCTCGGCGTAGGTCTCCTCCGTCGCCCCGAGGGGGAGCGCCCCCGGGGTCTCATGGATGGCGAGCGGCTCGCTGACTCCGCCCCGGGTCACGACCGGCAGCTCTCCCGCGGCATAACCCGCCGCGTAGCGGAAGACCGGCAGGTCGCCCGTGTAGCCGCAGATGCCCGTCAGGCGGTACCACTCATACTCGGTGTTTTCCGCGGTGCGTACACGGCGCCGCCCGTCCGCAAGGTACGCCTCACCGTCCGGATAGAGCAGGATATAGTACCCCTCGAATACGGCGGCGAGCGGCTCCTCCCCCGCCTTTTCGGCGAGCGCCGCATCGACGAGGGTCGAGCGGTGGAGCACGACGCGGGAGGCGTTCAGGCTCTCGTACCCGATGCTCTCCACCCCGCCCCGCGAGAGGTAGACGGGGTCACTGCCGAAGTGGAGGGCGCCGCCGATGCAGGCGTCGCCGGAGAGCGTCTGACGGAGGACGTAGATACGCGGGAGCATATTCTCGCCGGTGTCCTTGCCCTCATACAGCAGTACGCTCCCCTCTGTGCCGTCGCCGCCCTTGAAGACGGCGAGGTGTGAGACGGTGGGCAGGAGAGCCGTGACCGGGCACTGCCCGAGCCCCGCATTGAAGTAGTTGAGCACCCCCACATAGGCGGGGTTGACGGCGCCGTTCCTGTCCCGCGCGGTGTAGAACACCGTGTTCGGCAGTGCCGGGTTCCCCGCGAAGAACACCCGCCCGTCCCAGAGACAGGCGAGGGTCGTATGCGTCACGGCGTCGGACGCCGTGCCCGTATAGCCGGGGTTCGCCCCGCTGACGTCGGGGTGCGTCGCGTCAGAGCGAAAGCCGTTGGCTTTCAGCCGCACCCGCACGGCGATCTGCTTGCCCGTCAGATCCTCTCCACTCTGGCTCCGCAGGATGACGCCCGTCACGAGCCCGCCGCGCTCCTCCGTGAAGTAGCGCCCGCTCACCGCGGTGACGGCGGTACCGTCCACCGTGACGGACATGAGCTCCACGACCGGGTCCAGGAGCGGGAACGCGCAGAACTGCACCGGATAAGTCGTGACATAGCGCTTCGTCGCCGCGGTGAGCACATCGTTCCCGGCGGCGACTGTCACCGCCTCCCAGTAACTGTCCGATTCGCCGTGGCATACGACGCTGCCGAGCGTCGCTGCGTTGAACGCCTGCTCCCGCACGGTGCGGAGCCCCGCACCGAGGACGAGCTTCGACAGCGTGCAGCTCTTGAACGCGTAGAGCCCGATCTGGGTCAGGCTGTCCGGCAGGACGACCTCGGTCATCTCCCCGACGCCGAAGCAGGCGTAATTGCCGAGTATCTCCACCCCCTCCGAGACATACAGGTGCGTGACGGCGCGGAATGCAAAGGCGTTCTTCCCGATCGCGGTGACGCGGAAGGCGCGACCGCCGATCCCGACCGTAGAGGGCACATATACCGTGCCCTCATACCCGTCGGCGAGCCCGCTGACCTCGCAGGTGGCGTCGGTGTCCGACGTCACCCGGTACCGCAGCTCGGGTGTGCCGTGGCTGAAAGCACCGAGGCTCCGCACCCGGTACTGTACATCCGCGTAGTCCGAGAGCAGATTGCGCTGTTCGTACGGCTCCCCGTCCGCATAGGTAACCGGAATATAGGCATTCTGCACGTCGGAGAGCGAAAACCCCTCCTCCGTGTGCCGTATCACGTAGTACCCGGTACCGTCCATGAGGTACAGACACTCCCCGAACGTGAAGGCGACGGAGGGGGCGTCGGCGAGGACGCCCGCGCTCCCCGCGACCTCGGTCGGGGTACCGACCGTGTGCCCGTCCGTCTCGGAAAAGGGGACGGTCAGGGCGCGCCTGCCTGCGTGGATGACGAGATACGCCACCCCGCCCGCGAGCAGGCGGAAGATGCCGTGCACCGCGCCGGTGAGCGCCGCAAGGCACCGGTACCCGGGGAAGGTCTCAATAAGGCTCCCCTCACCCCCCGCGTAATCCCGCCACAGGTTTTCGAGCTTGGTGAACCGGTTCGGCGCGACGCCGGAGGGCGGATGCGCCGTGTCCAGCCCGCCGAAGTTTTCGAGCACGCGCGTGAAGACGCTGCCCGACTGTGTTTTTCCGCTCATCGTCTCACCGCCTTACCAGCCGTTGACCGAGCGATAGGCGGCGGGCGCCGCCGCGCCCGCCCCGCGGCGCACGAGGACGGCGCCCTCGCGGTAGAGATTCAGGTACTCCGCCGCCTTGTCCGGCTCCTCGTCGAGGAGCAGATAGTAGGCGATGAGCAGCGGCAGGAGCTCTGCCTGGTCGCGGTCGAACGGCAGCTCACCCCCCTCGGGGAAGTCCTCGCCGATCTCCGGCACCGCCCTGAAGTAGTGCACCCGATAGGAGCCGGGCAGGCTCCGCGCGAGGTAGAGGTTGCCCTCCCCGTCGGTCTCATAGCCGTCTGTCAGCGTTTCATACGCCCCGTCCCGCCAGCGGGCGGGCGGCTCTGCCAGAGCGCGGAAGTCCGCGGCGCGGTCACGGAGCGGGTAGCGCACATAGGCGCCGCCCCCGTGCGGGATGGGTACCCCGCCCGCCCCGTCGTAGATGCCGAGGTTCTCGACGCTCCCCCCCGCCCCGCCGGTGAAAACGAGCGTTACCCCGCCGCTGACGATGCCCCAGAAGGGCGCGGGGGTCTCGGGCGCGTCCCAGGCGATGTGCCGGGTGCTGCCGTCCCCCGCCGTCACCTCGCAGGTGCCGGTCCCCCGCCCCTCGAACCAGTACGCCACGGCATCCGGATGAGAGACCGTGCGCGGCGCGCCCGGCGTGAGGGGGAAGTGCGGCTCATCGGTGAGATTGACGGCGGGGGCGTGGGTCAGAAACACCGTGCCCGTGCGCGGACGCAATGCGTCCACCTGTACGGCGGCGCGCCCGAGCGCCGCACGGAAGGACGCCTCTGCCGTGTCCGAGAGCTCGTCGAGCGTGTCCGTGAACCCGAGGAGCGCCGTACTTGCTTTCAGTTCCGCGTATGTCACGGTGCGCCTCCTTACAGCTGGATCGCGCCCGTGACGGCGCTCGCGGCATCCACCGCGAGCAGAATGTGCTTGTAGGAGCCGAAGCCGACGCCGAAGCGGCATCTGCCGTTCCAGATGTAGTTGCCGGTGTGGTTGTCGCACCAGCTCGTCACGGTCAGCGGCACGCGGTTGAAGAACATATTGCCGCTGAGGTTCTTGTTCGCCTCGCGGGACATGATCATGACGCGGTCGTCGCTCGTCTGCCAGTTGGGCATCACGATGATGTTCCAGTTGCCGAAGTGGAGGTTGATGTCGTTGTAGCCGTTGCCGGTCGCGCCCTCGGAGCCGCAGACCTTCTTGGCGATGGTCTCGGCGAGCGGGCGGTTGCCGGGCAGGATGATGGTATCGGCGGTGTAGCCGAGGATGTCGCCGTTCTCGTCCTTCATGTTGCGGAGCTTGACGGCGAGCTCGGCGAGCGCCTCCTCAAACGCGCCGGTCGAGAGCGTGCGCGTATCGGTACCGGTGCCGAAGATATCGCCCCAGAAATAGTTGGACTGGGTGCCGCTCTGCCGCTTGCCGCCCCACTTGTGCGCGGAGGAGAACAGCGGCTTGCCGTCCGGCGCCGTCAGGTCGAGGTTGGCGCGGGCAAAGGTGCCGCCGGATGCGGTGCCGTTTGCGAGTGCGTATTCGCAGATCTTGTGCTGGGTCTTGTAGTAGGCGCGGGTGAAGTTTTCGGCGCGGCGTCTGGCGTCCGCGGCGACGCCGTAGGCGGCGTCCTCCATCATCTCGGCGGTGATGGTAAACTCCTTCATGAACTGGATGTGCTCGATGAACTTGCGGTAGGTCTCCTGCATATCGTCGTTCTCCGCACCGGCGCCCTCGGCTGCTGCCTGGAAGACGTCAAATTCGTTCTGCCCGACGATGGTCTCGCCGAACTTGGCGGAGCGCTCGACGTTAAACAGCCAGTCGCGGATACCGCCCTGCTTGGTCTGGAGGTCGGACTCATGCTCGATGACCATCTTGATCGGGGTCTCGAGGCGGCCGACCTGGGCGTTGTTCACGCCCGAGGACTTGGAAAACAGAATTGCCATTTGTGTTTCTCCTTTTCGTTTGTGATCGGTCAGAAGCGCACGAGGATCTTGTCCCCGCTCGCGGCGGCACCGGCGAGATCGACGATGGTGGCGACCCCGGAGGTGGTGGTGGCAGTCACGCCGAGCCCGTCGGCGGAGAGCGTGACGGCGCTGCCGTCGGTGAGTGCGGTCGGCGCCGCCGTCAGCGGCGCTTCAAAGATCATGTCGGCGCTGACGGGGTAGACGGTGACGCGGCGCGCTCCGCTCTCGGGTGCGGTGTAGTCCTCCCCCGCGATATAGGTCGGCTTTGCGGTCGCGCCGCACTTGGTGACCGCCCCGCCGGAGAGGACGAGCGCCTCTCCGAGCGTATAGGTCTCGGACGCCGTGGCGCCCAGTTTTTCGGGCTCCGGCTGGTTACAGCGCCCGTTTTTGATTTTCACGAGACGAAACATTGTTTTTTCTCCTTTTGTTGTGAATTATTCCGGTTGACATCTGGCGTACAGACGCTCGATCTCCCCCTCGGTGAGATCGCCGAACAGCTCGCGCGCCTCGCGCATCTCGGCGGCGGTCATGCGGGAGGGGGTACCCGCCGCCCCGATCGGGACGGCAGAGCGCAAATGCGCGCGGTTGTCCGCGGCGCGCGGGGTGACGAAGGCGTGGCAGGCGGCATAGAGCGCCTCCTCGACCGAGAGCCCGGCGTCGCGCAGGGCGGCGTACCGCAGGGCATTCGGCAGCTCCGCGAGGTGTGTAAGCCCCGCGAGTGAGGGCGCCATGCGCTTGATCTCACGGAGATCCTCCGCGGCGAGCGCGGCGTAATCCGTCGGTGCGGCGTCGGCGGCGCTCTCCTCCGCGGCGGCATCGCTGTCGCGCGTTTCCCCCGTATCTTCTGCACCGGGGGCGCCGGGCGCCGCCCTCCTGGCGGTGTCACCCACGCCGCCCGCAGCCCCGTCAGGGGTCACTTCTCCCTCCCGGGGGTCGGCGGCATCCGTTCTGCCCGCCCCCTGTCCTGCGACGAGCGCGGTCAGTGAGACGGGGGTCATCCCCTGCGGATCCGCCGTACCTCCGGCGGCGCTCATCGCGCCGGTATCGGTAAACTGCTCCATGCCGGCGCCCCCTTACTTCTTGACGCGCAGGTCGGTCCCCGTCCTGCGGGTGGCTTTCGGCTCTGCCACGGGTGTGTTCGGCGCGGTGATTTTACCGCCGCTGACCGTTGCGTAAGGGTTCTTCTTCTGCTTCTTGTCTTTCATGTGTCTGCTCCTTTTCAGTGATAGTGGATGAGATTTTTGTTTTTGGCGTTGACGGCGGCTTCGGTCGCCTCCGCCATCTCGCGGGCTTCCTGCTCGGTCATCCCACAGGTGAGCGCGTAGGAGTACGCGACCTCGCGCGGCATCTCCTGGTTCACCATGTACTGCATGACCTTGACCTTCTGATGGACGCTGACGCCGCTGCCGCTCTCGCGCATTTTGCCGACCAGGGTGCCGATGACGGCGGCGTCCCCGTCGCCCATGCCGCAGGCGCGTGCATAGGCCTCGGCGGTCGCCTCGTCGGTGATGCCCTGCCCCTTGATGCTGCCGAGCAGCGACTGCCGCCGCTTGCTCTCCGCGGTCAGGTAATCGGCGTAATCGCGCCGGTTCTGCCGCGCCGTCTCCGCCTGTTTTTCCGCCGCGTCCGCGAGCGTCCTTGCGTGGGTCGCGTAGGCGACCCCGTCGAGGTAGTCCCCGTAGCCGGAGCCGGTCAGCCCCGCGCGGGCGACCGCCTCTCCCCGGGCGCCGTAACGGCTGCCCGCGCGGTCATAGGTGATATCCGCTGCCCGCGCGGCTTTGGCGTATGCCGCCTTTGCGTCCGTGCCGTAGAGCTCCAGCCACGAGGCGTAGCCGTCTTTTACCGGCTTCGCGTCGTCACGCCTGTCCTGCTGCGTCGCCGATCTCGCAAGGATCGCCGCCGCCTTTTGCAGCCAGTCCCGTATCTGCTTCTGTGCCATTCTGTCCCTCCTCCCGTTTGATTCTGTCGAGGAAGTACATGACGTTCTCCCGTGCGAACGGATAGTGCGCGCGCTCCTGGTTCTGCCAGTAGCGGAGCAGGGTCGCCGGGTCCTTCGGGTCGCCGAGCGTCCCCGCCTGCAGGTTCTTGAGGTTCTTCTCCCACATCTCCTCGCGCTGCTGCTCGGGTCCCCCCGAGAGATCGACCGAGAACAGATACCCGTCGTCATACCGGTACTGCCCCGAGGCGGGGTCGTATTCCAGGAAGTCGTAGCGCTGGAAGGTCGCGGGGTGCCGCACACCGAAGCAGTCGGTGTAGGTGATGCACCGCGGCTCGTCCGCGTAGGCGAGGTAGTGCTCGAAGATGAGGCGGTCGATCGCGGCGTACGCCATGTACTTCATGCGCCGCTTGGATTCCAGCCGCCCGGCTGCCTGCCGGATGCGGATCTGGCGCGAGTACCCGGATTCCGCCGTCGTGGTGTCCAGCCCCTGATAGGCGTCCGAGATACCGACGATGCGCTTTGCCTGGAGGTACAGCCGCTCCGCCTCGGCGATGTCCTGCGAGATGTCCGGGGTGGTATCCACCGTGCCGTAGTCCGCCGCGCTCTCGCCGGGGCGCAGACGGATGACCTGCCCGAACACGGCGTTGTTGAGCGTTACGGTCGCGTCCTCCGGCACGAGCGGCGTGACCCCCGAGCGCATGAGCTTCTGCATGATGCGGCTCTCCACCTTGTTGATGGCTTGCTGCTGCGGGCGGATGAACGCGCAGTCCGACTGCCCGAGCAGCTGCCCGGCACAGCTGGTATTGCGCCGTATCACGATGGGGAAATGCTTCGGCATATAGTACGGGATCCTCGTCCCGACCTCGCCGGCCTCCCCGCCCTCGCCGAAAGTAAGGGGGGTTTTGGCGGGAATGACCGATCCGTCCCCGAGCAGGATGTCGTGCGTGAGCACCTCCTCCGTCACGTCGCGCAGGGCGCGCTCCCGGTTGCCGCAGCGGCAGAGCGGGTCCGCCGCGCCGCAGCGCGGGCAATAGAGCTCCTTGCGGCGGTAGTACCCCTCCATGTCGGAGAGCACCGCCCCGCCGGAGAAGACGAAGCGGGAGACCTCCCCCGCCTCGTCCCGCCAGAAGCACACGACCACGGTAACGGTCTCGTCCCCGGCGTCGCCCGCCCCCTCCGTTTCGGCGAGGCTCGCGACGGCGCGGCTCACCCCGTAGCGGCGCGTGAGCTCCTCACGGGTGGTGACGAAGCGCAGGAAGCAGTATTCCATGTCCTCGACCTCCGTGATGTGCGGCTGGGGGAAGAAATCGGTCGGCGAGAGACAGCTGACGCGCACGCCGCCCCGTGCGCCGGCATCCTCGATGCCGCTGTCCCACTCCACGAGCCAGACGCTGCCGCCGTAAATATAGGTGTACCTTTCATCCATGTCGTTGTACGCCTCAAAGGGCAGTTCGTCCCGCACCTTGGCGCACAACCGCTCGATGCCGGTGGCGTTCCGGTCGTGCCGGAGGCTGTACCGCTTCGCCTCCGCCTTGGGGGCGGGGATGTCGGAGGAGATCTGGCTCTCCACGATCTCGTAGGTGATGTTCCGCACCGCCGAGGCGCGCTCGGTGCTGCCGTCGATCTCGTCGCTCCCCTTGTATTGCTCATAGTGTCTGCGGAGGGTATCGGTCACCTCCGCGAGATGGTTCTTCGCTCCCTCGTAGAGTTCGGAGAAGAAGTGAAGCCGGTCGGTTTGTTTGCTGATGGTCATAGGCTATCCTTTCCCGGGCAGATCGGAGTGCCGTAGCGGCGGCGCAGGTATTCTCGCTCCTCCTCCCCTGCCCGTTCGTAGTCCTCCAGAAGGTCCGCGTGCCACAGGGTCGCGGCAGCCGCGGGCGGCGGTGACGGACGGCTGTAGTAGATGGCGAAGCCGCGGAGGGCATCGGGTGCGTGGGTGATTTCGTGTGGCTCCGTTTTCGTGTCGGTCGGCCGCAACGGGTCTGTCTGCAAAAGCGGCAGGCACCGGATGATCTCGGTGCAGGTCCTGAAAATGTGCAGACGCGGCGTTCCGTCGGCGCGGAGCCGTAAGAGCTCCTTGACCGAGAGCCAGCCGGTCTCCCGGTCGTTCGCGGTCTTGGTGAAGCGTACCCCGTTCTCCTCGAAAAGCAACGCCTTGCTCCGTCCGCTCTCCTGACTGCGCGCCCAGAGGTCGGGCGGGGCGAGGGTGGCATAAATGTGCTCGTCGCGGGGGGTCGCCGCGAGAATCCTCTCGGCGGCGCGGGATACAATGAGGTCGGATTCACACACCTCGCGGTAGAGGTAGGCGTTGCGGTCGTCATCGACCGCGATCCAGAGGCACGCGAGGCGGTCGAGCCCGTAGTCGATGGTGCGGTACCGCCGCCAGTGCGCGGGGATCGGGAACGGGTCGCAGGTGTGTATCTCATAGGAGAACTCCCCGAAATACTGCCCGTCAAAGATGTTCCAGTCCCCGAGGAGCAGCGCCCGCCGCTCCCTTTCCGGGAGGGCGAGCAGCCGCTCGCGGTAGGCGGGGTCGGCGCCGAGGAGAAAGCGGTTGTCCTCCAGCTTTGCCGGCAGGAAGATGCGGCTCCCGCCCCGTGCGGGCGTGAATTCCGTGTTCGGCGGCGACGGGTCGATGAAGCGCGCCTTGACCCACCCGTGCCCCACGCCGCCCGGGTTGGTCGAGGACTTCACCTGCTTCGGATAACGGTTGGCGCCACGCACGCGGGACATCAGGTAAAGGTACTGAAACTCGGTGAAATGGGTCAGCTCGTCGAAGCGGATGATATCGTATTCCGCCGATTGATACTGGAACACATCGTTCTCGGTCGCGCAGTAGCCGAAGTCGATGAGGCTCCCGTTCGGGAACCTGCCGGTGTGCCCGGTCGCGTGATAGGTATAGACGCTTTTCGGGTACAGAGCGAGGCTCTCGCGGATGAGCGACTTTTCGAGCTCGGGGAAGGTGCGTCGCAGTATCAGCTGTTTGGATGCGGGGTGCGTCAGGGCGAAAAGGAAGGCGTCGATGAGTTGCCCGCGGGATTTGCCGCCCCCGGCTGCCCCGCCGAACAGTACCTCGGTGGCGCCCGCGTCGAGAAACGCTTTCTGCCGCCGTGTGACCGTCAGTCTCATTCGATGACCTCCACCGAGACGGTGAAGGTGCCGCTCTCGTCGCCGGGGCAGATCTCCCCGAGGAGAAATTTGCAGAAGGACGGGTCATACCGCTTTGTCAGCCCGCCGACGATGAGACGCGCCTTCTGCCGTTCCCGGCATTCGTCCCATGCGCGGGCAAACGCTTCGTTTGTCTGCCGCCATTGCTGCATCTCCCCGAGGGTGACTCCGATCCGCTCGGCGAACCCCGCGAAAGTCGGGAAGTCAGCGCCGTCCGAGCCCTCATTTTTAAAATAATCGAGCATTTGCCGCTCATAGCCGGGGCTGTCCGTCGTGTCTCCCTCCTCCCGTGTCCTTTTCGCGATGCACCCCGCATCACATCTCTATTGTAGAGGGGCGGCACTTGCCGTTGGGCTCATTCCGGGAAAAACCGATCAGGTGAAGCCCGGCGCCTCGTCGCCGCCCGTCGGCACACCCTGCCGAAAGGTGAAAAGCAGCGGCGGGGCGCCCCGTTTTCCGGGCGCCCCGCTGTTTTTATGTCGTTCGACTCTTTTCGCCGTGCGGCGACAGAAAAGCACCGTTTCCCGACCGTCCGCATCCGCTTTTGCGATGGGATGCCGTCGCATCGGTCGCATGATTTTGCCGGTGGAGAATGAAAATCTCCCGCCGCGCCGGTGGTGCTTCCGTTTCGGGCATAGCCCTGGTGCTCGTTTGACAATTGCTCGTAGTTATGCCTCCCATGTGTAAGGAGAGCCACCGAAATCCTTTCGGTGAACGGATTTCAGCGTGCGACAAGCAGGAAAACCTTGTCCTCGGGGCGGCGACGACTGTTGTCGCACCGAGGGCTTGGGTGCCTCTGCGGTCATGCTTTCTCCCGTTCTTTCCTTATCCCCGGACTGGTTTGTCAGGATGACGCAATCCTAGCCTCCCCTGTGTAAGGAGAGCCGCTGAAATCCTTTCGGTGAACGGATTTCAGCGTGCGACAAGCTGGAAAACCTTGTCCTCGGGGCGGCGACGACTGTCGTCGCACCGGGGGCTTGGTTGCCTGCGCGGTCATGCTTTCTCCCTCCCACCTGTTTGCGTAGCGAGACGGAGGGACTGTCGTTCTCCCGCCCTTACCCATTCTGCCTTTTTCCCCTTTTACAATCCCTCAGTCGCCTCTGGCGACAGCTCCCTTTACACAAGGGAGCCTTTCTCATTTTTCCTTTTCTTCTCTCTTTTGACCTCCTTGTTCTCCACCCCGTTCGGCAGCCTACCTCTTTTCTTTTATGCAACTATCGTGTGGTTTCGGTCTTACAAACAAAAAAGGCTGTCCGGAGACAGCCTTTTTCTATGAAGCTTCAAACCGCCCCGCGGGCGGGTGTTCAGGCGCGCGTCGCCTCGACGCGGTAGAACGCGAGGATGGGGATCTGCGTGCCGCCGTCCACCATGTAGTAGGGCTCCTCCACCCGGTCCATCGCGCTGACGTACACCCGCCCCGTGACCGGCCGCGCGAGCGTCAGTGTCACGCGCTCGCACGCGCAAGTATAAGAGAGGAGAGCTGCCTCGCCCTCGTCGTCCGTGACGCGGATCGGGAGCTTGTCGGGCGCGAGCCCGAAGGTGACGAGCGTATGAAGGTGCGCAAACGTGAGCTCGACCTCGGTGTCCGAGAGCAGCCGCGCCCCGGTGAGGTCGGCGGCGTCGTAGTCTGCCCCCCACCCGTACAGGTGCCCGAGGGCGAGCCGCCCGACGCGCTCTCCGACGGCGGCGTTCGTGATGGGGGCGTTATGGATGCCGTCGCTCATGACGGAGTCGGAGGCGGTCGTCACATAGACGTTTCCGAGGCGGTGCGCCGCCTGCCGCTCTGCCTCCCGTACCGCGCCCCAGCTCGCCTGGCGGTCGGGCGCCTTGTTGCCGTCGATGTGGCGGTTGATCTGCACGAGCAGAATCGGCAGCTCCGGATCCCGGAAGTCCTCCCGCAGGTGTGCGATGAGGGATTGCAGCTTATCGAAATACAGGTGACCGAAGCCGTCCATCGCCTCGGCGCAGCCCTGGTACCAGATGACCCCGCGGATGCCGATGTGCCCGTTCCCGACCGTCTCGCGCATCCCGCGGTACAGGTTCCCGACCTCCTCGGGGAGCCACTGGCGGATCTGCGAGCCGGAGACCGCCGTCGGGATGAGCCCGATCGGATAGCCGAGCACCCGGGCGAGGGTCTTTGCAAAGGACAGCCACGGGTTGTGCCGGTCGCGCACAGTGTCGAAGGGGTGTGTCGCGAGATCCCACTCGCGCGCGTCGCGGTAGACGTGCACGCGCAGGTCAGGCGTTTCGGTGATGTAGCCGCGCCCGACGCCGGCGGCGTTCGACTGCCCCGCGATGAGATAATTGTCGCCGACCCCGATGTGGTGCCGCGCCTCCCACTGCTTGGCGGAGAGCGGCGGGGTGACCTCGGTCGCACTGCTCCGCAGCTCGATGCGGTAGAGCCCCCCGACCGGCAGGCGGAGCGTCACCGAAAATGTACCGTCCGCGGCGGTGGCTCTCTGCCACCCGACCACGGGCGCCATATCGTCCTCGGAGAGTGCCCCGACGAGGATCACGGCGCTCTCCGCATCCCCCTCGTCGTAGGTGCCCGTGACGGTCACGTCGGCGTATCCACCCCTCTGCTGCAGGATCTCCCAGTTCTTCGGCGCGTTTGTAAATGTAACCATATTATTACCTCCGCAAGTTTTCTCGGCACATCCTTGCCGTCTTTATTGCAAAAACAGGGGTGCGATGCACCCCTGTTTCAGGCTTCGGTCCCTCCGGTGCCCGCCGATGCCTTTGCCGCGGGGCGGCGACGACGGCGGCGACGCGGGCGCGCTTTTTTCTCGGCTTCCCCCTCTGCGAGGCGGCGCCGATAGGTCGCGATATTTTCTTCATCCGCCTCGACCACACTCTTGTGCAGGCGGAGCGTCTCGTTGAAGTTGTGCTGCAGCTTCGCCGTGAGCATCATCTCACCGTGCGTCTTGCAGGTCATGAGGCAGGAGTATTTCTGTCCCTTGGAGTGCAGCAGCTTGGTTGTCTCGCAGGCGGCGCCGCAGAGCGGGCAGACCGGGTGAGAGATGGCGGGATGCGCGAGCAGAGCTTTGAGGTCGTCGTATCCCTTGTCCCCGGCGTCCGCGTTACCGATATCCGTCTCCTCGAGGAACTGCCCGCGGCGGGCGGTATAGGAGGCGATACCGGCGGCGAGGTCGAGCTTTGCCGCGACCTGCGCCGTGAAGTAGGCGTCGTTGAGCGCGTCATGGGCGGGCAGGGTCTGCTCGATTCCGAAGTGCTCCATCGCGTATTCGAGCGAGCGCTGGCGGTTGACACCGTCGGTCTGCTGATTGAAGATGGGTTGCAGGTCGTAGATGCGGTCGAGCCAGGAGGTGTCCGCGCCGAGCACACGCAGATTGTCCTTCAGCATCGGGATGTCGTCGGGTCCCCAGGTCAGGAAGGCGAAATCCTCCCCGCACCAACGGTGGAAGTTCTCTGCCGCCTCCCGGAGCGGCACGCCCCCGTCCATCATGTCCTGCGTAATGCCGGTCAGGTCGCGCACATGGCGATGGATACGGGTAAAGTACTGCGGGCGTACAATGACGCTGTAACTGCCGCAGATGCGCATTTTTTCGCTTAATTTGACGGCACCGATCTGGATCACCTCGCCGCGCAGGCGCGCCCCGAGGCGCTTCTGCACTGCCTGCAGCTTTTCGGCGTATGCCTGATTCCATTCCAGGTCCAGTGAGATATAATACATTCTGTCAGTCGCTTTCCGCCGCGAACGCGGCTGGTCTTCCTCATTTTACACAAAGTGCATTATACACCATCCGCCCCGCCCTCGTCAAGGGTGTCCTTGTGAAACTTCGCGCCGCGCCCCCGCGCGTCGCCCCTCCGCGTTTTCCGTCCCCTCTGCCCCCGCCCCGTGTGCGCCGCGCGGGCGCGCCTTCACAGTCCGTTCAAAGAAAAAACATTGATTTTATATGCCTCGCGTGGTACAATATACTGCAACTGATACTGTGGAGGAGTGTGCCTCATGTTCGGCTATGTACGACCCTACCGCCCGAGCGTGACGCTCGGCGACTACGAGTTCTATCGTTCGGTCTACTGCGGGATCTGCCGCGCGATGAAAAAACAGACCGGGTACCTGTCCTCCATGACGCTGAATTACGACATGGTGTTCCTCGCTCTCGCGCGGCTCATCGTCGGCGACCGCACCATTTCCATCCACCCGCACCGCTGTGCCGTCCACCCCGTGAAGCCACGCGCCATGGTGGTGGATAACCCCGCGACGGATTACGCCGCGAGGGCGACCGTCCTGCTCGCCTACCGCAAGATGGCGGACGACGTCGCCGACGGGCGCTTTCTCGGTAAAGTGCCGCCCGCCGTGGCAAAGGCGATGCTCTCCCGCGCCAAAAAGCGCGCCGGTCTGCCGGCGCTCGACCGCGAGATCGAAGCGTGTCTGACCTCCCTCTCGGAGATGGAGCGCGACCGGGTCGCGTCGATCGACCGCCCCGCCGAGGCGTTCGGGCGGCTGCTCGGCAGCATCTTCGCCTACGATGCCCCCGCCCCCTGTCAGGACGCGCTCCGCGCGACCGGGGACGCCGTCGGCAGGTTCATCTACTGTGCCGACGCCGCCGAGGACTTCCCGCGCGACGTCCGCTCCGGCTCCTACAACCCGTATGTACTGACCTACGGGGACACGCTCTCGGAGGATGCGAGGACGGATATCCGCGCCGCGCTCATCAATACGCTTGCCGCCGCCGAGGGGGCGTTCCGCTCCCTGCCGCTCGAGGGCGCAGGCGCCGCCGCCCGGCTGTTCCTGAACATTCTGTACGAGGGGCTGCCCCACCGGGTGGATTTTCTGCTCCCGGGCGCGCCCACCGGCAAACATAAGCTCACCCCATACGACGGCGTTCTGCCGTAACCCCAAGGAGGAAATGTATGAACCGTAACCCCTACGAGGTCCTGGGCGTCGCCCCCGGCGCCACCGATGACGAGATCAAGAACGCGTACCGCGCCCTCGCCCGCCGGTATACCCCCGACAGCGCCGAGATGCAGGAAATCAATGACGCCTTTGACGAGATCGTGCGTCAGCGCGCCGCATCCGGCGGCTTCAACAGCTCTCCCTTTTCCGGCGTGCGCGCCTGCCTCTCGCGCGGCGACTATGCCGAAGCGGAGCGGGAGCTCGACCTGTGCCCCACCGATACGAGAAACGCCGAATGGCATTTTCTCAAAAGCGTCTGTCTCGACCGCCGCGGGCAGACCGGAGACGCCATGCAGGAGCTGAATACTGCCTGCGCCATGGACCCCGGCAACGAGGAGTACGCCAAATCGCGCGACATCTACCGTACCCGCGCCGGCGGCTACGGCGCCTCCTACCGCACGGATACCTACGGCAGCCGGCGCGACACCACCGCCTCCTTCTGCAACTGCTGCTCCAATCTCATCATCGCGGACTGCTGCTGCGAGTGCCTGGGCGGGGATCTCATCCCCTGCATCTGATATGCGCCGCGGGACCAAACGGCTGACGGTGTCCGCCGCGCTCGTCGCGCTGACCGTCGTTCTGCTGTGGCTCGGGTCGCTCATCGGAGTGCTGGACCTCGTGACGGCATTCGTCGCCTCGCTCCTCATTGCCTTTTCGGTGGCGGAGTTCGGCGTCGCGTGGAGCTTTCTGCCATGGATCACCGCCGGGCTGCTCTCCTGCCTGCTCATGCCAGGCGCCTTCATCTCCTGGGAGTACGCGCTCCTCGTGGGCGTCCTCCCGATCCTCAAGGCGCTGTGGGAGCGCATCCCCTCCCGCCCGCTTGCCTTTCTCGGTAAGTTTGCGTCGTTCAACCTGCTGTACGCCGCCATCCTGACGGTGTTCCACTTCTTTTTCGGCGGGCTGTTCACCGACCTCACGCTGTTCGGGCACACGGTCCCGGCGATTACCGTGCCGATCCTCCTCGCCGTACTCGGGAACCTTTCGTTCCTGCTCTACGATTACCTGCTCACCCGCATGATCTTTCTTTACTATACCAAATGGAGCGCGCGCATCGCGCGTTGGCTCCGTTAAGACAGGAAGTTTTTTATGACCAAAGTCGGATTTATTTCCCTTGGCTGCTCCAAAAACCAGGTCGATACCGAAGTGATGCTGAAGACCCTCGCTGACGCGGGCTATACCATCGTCTCGGACGAGACGGAGGCGGACATCGTCGTCATCAACACCTGCGGCTTCATCGAGAGCGCCAAGCGCGAGTCCATTGACAACATTCTGGACGTCGCGTGGCTCAAGGAGAACCGCTCCCTGCGCGGCATCGTCGTCACGGGCTGTATGGCAGAGCGCTACCGCGAGCAGATCTTCTCCGAGATGCCGGAGGTCGATGCCCTGCTCGGCGTCGGCTCGCTCGCGCACATCGTCGATGCTGTGCGCGCCGTGGACGGCGGCGAAAAATACAGCTCCTTCGAGGATAAGGAAAAGTCGCCGCTCGGCGGCGGCAGGATCCTGACCACCCATGCCTACTCCGTCTACCTGAAGATCGCCGAGGGGTGCGATAACCGCTGCACCTACTGCGCGATCCCGCTCATCCGCGGCCGTCTGCGCTCCCGCCCGATCGAGGAGCTGGTCGAGGAGGCGGTGACGCTGGAAAAGAACGGCGCGAAGGAGCTGAACATCATCGCGCAGGACACCTCGCGCTACGGGCTGGACCTCTACGGCAGGTACCGCCTCGCCGATCTTGTCCGCGAGATCTGCCGTGCGACGAGCATCCCGTGGATCCGCCTGCTCTACTGCTACCCCGACAAGATCACGGATGAGCTGATTGCCGAGATGCGCGATAACCCGCGCCTGCTCCCCTACATGGACATCCCGATCCAGCACATAAACGACCGCATCCTCACCGCCATGAACCGGCACGGCAACGGGCGCCTCGTGCGCGAGACGGTGGAAAAGCTCCGCCGCGAGGTGCCGGGCATCACCCTGCGCACCACCGCGATGGTCGGCTTCCCCGGGGAGACGCGCGAGGAGTTTGAAGAGCTCTGCAATTACCTGCGCGAGGCGCGCTTTGACCGCTTCGGCGCTTTCACCTATTCGCCGGAGGAGGATACCCCGGCGGCATCCTTCCCGGACCAGGTAGACGAGCAGGAGAAGCAGGATCGCTACGACATCCTCATGCAGACCCAGCTCCCCATCTCCGAGGAGCTGCAAAAAGCCAAGGTAGGCTCGGACGTGACCGTCCTCTGCGAGGGCTATGACCGCGTCGCCTCTACCCACTTCGGCAGGAGCGCGGCAGACGCGCCCGACGTGGACGGTAAGGTGTACTTCTCCTCGAAGAAGCGCATTGCCCCCGGCAAGTTCGTGCGCGTCCACCTGACCGAAGCGATGGACTACGATCTCATCGGTGAGCTCGTCGAGGAGCTCGACTGACTCCGGCGCCCCCGCGGCGCCGCCCCGGCATAGCCCCCGGCGCACCGCCTGCGATACGTCTCCCGCGACCGTCCGACAGCCGCGCCGCATCCCCGACCCCATCTGACCCCGACTGACACGCGCCCCGCGCGGAAAAGAGGTATCATCATGACCGATATGACCCCGACCAACGAACCGAAACCGCAGAAGATCTGGAACGTCCCGAACATTCTCTCCCTCATCCGCATGGTGCTGGTGCCCGTGTGTATCGCCGCCGTGCTGTACGCCGGGACATGGTTTGCCGGCGTCGCGAACGAAACGGCGCGCGTGTGGCTTATCTGCCTTGTGCCGACGCTGATCTTCATTCTCACGTCGCTGACCGATATGCTGGACGGCAAGATCGCGCGCAGGTACGGTCTGATCACCGACTTCGGGAAGTTCATCGACCCCCTCGCCGATAAGTTCATGGTCTTCGGGCTGCTCATCGCCATCCTCGCGACGGATTCCGGCTACTATACCGCCATCCGCCCCGTGTTCGTCTGGGTCGCCGCCGTCGTCATCCTGCGGGAGCTCGGCGTCACGTCCCTGCGCCTTGTCGTCGCCTCGCGCGGCGTGGTCGTTCCCGCCTCGTGGTGGGGGAAGATCAAGACCGTGACGCAAATCTGCGCCCTGGTCGTCATCCTCATGGAGCCGGCGCTCACGCACCACCTCGCCGCATCTGCCGCCACGACCTCCTTCAACATCTGGTACGACGGACACCTTGCCGCCGCCCTCGCCATGGGCGCCATGACCCTGACGACGGTCGGCTCCGGGCTCGATTACCTCCGTCACCTCTGGCCCTACGTCGCCGGGAAAAAGTAAGATACCCCCAAAAAGAGAGTGGGATGCGCTCCGCGCCGCCGCAACGGCGGGAGCCCGCACGGCTATTATATATTTTCGGAAAAGAAATCGCACCCCCCCTTTACAAACCGTGAAAGCTGTGTTATAATAACCCTCGGTTTCCCCACCGCGGTCCTTGGCGTCACCTGCCGGGCACTGCGATGCGGGTGTCATAAAATACGGTGCTTTCTGCATCGGGAAAGGTGAACAAGATGGATAAGGAACGCAAATCGCAGATCATCGCGGCGAACCGCACGGCTGAAAACGACACCGGTTCTCCCGAGGTACAGGTTGCCATTCTGACCGACCGGATCAACACGCTGACCGAACACATGAAGAAGAACCCGAAGGACTTCCACTCCCAGCGGGGTCTTTCCAAGATGGTCGGCCGTCGTAAGAACCTGCTCGGTTACCTTCAGAAGAAGGACATCAACCGCTACCGCGAGATCATCAAGAAACTGGGTCTGCGTAAGTAAGACCCGGAGGACGGGGAACGCATCCAAGGTGCTTTCCCCGTTTCTTACGTTTCCAACGGGATGCTTCATAGAACTTAATCAAGCGGGGTCGCGGCTTGATTAAGTGCTATGGCTCCCGGAAAAATAAATACAGAAAAAGGAGCATACCAATGTCCGCACAACACAAAGTATTCAAAGACTATCGCGCGTTCGAGTACACCTACGCCGGCAGACCTCTGAAGATCGAGGTCGGTAAGATGGCGGGGCTTGCGAACGGCGCCTGCATGGTGCGCTACGGCGACACCTGCATCCTCGCGACCGCGACGGCTTCCGCCGCACCGAGAGAGGGCATCGACTTCCTGCCGCTGTCCGTGGACTACAACGAAAAGATGTACGCCGTGGGTAAGATCCCCGGCGGGTACCTCAAGCGCGAGGGCAAGCCGTCCGAAAAGGCGATCCTCACCTCCCGCGTGATCGACCGCCCCATCCGTCCCCTGTTCCCGAAGGATCTGCGTAACGACGTCGCCATCGCGCTGGACGTCATGTCCGTGGATCAGGACTGCTCGCCCGAGATCACCGCGATGATCGGTGCGTCCGTCGCCCTCTCCATTTCGGATATTCCGTGGAACGGGCCGATCGGCGGCGCCTTCATCGGCATGGTGAACGGTGAGTACGTCGTCAACCCGACTGCCGCGCAGCGCGCCGGGTCCACTCTGGAGCTCACGGTCGCCGCGTCCGAGAAGAAGGTCGTCATGATCGAGGCAGGCGCGAAGGAGGTGTCCGACGACGAGATGTTCGACGCCATCATGCTCGCGCACAAGGAGATCAAGGATCTGCTCGTGTTCGTGAACGGGATTATTAAGGAGGTCGGTAAGCCGAAGTTCTCCTATGCCTCCGGCGAGCTCGACCACGATATGTTCGACGAGATCTTCGCCTACTGCGAGACCCGCGTGATGGAAGCGCTCGATACCGATGACAAGAACGTGCGTGACGCGCGCCTCCAGCCCATCATCGAGGACATCGCCGCCACCTTCTCCGAGAAGTATCCGAGCCTCTCGACCCAGCTGCCCGAGCTCATCTACAAGATTCAGAAGAAGATCGTCCGCCGCTGGCTCATCAACGATAAGAAGCGTGTGGACGGCAGAGCGATGGACGAGATCCGCCCGCTCGACGCCGAGGTAGGGCTCCTGCCCCGCACCCACGGCTCCGGGATGTTCACGAGAGGGCAGACGCAGGTGCTGTCCGTCGCGACCCTCGGCACCCTCTCCGATGCACAGAAGCTGGACGGGCTCGACGACGAGGACTCCAAGCGCTATATGCACCAGTACAATATGCCCGGCTACTCGACCGGTGAGGCGAAGTCGATGCGCAGCCCCGGCAGACGTGAGATCGGTCACGGCGCCCTTGCAGAGCGCTCGCTCGTCCCCGTGCTGCCCTCCGTTGAGGAGTTCCCCTACGCCATCCGTGTCGTCTCCGAGGTGCTCTCCTCGAACGGCTCGACCTCGCAGGCATCCGTCTGCGGCTCCACCCTCGCCCTCATGGACGCGGGCGTGCCGATCAAGGCGCCGGTCGCCGGTATCTCCTGCGGTCTGATCACCGAGGATGACGGCAGCTGGACGACCATGATCGATATCCAGGGGCTTGAGGACTTCTACGGCGATATGGACTTCAAGGTCGCCGGTACGCACAAGGGTATCACCTCCATCCAGATGGACCTGAAGATCGACGGTCTGACCCCCGAGATCATCCGCGCCGCCCTCGAAACGACACACAAGGGCCGCGATTATATCATTGACGAATTCCTGCTCAAGGCAATCCCCGCTCCGCGCGCCGAGGTTTCTCCCTACGCGCCGAAGATGGTCTCCTTCAAGATCGACCCCGACAAGATCCGCGAGGTCATCGGCAGCGGCGGGAAGGTCATTCAGAAGATCGTCGCCGACACCGGCGCCAAGATCGATATCAACGACGACGGTACCGTCTGCGTTGCCGCAGTGGACAAGAACGCCATCGATGCCGCGAAGGCGATCATCGACGCCATCGTGTTTGAGCCCGTGGTCGGCGAGACCTATGACGGCGTTGTCACCCGTATCGTCAAGAGCAAGGACGATGAGACCAAGGACGTCGGCGTGATCGTCGAGTACGCCCCCGGCAAGGATACCCTGGTGCACATCTCCAAGCTGCAGGACAAGCGCACCGAGCACTGCGAGGATGTCTGCCGCGTCGGCGACAGTGTACGCATCAAGTACATGGGCATCGACAAGAAGGGCAGACAGGACTTCTCCATGAAGGACGCCGACTGACAAGGACCCCGAAAAACCAAGATGTGAAAAGACCGCGACGGTTCCCCGTCGCGGTCTTGTTTTCGCTCCACATCACCCCCGACCGCCGCGCGGCATCGCCGGTCGAAAGTCGGGTATTTCCGGAGGTACCCCATGAAACGCAATACCAGAGAAATCCTCAATATGCTCTCGGCGGCAGGGCTCGTGCTCCTGACGCTGCTCCTCGCGCTGGGGGTGCACGCCTGCCGGAACACCGAGGAGGCAAAAGCCCGACGGGCGCAGACCCTGCGCGCAGGCGGCGTCCCGGAGACAGAGACGCATACGCTCACCGTGCCCCCGACCGCCCCCCTCCCCCTGCCGTCGGCGGCGTCGCCCTTATCCCGGGAGAGCCTTGCCCGCGTGCGCGAGACCTTGGTCGTCCTCGCCCCGTCGCTCGACGGCGCGGAGCCGGTTTTCTCGGCAACACCCGGTCTTTTGGTCTCGCCCTCTCTGCTCGCGCCGCTCTCCGATCTCGCCGCCGCGTTCCACGCGGCGCGCCCCCGGGAGACCCTGCATATCACGGCGGCGTTCACCCCGGATGTGACCTCTCCCTCCGCGACGGGGCTCTCGGTGTCCCTCTCCGTGCGGCACACGACCGATGACGGCAGAGTGGAGACGCTGTCCCTCTCCAGCCTGCCGGACGCCGCCGCCACCCTCGCGGCAGAGCGCGCCCGCTACGGTTTTGTTTCCCCCGGCGGCGACGACGCCTCCCTGTATTTCGTCGGTTACCCGCACGCCACCCTTATGGAGGAGCGGCACCTCACCCCCGCGCAGTACCTGACGTATATCTCCCTGTTCTCGCAGGCGGAGCCCCTCACCGCCCGCGTCTGCGGCAACGTCTACCGCGTCTTTTACCTCCCCGCCGAGAACGGCTCCGCCCGCCTCACCCTCCCGCGCGACACCCCCTTTTCGCTCCTGCCCGTCGGCTCCGCCGGCTTCATCGCCGTCCTCCCCGGCGACGCCTGACCCCATTCTCCCCGCCATCCGACATCGCGCACCGACCATGACACCGCCCCGGCGCTTCCCCTCACCCTGACGTCTGACACTGCGCACCGTCGCTCCCCGCGCTGACCCGGTTGCCCGCGCGCTGCGGCTCCCCTACAATAAAAAAGAGTACCGACAAAAACCGGTACTCTTTTTTATTCACCCCCGATGGGCGGCAAACGGTTCTCGGGACAAACCCCGCCCCGTCACTCCGCGAGGTGGCGGCAGACCGCCTCGGCGACCTCTGCCGCGTTCTCGACTACCACGCCGCTGATCAGGCACGCCTGTGCCCAGAGGATCTTCGCGACCTCGGCGAGTCTGTCCTTGTCGGTCACATACAGCGCCTTGATCTTGCCCGCGATCGGGTGATCCATGTTGATCTCCAGCACCGTCTGCGCCTTGGCGCCGTGCTCCCCGGGCATCCGGTTCAGCACCTTCTCCATCCCGAGCGAGAGCGCCCCCTCGGTCGTCAGGCACACAGGGTGATCGCCGAGCCCCTTGGTGAAGCGGACCGCGTGTGCGGCGTCGCCGATGCTGTCCTTCACGAACTTCAGGATCTCCTCGTTCTTCTCGTTCTCGCTCTTGACGCTCTCCTTGTCCTCCTCGGTCGAGAGCCCCTCGGTGTCGGTGCAGACGTTGGCGAACGGCTTGCCGTCATATTCGCGGAGCATCTGCAGGGCGAACTCGTCCACGTCGTCAGTCAGATACAGCACCTCATACCCGTGCGCGACCGCGCTCTCCACCTGCGGCAGGAGTGCGATCTTCTCGGCGGTCTCGCCGGAGGCAAAGTAGATCTTGGTCTGCCCCTCTGCCATGCGCGAGACGTATTCTTTCAGCGTCACATACTTCTTTTCCTTGGAGGTCACGAACAGCAGCAGATCCTGGAGCGCGTCCTTATGTGCGCCGTATTCCTCATACACACCGTATTTGAGCTGGAGCCCGAAGGTGCGGAAGAAATCCTCGTATGTCTCCCGCTCGTTCTCAAGCATTTTCTTGAGCTCGGACGTGATCTTGCGCTCCACCCCCTTGGCGATGGCGCGAAGCTGACGGTCATGCTGTAACATCTCACGGGAGATGTTGAGCGAGAGGTCCGCACTGTCCACGAGCCCGCGCACAAAGCTGAAGTAGTCGGGGAGCAGATCCTTGCACTTGTCCATGATGAGCACGCCGGAGGAGTAGAGCTCCAGCCCCTTTTCGAAATCGCGGCTGTAGTAGTCGAAGGGGGCGTGCTTCGGGATAAAGAGCAGTGCCTCGTAGGTCGCGCCGCCCTCCGATTTCTGGCGGATGACCTTCAGCGGTGCCTCAAAGTCATAGTATTTCTCGCGGTAGAAGGTCGCGTATTCCTCCTCCGTCACCTCCGAGGCGGCGCGCTTCCAGATCGGCGTCATGCTGTTGAGGGTGCGGTCCTCCGTCACCGTCTCATAGGTGTCGGTCGTGCCCTCTTTGAGGCGCTGCTCCGTCACCTCCATTCTGATGGGGTAGCGGATGTAGTCGCTGTATTTCTTCACGAGCTCAATGAGGCGGTAGCTCTCCAGATACTCGCTGTAATTTTCTTCTTCGGTGTCAGGCTTGAGGTACAGCGTCACGACCGTCCCAACCTCTGCCTTGTCACAGGGCTCGACGGTGTAACCGTCCACCCCCGCGGACTCCCACCGCCATGCGTCCTCGGCACCCTGTGCGCGGCTCTCGACCGTCACGCGCTCCGCCACCATGAAAGCAGAGTAAAAGCCCACGCCGAACTGCCCGATGATGTCCACGTCCTCGCGCTTTTCCTCGGTCTGCTTGAAAGCGAAGGAGCCGCTCTTTGCGATGGTGCCGAGGTTGCTCTCCAGCTCCTCGTGCGTCATGCCGCAGCCGTTGTCGGAGACGGTCAGCGTGCGGTGCTCCTTGTCTGCCGCGAGGCGGATGGCGAGGTCCTCCCGCTTCACCGTCACGCTCGCGTCGGTCAGCGACCGGTAGCGCAGCTTGTCGCAGGCGTCGCTCGCGTTGGAAATGAGCTCGCGCAGAAAGATCTCCTTATGCGTATAGATGGAGTTGATCATCATTTCCAAAAGTTTTTTGGATTCGGTTTTGAATTGCTTTTTTGCCATATCGGTATTCCTTTCTCCCCACGGGGGCTATCAGATACAAAATGAAAACAAACCGGGTGTGCCATAAGAGCGCCCGCCCGGGTCGCCCCGGCACACCCGGGAGGGTCAGCGCCGCCGCGCGGCGTGTTTTTCGGTTATGCCGGGAAATGCTCGGCGGGGGCGGTCACCGCCGGCGTCGCCTCCGACGCCGTCAGCCCCAGAATCTCGCGCACGCGGACGAGCATTTTCTCGCGCCGCTCCTCGGTCGCCGTGACGCTCTCCGCCGCCTTTTTGGAGAACGGGAGCGCAATCCACCGCGCCACCCAGAAAAGAGGGAGCAGAAACGGCAGATACTTCAGCACGGGGTACTTGCGTTTCATCGACCCATACCGCGGGAACACGCGGCGCAGCCGCCCGGTTTTTTTCGTCTCCTCGGCGTCGGCGATGCCGACGACGGTGCCCCCCGCCGCAATATAACTGCCGAGCAGCATGAGGTCATTCGTGCTCTCCCCGTCGCCGAACCAGACGTCCGCGAGGCTTTCCAGCGCCGACGCGAACGGCAGGATGCCGCGGGCACTGCAGAAGTCATGCACCGCCCGGAGCTCACTCTCCGAGAGAGGCGCGCGGCACATATAGAGGTCGAGGACAGAGCGGATGCCGATGCCCTCTCCGCTGCCGAAGGAACGGTGCATCCGCGAGAGGAGCGCCGCGTACTGCGCGGCGGGCGTAAAGCGGTAGAGGACCCCGTCCTCGGTCACGAGCGAGTCGCGCAGCGTCTCGCCGTCCGCCTTCATGACGTCCTCCGAGGGGATCTCGGTGTGGATCCGGATCTCTACGCGGTCGAGCGTATAAAGATCCCCGGTGTCCTCCTGACAGCGCTCAAAGCCGAGCGGGGTGAGGATCTCCGCGATCGCGTCCCGCGCCTCCCCGGCGACGAGGATATCGATATCCTGCGCCATGCGCCAGTTCCGCTGCGGGTACAGCTCGCGCAGGCAGTAGCCCTTGACGGGCATATACGGGATCTCCCGTTCTTTCAGTGCGGCAAAGAGCTCCGCCGTGTAGTGGTCGCGGCGCACCTGGGCGCCGACCGCGGCAAAATACGCCGACTCCACCTGCTCGAGCACGTCTGCCGGCACCTCGTCGTTCCCCACCGCGGCACGGTACGCGAAGCCGAGCAGCCGGTGCTCGGTGGCGAGCCGGATGACGGGGTCCCAGTGCAGCGGGTGCGGCAGCGGCTCACCCGACAGCACATGACGGATGACGCCGATGAGTTCAAGATAGATCTGTCGTTTTTCCATACTACTCCGTTTGGATCACAGGGCGGCGGGAATGGCGCCTTATTTGGCGCCCTTGCGTTTCAGGACCGATCCGATGGTCTTGAAGAAGATTTTGATATCGAGCCAGAGCGAGCGGTGCTCCACATAGTAGAGCTCCATCTCCTGGCGGCGGCCGTCGGCATACCCGACGTCGTTTCTGGCGTACGCCTGCCAGTAACCGGTCAGCCCCGGCTTGACGGATAAAAGCGCCTCGCGCTTCCCATAATATTTCTGTGTCTCGGTTTCCACGAGCGGGCGCGGCCCGATGATGGACAGCTTACCCGTGAAGATATCCAATATCTGCGGCAGCTCATCCAGGCTGGTCTTGCGCAGGAAGTTCCCGACCTTGGTGATGCGCGGATCGTTGTCGATTTTGAACTCGGTATAATACTGATGCAGCTGCTCGGGCGTCAGCTGCCCCGCGAGCTGGTCCGCATTCTTTTTCATCGAGCGGAATTTGTGGATATACAGCGTCTTGCCGCCGCGGCCGACGCGCTTGTGCCGGTAGAACACCTTACCGCCGTCGTCGCACTTGATGGCGATGGCGATGATGAGAAACACCGGCCAGATGACGAGCAGGAGCAGCCCCGAGAGCAAGATATCCGTCAGTCTTTTGAAGAATCCGTAGACAGGCTTTCTGCGGTACGCACAGGGCAACGCCTCGATGCGCGCGCGCACTTCCTCCTCTGCGGCTGCCTCCTCGGGGGTCAGCACCTGTGCCGCGGCGCGTTGCCGCTCGATCTCCGCCCAGGTCAGGGGCGCGCCGTCCGCACCCGCCGTGTCCGTTTCCTTTTCGTTCGCCACACCGGTATCGGTGTGGGTCGCCCCGTTTTCGGGCGCCGCTCCGGCAGCGCCGTCTGCGGTCTTCTGCGGCAGCTCGGTGAGCACCGGTGCCGCCGTTTCCGTTTGTCTATTTCCGTTCATTTGGTAAGATCCTTTATTCATGTGTTCCGGGTAGCACACGGCGCCCCGCATCTCCGTACACGCGCGCGTCGCGCGCGATAGAGAAAGCGGGTCACAGCCGCCGGGGTCGCCTGTGAAAGCGCGACCTCGTCTGCTTCCCGTTGGATATTATATAACGGTTTGCGTGATTTGTCAACCGAGGACGCGGCGGCGCGCGCCTCCCCCGTCAGTATGCCCCGCGCGGCGGGGTCTCACACGGAGCGGTGCGCACAAAAAGCACCGGGGCGGCGTGTAGCACGCGCGCCCCGGCGGGACAGAACGTATGGAGGCGGCACCGCCGCCGGGGGGCGTCAGACGCGGATGAGGATGGCGCGCCCGCCCGTGAGGGACAGCATCTTGACCGCCTCGAGCGAGAAGCCGTCTGCCTCCACCATGAGCGGCTTGCGGAGCACGCCGCGCGCGTGGACGACGATGTGCGTCGTCTCCTCCCCGACGATTCCCTCTTTCCGCAAAATGGCGAGATTGACAAAGGAATACGGTGAAAAAGCGTCAGACAACGTATCGAGATAGACCACGGCGCGGTTGTTCCCCGGCCGTGCGGGGCGGTACACCACGGCGGTGAGAGCGTTCGCCTGCTCCCCGCTCATCATGTGGTTGACGTCCTCTGCCTGTACAAAGCTGCGGATGCAGATACCGTCGCGCGCCTCGTCCACAAAGTCCACAACGTCCGAGACGGCGGCGGGTACGGGCATGAAGGCGGTCGGCTTCGGCTCCTCCGCGGGGATGACGGTGACCTCGGCGTGCAGCTCCTGCACCGCCGGCGGGCGGATCTCCGCCTGCACCTCCCGCTCGAGCATCCGGTCGTGGCGTCGGCGCGCGATCTTCACGGCGACCCACCAGATCAGGGCGCAGAGCACGAGCCCGCCGGCGATCGGCAGGGTGTAGTACCAGCTCCACGCGAGTAAAAACGACGTTCCCATTCGGGCTCTCTCCTCCCGGTTCCGATTTTGACTGTATTGTAACACACCGCCCCCGTAAAATCAAGTCTGTTTCTGTCACATATCTGCCGTTTTTTTGTGCCCGGCAGCGTACGATTGCCCCCGCGGCAATCTGCCCCGTGTGCATGAATTGCAACGCTTATTTTTGTTGATATTGCACAATGTCGAACATCCATTTCTTTCCGGTAAATACAAAATGACGATTTTCGGGGGTCAAAATCGAAAAAGATTGATTTTACCCCGCGTGTGTGGTACACTGTTTATATCTAGAAAACCGGGTTTCCCGTGTAAGGAGTGTCTTTATGACGAGTCGCAAGGTTGAGGTTAAAAACAATATCGGGCTGCATGCCAGTCCGGCGGCTTTTTTCATTAACGAGGCGTGCTCGTTCCGCAGCAGCATCTGGGTGGAAAAGGGTGACCGTAAGGCAAACGCCAAGAGCCTCATGAGCGTCCTGTCCCTCTGTGCCCGTCAGGGTGAAACGCTGCTCCTCACGGCGGACGGTGAGGATGAGGTCGCCGCGCTCGACGCGCTGGAGGATCTGCTGCTCCATCGCCTGCAGGCGCTCGCCTGATCCCGTTTCCGTTTTTTGATTTTCGGACTCCTTTTCTTCTTCCGCGGCGAAAGCCGCGGTTTTTTTATGCGTCCGCCCGCCGCCCGGGGGCGCGCCCCCACGACCTCTGCATCCGGCGCACCGTTTTGATGCGCCGCGTTCCTGCCCGCATACGCCGCCCCGGAATTGACAAGACTGTCACTTGCGTGTACAATAAACATACCGACGACCCGAAAGGAGGGCACCGCCCGTGAATCCGCATTTGCCCGACCTGCGCCGTAAAGCGGCGGCGTTGCCCCTTTGCCCCGGCGTCTATCTCATGAAGGACGAGAGCGGGAAGATCATTTACGTCGGTAAATCGCGCAAGCTGAAAAACCGCGTCAGCTCCTACTTCCTCGCCGATCATAAAACGCGCAAAACGCAGAAGATGGTCTCCCACGTCGCCGACTTCGATTACATCCTCTGTGACGGGGAGATGGAAGCGCTGACGCTGGAAAATACCCTGATCAAGCGCCATACCCCCCACTATAACATCCGTTTGAAGGACGCGAAGTCCTATCCCTACATCAAAGTCACGGCGGAGGACTATCCGCGCGTGGTCGTCACGCGGGAGCGCAAAAACGACCGCGGCAAGTATTTCGGGCCCTATTCCTCCTCTGCCGCCGCCCACGAAGCGGCGGACACCGTGACGCGTGTTTTCTCCCTCCCCACCTGCCACCGCTCCTTCCCGCGTGACATCGGGCGGGAGCGCCCCTGCCTCTATGCCCAGATGGGCAGATGTGCGGCGCCCTGCACCGGGGCGGTCCCGCCCGAGGCGTACCGGGAGCTCATCCGCGGGGCGATCGGCGTGCTCTCCGGTAATGTCCGGGGGACGCGCGCGGCGCTTGAGAGCGCGATGCTGGAAGCGGCGGAGGCGGAGCGTTTCGAGCTCGCCGCCCACTACCGCGACGCCATGGCAGCGCTCGACCGCCTGTCGGATAAGCAGAAGGTGGTCGGTGATGCGGATGAGGACCGCGACGTCCTCGCGCTCTATCGCGACGATTTCTGCATGGTGCTCGCCGTGCTCTCCGTCCGGGAGGGCAAGCTCATCGAGGCGCACGCCTATCTGCTCGAAAAAGACGCGGAGGACGAAGACCTCTCGACCGTCGTCACCACCTTTTACGGCACGCCGGAGGCGGTGCCGCGCGAGGTGCTCCTTTCGTTTGATCTGCCGGAGGAGACCTACGGGCTGCTCTCGGACTATCTCACCAAGTTTTCCGGGCACCGCGTGGAGGTGCGCACCCCCCAGCGCGGGAAGCTGCGTTCGCTCGTGGACATGGCGCTGGAGAACGCGCGCGACCGCGCCGCCAAGGCGCGTGAACACGCGGAGCGGGAGGAAACGGTGCTCGTGAACCTCGCGCGCCTGCTCGGGCTCGAGGTCGTCCCCGAGCGCATCGAAATGTATGATATCTCGGAGATCGGGCAGGAGCACATCACCGCCGCCATGATCGTGACGGACGGTACTGCCTTCCACCGCTCCGACTACCGCACTTTCCGCATGAAGACGCTCACCCACGCGGATGATTACGCCGCCATGCAGGAGACGCTCTCCCGCCGCCTCACCCACATCGGTGACGGCTCTCCCTCCCTCGGGGACGCCCCCGATCTCATCCTTCTGGACGGCGGCGTCGGACAGGTTCACGCCGTTCTTGAGCTCCTGCCGGACTTCCCCGGGATGCCCCCGGTGTTCGGGCTCGTCAAGGATGACTACCATAAAACGCGTGCCCTGACGGACGGTGAAAACGAGATCTCCATCGCCACCGACAGGAGCATCTATGCCTTTCTCTACCGCCTCCAGGAGGAGGTGCACCGCGTCGCCGTCCGCGCCACCATGGGCGCGAAGTCGAAGACCCTGCGCCGCTCTGCCCTCGAGGATATCCCGGGCATCGGCGCCGCCAAAGCCAAAAAACTGCTCTCGTGTATGAAATATACGGCTCTGAAGACCGCGACGGTCGCCGAAATGACCGCCGCCGGCATCTCCGGGGCGGACGCCGCGCGCGTCTATGCTTACTATCATAAGGAGGACACAAACGAATGATGCGCATTATTACCGGTAAATTCCGCGGTGTGCGGCTCGATACGCTCCCGGGGGACGAGACCCGCCCGACCAGCGAGCGGGTCAAGGAGGCGGTCTTCTCCTCCATCCAGTTCGATATTACCGGGCGGCGCGTGCTGGATCTGTTCGCAGGCTCCGGGCAGCTCGGGTTGGAGGCGCTCTCGCGCGGCTCGGGGGATGTCACCTTTGTGGACGCGTCGCCCGACGCCATCGCCATCGTCAAGCGGAATGCCGAAAAATGCGGCGTGTTCCCGACCTGCCGTTACGCCGTCTCCGACTACCGCTCATACCTGCGCAAATGCCGTGACCGCGAGCCGTGGGACCTCATCTTCATCGATCCGCCGTACCGCCTCGGCGCGGTGCCGGAGGCTCTCACGCGCATCCTTGACGCGGGCTGTGCCGCGCCGGGGTGTCTCCTCGTGTGTGAGAGCGGAGAGCCCGGGATCTTCGGGGGCAACGCTGACCTCGCCGCCCGTTTCGAGGTTGTGAAAGAGGCGCGTTACAGCATCACCTACATCACCATTCTGCGCCTTGCGGAGGCGCAGTCATGAGGCGCGCGCTGTTGCCGGGCAGCTTTGACCCCGTCACGCTCGGTCACCTGGACATCATCTGCCGCGCGGCGGTCAACTATGACGAGGTGATCGTCGGCATCTTCGAAAACCCGGAAAAGCAGTATCTGTTCTCGACGGAGCAACGGCGTGAGCTCCTGGAGCTCGCAACGCAGAACCTGCCGCACGTCCATGTCACGGTGTGCAGCGGCTATACCGCCGATTACGCGCGTGACGGCGGCTTCGCCGCGATCATCCGCGGCTACCGCTCGGAGCGGGATCTCGATTACGAGCAGAAGATGGCACAGTACAACAGCGAGCGCGGCGGCGTACACACCCTCCTTCTCGAGACGCCGCGGGAGCTCGTGGGCGTGAGCTCCACCCTGGTACGGGAGCGCCTCGCCCGGGGCGAGAGCATCTCGGGGCTGGTCCCCGAGGCGTGCCGAAAGACCATCCTGCGCCTGTACCGCGAGATTTCGTCGCATACCGGCGACTGACCGCCGCCATCATCGCCCCCGCCTCTCCCGGTCCGGAACGCGTGTACCTCCCCTGATCCGTTTGCGGACGTGCCGCCGCCCGTCTCCGCGCAAAGTGCCGCGCATCACGCCGCCCCCTTGCGGCGACCCGCACCCGTTTTCATCGCCCCCGGCTCGGGGGCGATTTTTTCATGAGGCGCCGCCCTCGTCTCCGCTCCGGGCACCGTGCGCCCTGCCTCATCCGAACGCCGCCGCGCGTCGCATCCTGTCGCCAAAGGGGGTATTTTGTGCCGCACGGAGGTCGCCCCGGTGTCACATTGTGCCTGCACTTTGTCAAAAACCCCCCTCGTGTGTCATTTCCCGAAAAATGACCCTTTCGGGCAAAATTGCCTTTTGGGCACCCCTTCAAAACCCGGGGGTTCGGAGGGGGTTTACGGCGTTTTCGGCGTCGGACGCTCTTTTTTGGCTCTCCTGTTTCGGCAGACTGCATTTTTGCGACCCCAATACCCCGTTTTGCCATGACCGCCCGACAAGGTGGTTTGACGGCGTTTTGCCTGGGGGTTTTCCCGATTTTTGCTGCCGGATGCCCTTTCACCGCTTCCTTTTTGCGGCGTTTTGCCCTCCCCAAAACTATTTTTCCGAAATCGTTGCAAAAATCCTGCCGGATGTGATAGAATAGTATTGTCAATCGCCGGGGAGCTGCTTCTCCGGTCGAAATCCATGAGAGGAGACGCGAAGGTGCAGTCCGGCAAAAAATCAAAACCTAAAAAAGATAAAGCGGAAAAGATGCTCTCCGCCCGCTCGCAGTTCACCAATATGCTGTTCGTGCTGGTGATCCTTGCGTTGACTTTCATTTTTCTGTTTACCAACTTCAATAAACTCCTGAAAACCCCGAGTGAGGATCCGGTGGAGCTCGGTGAGCTCCATTACGGCGCCCTCCGCTGGTGGTGGCTCTTGCCGGCGCTCGCCTGCCTTGCCGTCTCCGTCCTTGCCGAGGCGGTCAATCTCTGGCTCCTGTGCCGTAAGGTCGGCTTCCCGCGCACCATCCGGCAGACGACGGTCTATGCGTCCTCTGATATTTACTTCTCCGCCATCACCCCGTCCGCGACCGGCGGCCAGCCCGCCGCCGCCTATTACATGACCAAGAGCGGTATCCCCCTCTCCCTCTCGACGGCGGTGCTCATCCTCAACGTCACACTGTATACCATCGGTCTTCTTTTCACCTCCATGCTCGCCTTCCTCCTGCGCCCCTCGATGTTCATGGGCTTCGCGACGAGCCAAAAGGTGTTTGTTCTTGTCGGCGTCGGCTTTCACGCGATTCTCATCATCGTCTGCCTTATCTGTATGTTCTCCCGCCGCTTCATCTTCTGGCTCGGGGACGTCATGTTCGGTCTGCTCGCCAAGCTCCATATCGTGAAGAACAAGGAGGAGCGTATCGCCGCGTTCCGCGCCTCGGTCGCGACCTACCAGTCCGCCTTGAAAATCGTGCGTGAGCACCGCTGGCTCCTGCCGGTCCTTTTCTTCAACTCCATTCTCCAGCGCGTGGTCCTCGCCCCCATCACCTACTTTGTGTTTCTCGCCATGGGCGGTATGGGCGTTCCCTCCATGTCCTTCCTTGAAGTATTTACGACACAGCTCTACTGCATCATCGGCGCCTCCGCCCTGCCGACTCCCGGCGGCGCGGGTCTTGCCGAGCTGCTCTACATGGGTGTCTTTTATGCCGACATGGCAGGCATCCCGAACGCCTCCTCCCTCTGTATGTTCTCGCTGCTCCTCTCCCGCGGCATTTCCTCCTATCTCGCCATCCTCGCGTGCGGCACGATCGCGACCGTGCATCACCTGCGTATGAAGCAGGCGGAGCTCCATCGCCGCCAGGCAGGGCTCGCCCTCGAGGAGGTCTACGGCGCTGACGACACCGACGTGGATACCAAGCCGGAAGCGGAGGTTACGGTGGAGCTCGCCGGCGCGACTCCCGCCGCGCCGGATGCGACCGCCCCGGCACCCTCCCTGACGCCCGCCGCTCCCGCCGACACGGCCCCGGCAGACGGAAAACCCGGCGACACAGAAAATTAACTTGTACTTTCCCGCCGTTTCCTTTATAATAGGGGAGCGGCGGTTTTTGTTTCCCGCACACCGCCCCGACCAAACAAATTCTATACGACCGAGGTATCACCATGATGAAGCGCGTTATATCCTGCCTGCTCCTCGCCGCCACCCTCGCGGCGTCCCTCCTCCTCTTTGCGTCCTGTAAGGAAAAGACCGTCCGGGTCGCCATGGAGGTCCAAGACTTCGGCACCATTCAGCTGGAGCTTTACCCGGAAAAGGCACCGGAAACCGTCGCCAACTTTGAGAAGCTTGTGAAGGCGGGCTTCTATGACGGGCTGACCTTCCACCGTATCATCAAGGGCTTCATGATCCAGGGCGGCGACCCGAAAGGCAACGGCACCGGCGGCTCCGACGAGACCATCAAGGGCGAGTTTACGGCAAACGGCTTTACGAAAAATGACCTCTCCCATAAGCGCGGTGTTATCTCCATGGCGCGCAGCATGAGCTATGACTCCGCCTCCTCCCAGTTCTTCATCGTGCATGAAGACAGTGATTTTCTCGACGGGCAGTATGCCGCGTTCGGCAGGGTCACGGACGGTATGGATGTGGTGGACGCCATCGCGAACGTCAAGGTCAAGTCCGGCGCCGGTGACAGCTCCCCCAGCGTCCCGCTGAATAAGGTCATCATCACCCGCATCTACATGATTGAAGACTGACGGGGGGTGGACCGCCGCCCGGCGGCGTTGACCCCGCAGAAAAGAGAGGAACGCACCCGACTGCGCGTCGGGTGCGTTCCTTTTATGCTGTGGTATGCTCTGCCGGAGCTCTCCGCGGATTTACGCGAGATAGACGCGCTTCATCACCTGCGGTACGCGCGGCTTGTCGCGCTCGTCGGTCGGGACGTCCGCGATCTCGTCAACCACGTTCATCCCCTCGGTCACATGACCGAATGCGGCATAGCTGCCGTCGAGATAGGGTGCGTCGCCGTGCATGATGAAGAACTGGGAGGAAGCGGAGTTCGGCATCGACGAGCGCGCCATGGAGATGGCGCCGCGGCGGTGCCCGATCGGGTTCGGGTGCCCGTTCTGCGCGAACTCACCGACGATATTCTCGCGGGAGCCCCCCATGCCGTTTCCGAGCGGGTCACCGCCCTGGATCATGAAGCCGTTGATGACGCGGTGGAAGGTCAGGCCGTTATAAAAGCCCTCTTTCACCAGCTTTTCAAAATTCGCGACCGTTTTCGGCGCCGCCGCAGGATCGAGCTCAATTTTGATGACCCCGCCGTTTTCCATTTCAATCACAACCATGTGTGCAGATCCTTTCCGTGCTCCCGTCGTTTTTCACATACGGAGCACTCACATGACATATACTATCTCAAAAAGCGCGGCTTGTCAAGCGCGCGGCGCCCCGGCGCTGCAAAGCACGGCGTTGTGCCTGAAAAACCGGGCGCAGCGCCGCATGGCGCGAGAAAGGAGAGAGCGCATGGAAAAACCCCGCAGGACCGTGATCGACCTCGCCGCCCTCCTCTTTTGCCTGCTCGCGGCGATCGTCGCCGGGTGGCTCGCGCTGCGCTATCTGCTCCCCATCGCGCTCCCGTTCCTCATCGCGTGGGGAGTCGCGCTGCTCGTGCGCACCCCGGCACAGCACCTCTGCCGCCACACCCGCATCTCCCCCCGCGTCATGCGGCTCGTCCTCGCCCTCCTCATCATCGCCGCCCTCGCCGCCGGGCTCTGGTTCACCGGTGCCCGCCTCGCGCGGGAGCTCTCGGACCTGCTCTCCGCCCTGACGAGCGCCGGGGCGGGCGACCCGCTGCAGGGGATCTTTGCCGCCTTTCCGAAGCTGGCAGAGAGCGAGCTCGGCGCGTGGCTCTCGGGGGCGCTCCGCTCCGCGGTCGGGAGCATCACGGCGCATCTCCCGACCCTGCTCTCCCGCATGGTCTCCCTTTTGCCCCGCACGCTCGTCGCGCTGGCGGTGACCCTCTGCGCCTGCGCCTACTTCTGCCTGGATCTTGAGCGCATCCACGCCGCCTGCTTCGCCCTCGTCCCCGCCCCGGCGCGGAAATTCTGTGCGGGCGCCCGCCGGGCGGTCTCCCGCGTCGGCGGTATGTACCTCCGCTCGTATCTCACGCTCATGGGCATCACCTTTGCCGAGATGCTGGTCGGTCTGTCGCTGCTCCGCGTCGGATATGCTCTGCTCCTTGCGGTCCTCATCGCTCTCGTGGACTTCCTGCCCGTCCTCGGGGTCGGCACCGTCCTCATCCCGTGGAGCCTGGTCGCCCTGATTACCGGTGACCCCGCGCGCGGCGTGGGTCTCCTCGTGCTGTGGGGCATCTCCCTCGCCGTCCGGCAGTTTATCGAACCGCGCCTCATCGGTCGCGGGCTCGGGCTCCACCCCTGCCTGACCCTCGTCGCCATGTACGCGGGTCTGCGCCTGTTCGGCATCACGGGGATGCTCCTGTGCCCGCCCCTTGCTGCGCTTCTGTTCGCCTGGCTACCGGGGCGTTCTGCCGGTGACGGGGGCGCCCCGGCAGAGGATGCCGCGGCAACGGACGCGTCAGCAACGGAGACGAACGCACCTGCCACCCCTCCGTCCGCGTCATCCACGTCTGCGACGGCGGACGCCACGCCACCCGCCCCGGGGCGGAACGGACCGGCGGCTCCTGCCCGCGGCGCCGGGTCTTGGGTCAAACAGAAAAATGCCCGCCCCGGGGGGCAGGCAAAATAAAAAACGCCCGCGGAGCGGACGTGGAGCCATCGTCCACGAGGCACCGACAAAACAGAAAACGCGGCGGAGCGCACGATATGCCGTCCGGCACAGTGCAGGCTCCGCCGCGTTTTGTCGGCGCGATCAGACGCGCTCGATCTTCTGAGAACGCAGGCAGCGGGAGCAGACATACACGCTCTGATGCGTGCCGTTCACAACCGCTTTGACCCGACGGATGTTGGGCTTCCAGGTTCTGTTGGTCTTGCGGTTCGAGTGAGAGACATTGTGACCGAACACAACGCCTTTGCCGCAAATATCACACTTTGCCATCGTACATACCTCCTGAGACATTCACACCGCGGGGGTGCTGTTCTATATCATTTTTTATCCAAAAACCAAGTCGCGTTTTATATTCTACCATAGGCGTTTCAAAAATGCAATACCAAAATGAAATTATTTTTGTTTTTCCCGCACGGCGGCGGGGAACGGGCTCTCTCTGCCGAAACAAAGGGGCGCCACCCCTTGCATTGCGCGCGCGTATATGATAAAATAATACAATCGGGGAGTATGCTATAAGATACAGCGTCCAAGACGCCTTCGTCCCACGGAAAGGAGCAACCTATGGCAAAGCGAGCCTATGCGAAAACCTATGAGGATATCTATGCGCACGCCAAGGCGCTGACAGCGCAGCTGGAGGAGGATCCGGACTTTCGCGCGGTCGTCGCGCGGGCGCGCACGCTCGGCATCACCGTGTCGGTCACCGTGAGACACACGTTTGCTCCCCCCGAGTATATCCCGCGCTTCACGCCGGATGCGGATGCGAGCGGTAAGCTGCCCGCCGGATACGCGATGGAGCTGTGGGTGGACCTCAACTGCGGCAACCATATCATGGCGTTTACGGACGACGAGGGCAACGACGTGCAGTGCAGTTATACCATGCTCGCCGCCTGTGAGGAGAGTTTTCTGTTCTCCTCCCGCGTCGTACTGTTTTCTTATGAAAAAATGATGGAGGAAAACCAGCTCATCGCCATCCTCACCGACTGTCTCGACGCGGCGGAGGACGGGGTCGCCGGTGACTCCCCCTTTGTCTCCGACCTGCTCACCCCGACCGAACCGCGCGGTGAGCGCGGGCTGCTCATGGGGCGGGATGCCGTCGGAGAGGGCTCCTATATCGAGATCGTGCGCGGCACCTATGACGGTACGATCGGGCACGAGGACGCCTGCTATTTCTCGGAGGACGGCTTTTTGCCCTACCGGATGCTGCTGCTCGCCCTCTTTGGTGCGGAGCGCCTCTGCATCGGCTCGTATCTGACGCTCACCGCCGGGGAAACGGCGCGGTTTGCGGACGCCCTGCGGGAGCTCCCCGAAGCGGTCTTCACCGTCTTTTCCTATTCCGACATCCTCGCCGAGAACTATGATCTCACGGCGTTTCTCCCGCCCCCGCGGCTTGAGACCTGTCTCAACCGGCTGACGGTCCGCCGTGACGAGGATTTTGTGGAGGATGCCGCCCGCCTCGCCGACTACCTCGCCCCCGCGGGAGAGCAAGCGGCGCCCACGACCTTCATCTGGTAAAGGAGATTCCCATGCCGTATATCCACACATCCGTTTCCTGTCCCCTGACCCGCGATGCGGAGGTGCGCCTGAAAACCGCCTACGGTGAGGCAATCACCTGCCTTTCCGGTAAAACGGAGGACTATCTCATGCTCCGCTTCACCGACCGTGCCCGTCTGTGGCTCGGCGGCTCGGACAGCCTCGCCGCCATGCTGGAGGTCAGCGTGTTCGGCACCCTCGACCATGAGGAGGCGGCGGCGCTCACCGCGCGCCTGACGGACGCCGTCTCCGAGGCGCTGCTCATCCCGCCCGAACGCATCTATGTCAAATACGACGCCACGCCCGAGTGGGGCTGGCGCGGCAACCAGTTCTGATTTTGAAAAAGAAAGCAACCGCGGGCGCCCCCGCGCCCCATCCCGGGAGAGCCCCTGCACAGGAGACGCCGCCCGTACCGCAGACTGACCCCGTCGGCGGGGCAGACAGCGCGGCGCTCGCCGCCGCATTCCCGTCCCTGCTCGCCTTCTACGACCGCGAGCGGCGGCATCTGCCGTGGCGGGAGGAGCCGACCCCCTACCGCGTGTGGGTGTCCGAGATCATGCTCCAGCAGACGCGGGTCGAGGCGGTGAAGCCCTATTTCGACCGTTTCATGACTGCCCTGCCGGATATTCATGCCCTCGCCGCCTGCCCGCCGGACGCCCTCCGCAAGCTCTGGGAGGGGCTCGGGTACTATTCCCGCGTCCGCAATCTCCAGCGCGCGGCGGAGCTCGTCGTCCGTGACTTCGGGGGGGAGCTCCCCCGGGACCCGCAGGCGCTCCTGACCCTGCCCGGCATCGGCTCCTATACCGCGGGCGCCATCGCGGCGTTTGCCTACGGACTGCCCGCCCCCGCCGTAGACGGGAACGTCCTGCGCGTGCTCGCCCGCTTCTTTGCGGACGGGCGCAATGTGCTTGACCCCCGCGTCAAAACCGATTTTGAAAGAACGGTCGCGGCGGCGCTCCGCGGTGCGGAGCGCCCCGGAGACATCGGACAGGCTCTCATCGAGCTGGGCGCCACGGTCTGCACCCCTCTGAACCCCGCCTGTACGCAGTGCCCGTGGCAGGAGCTCTGCCGTGCCCGGCAGGAGGGCGCCGAGACCACCCTCCCCCGGCGGGAGAAGAAGACCGCGCGGCGGGAGGAGACCCGCACCGTCCTGCTCCTCTCCTTCGACGGCAGGTACCTGATCCGCCGCCGCCCCGACCGTGGGCTGCTCGCCTCGCTCTTTGAGTTCCCATCCCTCGACGGCGCCGCCGACGAGGAGACCATCCGCGCCCGCCTCGCCGCGCGGGGGCTGACCCCGACGGCGATCACCCCCGCACCGACGTATAAACATATCTTTACACACCTTGTCTGGCACCTGCACGGCGTCTTTGTCGATCTCCCCCGGGGGGATCTGCCGGAGGAAACGCCGCTTGCCTTTCCGGAGGATGCCCCGCCGTCGCCCGACCCGGGCGGCGACTGCCTGCTCCTCACCCCGGAGCGCATCCGGGGCGCCTACCCGCTCCCCTCGGCGTTCGCGCCGCTCACCGCCGCCATCCTTTCGCGCAAAGGAGATACGCCTTGCTCACCAGCGAAGAAATAAAAAAACGCTTTCCCGCCCTCACCGCGGTGGAGGTCTATGACACGATCGGGTCGACCAACACCCGCGCCATTGAACTGGCAAGGGCAGGTACACCGGGCGTGGCGCTCGTCCTCGCGGACAGCCAGTCCGGCGGCCGCGGCAGGGTCTCGCGCCCGTTCTACTCCCCGCCCGGCACCGGCATTTACCTGACCCTGCTCACCCGCCCCCGGGTCGCGCCCGACCTGCTCCCGCGCCTGACCCCGCTCGCCGCCGTGGCGACGGCGGAGGCGATCGAGGAGGTCGCCGGTGTGCGCGTCGGCGTCAAATGGGTCAATGACCTCTGGCTCGGGGAAAAGAAGATCACCGGCATCCTGACAGAGGGTGCATTCCGTGCAGACGGTACGCCGGACTACGCCGTCATCGGTATCGGCGTCAACGTTGGGCACATGACCTTCCCCCGGGAGCTTGCCTCCGTCGCCTCCTCCATCGCCTCTGAAACGGGCACCGCCCCCGACCGCGACCGGCTCACCCTCGCGATGATCGACCGGCTCCTGACCCGCCTCGCCGTATTCCCGGGCGGTGACTTTCTCGACGTCTACCGGGCGCGCAGCGTGCTCGACGGGCGGGACGTGACCGTCTCGCGCGGTACGGAGACCTTTGACGCCCGCGTCCTCGGCATCGCCCCGGACGGCTGCCTCCGCCTGCGGCTGCCGGACGGCGCAGAGCTCGCGCTCCCCTCGGGCGAGATCGCCCACGTCAGCCCTCGTAAACGGTAACCCGCTCCCACCACTCACATAGAAAAGGAAACAAAAAATGAACACATCTGCCGAAAAGTCCTCCTCCCGCCTCCGCGCCATGACTCTCACCGCCATGTTCGCGGCGATCCTCTGCATCGTCTGCCCGATCTCCATCCCGATCACGGGTCTGGTGCCGATCACCTTCTCCCTGCTCGCGATCTACCTTGCGGGCGGACTGCTCGGCTCCGGCTGCGGCACCCTCGCCGTGCTCGTCTATCTCGCGCTCGGCGCCGCCGGGCTCCCGGTCTTCTCGAAATTTTCCGGCGGCGTCGCCGCCCTCATCGGACCGACGGGCGGGTACCTCATCGGCTACATCCCCTGCGTGGCGATCACCGGCATCTCCCGCCGCTATCCCCGTCTGTTCCCGCTGCTCTCCGCCGCCGGGCTCGCCGTCTGCTATCTGTTCGGTACAATCTGGCTGTCGATCAGCACCGGTAACCCCTTCGGCGCCGCGCTGAAGGTAGCGGTGCTCCCCTTTCTGCCCTTTGACGCCATCAAGATCGTCATGGCGTCCCTGCTGTTCTACCCGCTCCGCAGCGGCTTTACCCGCATCGCCCGTAAGTAACCCACCCCCGCCGCGGCGCCCGGCGCCGCCGGCTCTCCCGCACCCCTCTCCATCCGGCACCACCGGGCGCCGGAGAGACCACTCCCGTACCACCGCCTCCGTGCCTTCCGCGACACTGCTCGCCGCCCGCACGGATGACAATAAAAGAATACACCCGGACGCCGCCGTCCGCACCCATACCGATATCGTTTGGAGGACACCACCATGCTTACCGTTGAACGCATTTCCGTCATGAATTTTGAGAACGCCATCCGCGGCGCGCGCAACCCGATGAACAGCTGGGCGCGCATGGACAGCTATTACGACGAGGAGGGCAATTACCACCTCGGGGAGAACGATCTCTCCCTCGCGACCCGCCTTGCGCGGGCGGGCTCCGACCACCGTAAGTACCTCCGCCAGGTCATGGTGTCGATGGATATCACGGCGCCGCTCTACTGGTGGAAGGAGTTTGACACCTACAAGGTCGGTACGGTCGCGAACTCCTGCTCCACCATGCACAAGATCCACGCCAAGGCGTTCTCGCGGGAGGATTTTGCCTGTGACCGCATGACGCCCGACGCCCTCGCGGTGCTCGACGCCGTCATCGCCTACCTTGAAGCCGAGCGCCTGCAATATGTGGAGACCAAGGAGCTCCCGCACTGGCACAACATGATCCAGCTCCTGCCCTCCTCCTACCTGCAGATGCGGACGGTCACGATGAACTACGAGGTGCTCATCCACATCTACGCCGCGCGCAAGAACCATAAGCTTGCGGAATGGCATGACCTCTGCGACGCCATCCGGACGCTGCCCTACGCGCGCGAGCTCATTCTGCTCTCCGATGAAGAAGGTGAAAACGCATGAAAGACGGTTTTCTCCGGGTAGGCACCGCCTCCCCCGCCATCCGGGTCGCCGACCCCACCTATAACGTCGCCTCGCATATCGCCGCCGCGCGTGACGCGGCGGCGACGGGGGTGCGCGTCCTCGCGTTCCCCGAGCTTTCCCTCTCGGCGTACACCTGCTCCGACCTCTTTTACCAGGAGGTCCTGCTCGACGCCTGCGAGGCGGCGCTGCGGGAATATATCGCGGCGACCGCCGGGCTCGATATGGTGAGCATCGTCGGCGTCCCCGTGCGCCACGCCGGCAGACTGTACAACTGCGCCGCCGTCACCTGCCACGGGCACCTGCTCGGGCTCGTCCCCAAGACGCACGTCTGCACCTACGCCGAGTTTTACGAGGGGCGGCAGTTCACCGCCGCCCCCGCCGACCCGATCCTCCTCACCTTTGCGGGAGAGGAGACCTGCCTCTTTACAAGGCAGCTCTTTGCCTGCCGCGAGATGCCCTCGCTGGTGCTCGCTGCCGAGATCTGCGAGGATCTGTGGGTGGCAGACCCGCCCTCGAACGCCCACTGCGCCGCGGGCGCCACGCTGATTGCCAACCTCTCGGCGTCGGATGAGACAGTCGGTAAATGCGATTACCGCCGCTCGCTCATCGGCATCCAGTCGGCGCGCGCCATGTGCGTGTACCTGTACGCCGACGCCGGCTGCGGCGAGAGCGGCACCGATATGGTCTTTTCGGGCAACTGCTTTGTGGCGGAAGCCGGGCGGATCCTCGCCGAGAGCAAGCCTTTCTCGGACGGGACGCTCACCGTGACCGAGGTCGATCTCAAGCGGGCGGAGGCGATGCGCGCCCGCACGAACACCTTTGTCAGCCACCCCGACCCCACCTATCGGACCGTCACCTTCTCCCTGCCGACGACCGAGACACCCCTGACCCGGGCGGAGGCGAAGACGCCGTTTGTCCCCGGGGACGAGAGCGAGCGCTACGCCCGCAGTGAGCTCATCCTCAATATCCAGTCCCGCGCGCTTGCCGGCAGAGTGGAGCGTTCGCACTCCCGCACCATGGTGGTCGGCGTCTCCGGCGGGCTGGATTCCACCCTCGCGCTGCTGGTCGCCGCCCGTGCGGCGGACCTCATCGGGCTGCCGCGTACCGCGGTCGTCGCCGTGACGATGCCCTGCTTCGGCACCACCGCCCGCACCAAGTCCAATGCCGAGAAACTCTCTGAAAAACTGGGCGCCACCTTGCGCGTGGTCGATATCAAGGAGGCGGTGGATCTGCACTTCCGCGACATCGGGCACGACCCCGCCGACCACAACGTCGTCTACGAAAACGCGCAGGCGCGCGAGCGCACGCAGGTGCTGATGGATACGGCGAACGGCATGGGCGGGCTCGTCGTCGGTACGGGTGACCTCTCGGAGCTCGCGCTCGGGTGGGCGACCTACAACGGCGACCATATGTCCATGTACGGCGTGAACGCCGGCGTCCCCAAGACGCTGGTGCGTTACCTCGTCGCGTTTGAGGCAGACCGCTTCACCGCCATGGGCGATACGGAGACCGCCGCGTGCCTCTGCGACATCCTCGCGACCCCCGTCTCCCCCGAGCTCCTGCCGCCCGAGGAAAACGGCGAGATCGCGCAGAAGACCGAGGGCATCGTCGGACCCTATGAGCTCCACGACTTCTTCCTCTACTATTTCGTGCGTTTCGGCTTCCCCCCGAAGAAGATTCTCCGCATGGCGACGCTTGCGTTTGCGGACGCCTATACCGAAGCGCAGATCAAAACCTATCTGACCCTGTTCGTCCGCCGCTTCTTTGCGCAGCAGTTCAAGCGCTCCTGCCTGCCGGACGGACCCAAGGTCGGCAGCCTCTGCCTCTCCCCGCGCGGCGACTTCCGTATGCCGAGTGACGCGCAGGCGGCGGCATGGCTGCGGGAGCTTTCCGAATGACCGATATCTTTGCTCTTTTCGACCGTATTTCGAGCGGTGCCGCCGCCCCTGCCGGCGCCGTCACCCACCTCGTCGTCGGGCTCGGCAATACGGGTAAACCGTATGAGGGCACGCGCCACAACGCGGGCTTCATGTGCCTGGATGCCGTCGCCGCGGCGGCGGGTGCGCGGGTGACCTCCCTGCGCTTTCACTCTCTCACGGCGGATACGACCTACGGCGGGCGGCGGGTGCTGCTCATGAAGCCGCAGACGCTCATGAACCTGTCGGGCGTCGCCGTCGCCGAAGCGGCGGACTTCTACCACATCCCCCCGGAGCACGTCATCGTGCTCTGTGACGACATCAACTTTGCCGTCGGGCACGCCCGCATCCGGCTGAAGGGCTCGCACGGCGGGCACAACGGACTGCGTGACATCACGACCCGCCTCGGCTCCGAAAATTTCGTGCGTGTGCGTGTCGGCGTCGGGCAGAAGCCCTCGCCGGACTACGACCTCGCGGACTGGGTGCTGGGGCACCTCCCGGCGGGCGAGCTCGCCGAGCTCCGGGACACGGTGGCGCCGCGCATGGCGGACGCCGTCCGCCTGCTCCTGGAGGGGAAGCCCGATCTCGCCATGTCGCAGTATTCCAAGTAACATGAGACTGACACAATGGATCTTTGCCGACCCCGAGGTCGGCCAGGTGCTCGACTGCGTGCGGGAACAGCGACACGCGGCGACGCCGCTCCCCGTGCTGGTGAACGGCCTGTCGGGCGGCGCGTCCGACGCGTTTCTCACCGAGGCGGCGCTCGCCCTGCGCGAGCGGGAGGGTACGCCCACGCTCTTTCTCGTGCCGGATGCAGGCACCGCGGCGTCCCTCGCCGCCTGCCTGTCGTCGTCCGGGCTGCGCGCTTACCATTTCCCCGAGCGCGATCTTATCTTTCATGCCTATTCTGCCTCTCACGACACAGAGCGTGAGCGGCTTTTCGTCATGCACGCCTGCCTTGCCGGTGAGGCAGACGCCGTCATCGCGACCCCGGCGGCGGCACTCGGCTTTCTCCCCCCGCGGGAGGCATCGGAGCGCGCGGCCCTCACCCTTTCTGTCGGCGGCGTGATGGACCCCGGGGACCTCGCCCGGCGGCTCACCGACCTCGGCTATGTCGCGTGCGACCTCGTGGAGGCGCCCGGGCAGTTCGCGCGCCGCGGCGGCATCCTCGACCTCTTTTCCCGCGCGGCAGAGTACCCGCTCCGCCTGGAGTTCTTCGGGAACGAGATCGACCGCCTCTGCGCCTTCGACCCCGTCTCCCAGCGCGTGACCGAAAACCTCGATACCTATACCCTCCTGCCCGCGCATGAGGTGCGCCTCTCGGAGGCGGCAAAGACGCGCGTTTTGCGGGAGCTCCGTCGCCTGCTTGCGGCGGCAAAAGCGGATGATAACGCGGATGCGGAGGAAGAACTCCGCTCCGAGCTCGCTGCCCTCGAAAACGGGCAGGAGCTGCTCTCCCGTGACCGCTTCCTGCCCTGGATATACCCCGACGGGACCACCCTTTTTGACTATCTGCCCCCCAAAACCCCCACCTTTATCCTCGGTACCAACGAGGTCGAGGAGTCACTCGCCCGGCACAGGGAGACGCGCGCGTCACAGCTCGCCACCCTCACCGCGGCGGGGCTCCTGCCCGCCGGCGCCGCCTTCGAGGCGGATGACCGGGCATACCGCGGGTATCTTGCCGCGACCGTCCCGCTCCATCTCAACCCCTTTACCGGCGGTACGTTCCAGAAAGAAGGCGGGCTTTTCGGCTTCCGCTGCCGCCGCCTGCCCACCTATGCGGATGCTCCCGCCGCCCTGGCGGAGGACCTGCAGGGCTTTATCTCGCAGTATTACAGGCTCCTCCTCGTCACGGAGACGGCGGCAGAGGCTTCCTCTCTCGTCTCCTACCTCTCCGACCTCTCGATTCAGGCGGTGCCCGCGCCGGACGCGCTGACCTTTGAGAATGCCGTCCCCGGCGTGGTCTATGTCACCACCGGCTCCCTCTCCTCGGGGTATGAGCTCCTCGCCCCCCGCGTCGCGCTCCTTTCGACGGCGGCGGCGGGCGGTGCCGCCGAGGGGCGGCGCCTCATCGGCGCGAAGAAAAAGCGCTTTGCCCCGGGGCGCACCATCCTCTCCTACGCGGAGCTCTCGCCCGGAGACCTCGTCGTGCACGAGAAGTACGGGATCGGGCGCTTCCTCGGCATCGAGCGACTGGTGCAGGACGGCGTGCGCCGCGATTTCATCACCATCCAGTACGCCGGGACGGATAAGCTGTTCATCCCCGCTGACCGGATCGAAGCGGTCACCAAGTATATCGGCGGCGGCGAGGGGGCGCACGTCCCGCTCTCCAAAATGGGTGGTACCGCCTGGAACAAGACCAAATCGCGCGCGAAAGCGGCGGCGGGCGACATGGCGAGAGAGCTCGTTGCCCTCTATGCGGCGCGCGCCCGCCGCCCGGGCATCTCTTTCCCGCCCGAGGAAAAAATGGAGACCGAGTTTGCGGGGAACTTCGCCTACGAGCTGACCGACTGCCAGGCAAGCGCCGTTGCGGACATCCTCGCCGATATGGAGAAGCCCCAGCCCATGGAGCGCCTGCTCTGCGGCGACGTCGGGTTCGGGAAGACGGAGGTCGCGCTCCGCGCCGCCTTCCGCGCCATTGCCGACGGCTACCAGGTGGCGATCCTCGTCCCCACCACCATCCTCGCGCTCCAGCACTATGAGACGGCGCTCTCGCGCTTCCGCGGCTTTGCCGTCCGCGTCGATATGCTCTCCCGCTTCCGCACGGCGAAGCAGCAGGCGGTCATCCGCCGCCGTCTCGCCCGCGGCGAAACGGACCTCGTGGTCGGTACGCACAGCCTGCTTGCCGACGGCATCGCCTTCCGGCGGCTCGGGCTGCTCATCGTCGATGAGGAACAGCGCTTCGGCGTCGCCCAGAAGGAAAAGCTCAAAAAGCTCGCCGCGGATGTGGACGTCCTGACCCTGTCCGCGACGCCCATCCCGCGCACCCTCAGCATGGCGGTCAGCGGCATCCGCGACCTGTCGGTGCTGGACGAGGCGCCGGGCGACCGCCGCCCGGTCGAGACCTACGTCATGGAGTACCGGGAGGAGCCCATCCACACCGCCATCACGCGTGAGCTCGCGCGCGGCGGGCAGGTGCTTTATCTCTATAACCGCACCGAGAACATCGATCTCGTCGCGGGGCGTATCCTCGCCGCCCACCCGGGCGCCCGCGTCGCGTACGCGCACGGGCAGATGGATAAGGAGGATATCGAGGGCATCTGGCAGATGCTCGTCCGCGGGGAGATCGACATCCTGGTCTGCACCACCATCATTGAAACGGGCGTGGACCTCCCGAACGCGAACACCCTCATCATCGAGGATGCCGACCGCCTCGGGCTCGCCCAGCTCCACCAGATCCGCGGGCGCATCGGCAGGTCGTCGCGCCAGGCGTATGCCTACCTGACCTATCGCCGCGGCAAGGCGCTCTCCGAGGAGTCGAGGAAACGCCTGGAGGCACTGCGTGAATACACCGAGTTCGGCGCGGGCTTCCGTATTGCCCTGCGTGATATGGAGATCCGCGGCGCAGGCGACCTGCTCGGCGCGAGCCAGCACGGGCACATCGAGCAGGTCGGGTACGACCTCTATGTGCGCCTGCTTGAGGAGGCGATCCTTGACGAGCGCGGCGAGACAAAGGCACCGCCGTTCGAGGCAAAGGTGGATCTGAAGGTCGATGCCTACCTCCCCGAGAGCTATATTGCCGCCGAGCGGCACCGGATGGAGTTCTATAAAAAGATCTCCCTCATTGAAACGGAAAATGACCGGCAGGACGTCCTCGACGAGCTGTGCGACCGCTTCGGTGACCCGCCGAAGCCCGCGGTCGATCTGACCTATATCGCCCTGACGCACGCCCTCGCGGTGAAGTGCCGCGTGTCGAACGTCACGCGGGACGCACGCAATCTCCTGGTGCTGCCCGAGCGCGTCACTCCGGAGCTCCTCGCCGAGCTTTTCCACCGTTTTGACGGCTTCCGCCCGCCGCGCACCGCGACCGCCAGCCTCACCCTGCCCATGAAAAACACGAAGAACCCCGCCGCGGCTGCGGCGGATATGATGGCGACGTATGCCGACGCCTGCGCCGCCGTCCGACAAGCCGAGGAGGAACAAAACCATGCCAAAACAACCGAAAAGACCGAAAACCCCTGACCGGTCGGTACCGGAAACCGCTGTCCCCGAGGCAACGGCAGGGGCGACCGCCGGGGGAGCTGTCACGGCGTCCGCCCCGGTGGAGACCTCTGCTCCGGCGAAAAGCTCCGCCCGGTCAAAGACCGCTTCCCCCGGTGAAAAGCGCCGCTTCCCCCGTCGGCTCGCCGTGATCCTGCTCGCCGTCCTGCTGCTCGTTGCCATCGGGGTATCGGTCCCCGTCGGCATCTCGCTCTCGCGGCGCGTCCTGACCTTCCGCGGCATCCGCGTGGACCGCTCGCTCTACGCCTGCTTCACGGCGGGGTACCGCTACCGGTATCTCGCACAGTGCGACTATGCCGCGAAGTCGGACACCGCCGCTTTCTGGTCGCGCGTCAAGGACGAGGCGACCGGTCTTACCTACGGCGAGGACTGCGAGGCACAGACGCGTACCTACATTCTCCGTGTCATCACCGCCGCCTATCTCTTTGACGAAAGCGGAGAGACGCTTTCGGCGGCAGAGCGCGCCACGGTCGGGACGCAGGTGGCGGATCTTGTCACCTACCGTTTCGGCGGAGACGAGCAATCGTTCAAGAGCGCGGCGGCAGCCTACGGTTTTACCGCGCGCGACGTCCGCGACGTCTACATCTACGAGCTGAAAGCCGGTCTGCTCCCCTCCCACATCTCGCTCTCCTCCGAGCAGATTGCGGGCTACTTCGGCGAGCACTACCGCCGCGTGCAGATGGTCGTCATCGACCGGGGCGCGTCGGACGCGACGCGCAGAGACGCCGCGACGCGTTACGACCGTGTCCTGGAACTGTCGGAGGCGGAGGATCGCATCGGGCGTTTTCATGACACGCTCCTGGATACCGACCTGAACGCCAACGCCGCCTATCGCGATCCGTCGAGCGGCGCGGCGGCAGACTTCGCGAGCGGGTATTATTTCAACCCGGCGGGCGGGTACGACGCGGACTTCGTCGAGGCGATCCCGCAGGAATACAGCGGCGTGGACGGCGCCAAGCTGCTGGAAGCCGCCTGTTCCCTGGACGCCCCCGGCGACGTCACCTCCTACACGGAGGGCGGCTATACCTTCTACCTCCTGCGGGAGAAACCGAAGCTCGATGACCTCTCGGATGAAAACTACACAAAAACCATGTTCTCTGACTTTAACGACCTCGCCGTCGCCGATTACCTCCCCTCCTACCTTGACAGCTTCGCCGCAGACGCCAGCTGGCACCTCTCCCATGCCCGCGCCTGGCTCCCCGCCGGCGCCGACTCCAAGCTCCATCTGTTCTTCGCATAAGGAGGACGGGGGGAACCGCGGGGGACCCTTTTTGAGAAAAAGGGTCCCCGCTCCCTCCCAAAACCTCTTTGAGAATTCGTTGTTGACGCAGGGGGACACAACGGGAGCAACCGAAACGCCATACTGAACGGGAGGAGCCGTATTTTACGGCTCCTCCCGGTTGTTTTTAATGAATGATATGTGTGCCCGGGGAGAGCGGCAGGCGGGCGCCCCTGTGTCCTTGCGCTTTGGTGTGCGCCCGGTGTCGTTTTCCCCTCCCGCTGCTCACAGCCGTGCGAACAACCCCGCGAGCAGGTGCCACGCGGCGCATACACCGAACGCCACGGCGAGCTGTGCCGCAAGGTACAGGTACGCGCGCCGCCCGATAACGCGCCGCATCTCTGCCGCCGCCGCGATGCAGGGCGGCGAGAGCAACCCAAAGAGACAAAAGGAGACGGCGCCCACCGGGGAGCCGAGCAATCCCGCCCCGCCGAGGATGCCGAGGACGACGGCGCTGTTCTCCTTGGCGATGAAACCGGCGAGCGTCGCCGCCACCGCACCGAAAGTGGTGATCCCAATCGGTGCGAACACGGGTAACAGCCCCCGCCCGATGCCCGCGAGCAGGCTCTCCCCGACGCCGCTCGGGCGAAACCCCGTGCCGATGTGCGCGAGCAGCCAGAAAAGCGCCCCCGAGAGCGCAATGACGCCCCCGGCGCGGCGCAGGAACGCCGCGCCCCGCCAGATTGCCGTGCGCCCTACCACGGCGGGGGACGGCGCCGTGAGCGGCGGCAGCTCCTCGATATACACCCCGCCCGACCGCCCGGCGACCGCCACGGCGACGGCGCCGATCAGACAGGGAAACAAAAACAGCGCGATATACCCCGGGACCCCGAGCCCTGCCGCACGGACGACGGCGCAGATGAGCGGGAGCTTCGCGTGACAGGGGAAATAGGTACAGAAACCTGCGCAGCCCCGTGCCTCCCGACCGGCGAGTGTCCGGCAGGCGCCGATCCCCGTCACCCCGCACCCGAGCGAGAGCAGGCAGGGCATCACTGCCCCGCCGCCGAGCCCTACCCGGGCGCACGCGCGGTCGAAAAGAAAGGTCATGCGGGAGAGATACCCGCAGTCGTCCAGCGCCGCCGTCGCCGCATAATAGAGGAACAGCGGCGGAAAGAACGAGAGCGCCGAGAGCAGGCTCCCGAGGCACCCCTCGGAGAGGAATCCCACGAGCAGCGCGGGCGCGCCCGCACGCGTGAGCCACCCTGCCGTGAGCGCCGTCGCCCACCCGCCGAACGTGTCGAACAACGTCCCCGACAGCGAAAAGGCAAGGCAGGTCACGGCGAGCAGCAGCGCCACCGTCACCCCTGCAAAGAGATACCCCCACCGTCGCCCGGCGAGCAGGCGGTCGTAGCGGTGCCCGGCGGTGAACGCCGCCCCGGCAAGGAGCAGACGGGTCAGGTGCCCGGCGCTCGGCAACGCCCGCCCTCGTCCGGCGGTACCGCTCTCCCCGCCGACAGCTGTCAATGCCGGTTGTTTTTCTGTTTTTATCACCGCGCCGCCCGAAAAACCGGGCGCCGCACCGTTTTTTGCCGACCGGCTGCCGCTCATTGTGCCCCCGGATAATGCACCCGTGTCCACCCCGCCTGCCGCCCGGCGGATCGCCTCCCGCAGGGTATCGATCCCCTCACCGCTGTGTGACGAGACGGCGATGACCGGTGCCCCGAGCGCCGACGCCACTGCCGCAGTATCGGGCTCCCGCCCCTGTGCGCGGTAGACGTCCGCCCGCGAGACAGCGAAAAGGAGCGGTAGCCCCGTCTCCGCGAGCTCCCGCGCGAGGCGGAAGGAGCGCAGGGGTGCCGCCCCGTCGATGACCTGCACGACGAGCGCGGGCTGCCCACGGACGGCGTCGCAGGTGACCGTCTCCTCCGCCCGCGTCGGGGTGAGTGAACAGATACCCGGCGTGTCCGAGATGCGGATATCGCTCCCCGGGAGGAGCCCCTCCCGGCGTTCCACCGTCACCCCGGCGAAGTTCCCGACCCGCGCGTGCCCGCCCGTCAGGCGGCAGAAAAGCGCGCTCTTTCCGCAGTTCGGTACCCCGACGAGCAAAACCGTCTTCAATGTCATCACCCCCACCGCTACCCTATGCGGCGGCAGTGCGGAAAAGACGATACCCACGCAAAAAGGCGCAGGCGTTTGTCTGGGACCGTAACCCGAAAAAAGAGGGGCGGCACCCGCTCACGGTGTGCCGCCCCCCGGCGTTTTATTTTCCTGCCCGGCTGCCTGCGGGCTGCGCTTTGTCCCCTGTCGGTCGCTCCGGCGCCCCGGTGCCTGTCTCTCCGGCATCCTCGCACGCATCGACGGTCGAGGGCGCCTCCGGCGCCCCGACGGAGCCGCCGCTCTCCCCAGCCGTCTCCCGCGGGCGGAAACGAGCGAGCAGCGGGGTCGTATCAAACACCCGCACGAACCACCGGTCGGCGAGCCCGATGAGCGGACCGCCGACGAGGGCGGCGATCACGGTCCCGATGCCGATGCCCTCGATGACATAGCCGTCCAGGATGGCGCGCCCGAGCCCCGCAAAGGTGAAATTGCGGAATGCCCCGGCGCCGAACAGCGTGAGCGAGAGCACCACGGCGACGAGCAGACTGCCGAGATCGTACGCCAGCTTCACCCGGTGAAAAGGCTTGCGGTACACAGCCGAGATCTCCTTGACGACGAGCTCATACGCCTCCGGCGCGAGGTAGGTGTGCATAAAGCACACGACTGAGAGCACGATGACCCCCTCCCCGACGGCGAACCACAGGCACCGACCGAAAAGCCCCCCGACGGGCAGGAGCCCGACGAGATACCGCATCGCGTCGAACAGATATCCGTAAATGACCGCTGTGACAAACGACAGGAGGTACTGCGGACGGAAACGACGCGTGACGGGCACGAGCAGGAGGATGAGCAGACCCTGGAACAGGTATTCCGTCATCCCGAAGGTCAGGAACGAAAGATGCGGCGACAGTTTCGCATACAGCAGATACGCCGGCGCGACCACCATGGAATACCCGAAATTACTCCTGGAGATGCAGGCGACCCCCGCCGCCATGAGCAGGACGCCGAGGAGCCACACCGCCTCGGCGGGAAAACGCAGTCTCTTTTTCATGATTTCCCCCGTTTTTCTGTCCGTTTGCCGCAAAAAAAGCACCCGTCTCTGTTTGATAAAGAAACAGAAAAAGATGCTTTTTTCAAAACCTGTACCAGTTTAGCACGACGCGGCGCGCTTGTCAAGGTGTTGTGCTTATTTCACACCGACCAGCTTTTTGTACTCCCCGCCGAGCGCCATGAGCTCCTCGTGCGTGCCGCGCTCCACGATCCGTCCGTCTTCGATAAAGAGGATTTCGTCCGCGCCGCGGACGGTGGAGAGGCGGTGCGCGACGACGATGGTCGTCCGCCCGTTGGAGAGCTCTGCGAGGCTGCGCTGGATCTCGTATTCGGTGATGTTGTCGAGCGCGCTCGTCGCCTCGTCGAGGATGAGGATGGGCGGATTCTTGAGGAACACGCGGGCGATCGCCACGCGTTGCTTCTGCCCGCCGGAGAGCTTCGCCCCGCGCTCGCCCACCTGCGTATCATATCCGTCAGGGAGCGTGCGGACGTAATCGTCGAGCTGTGCCCGGCGCGCGGCTTCGATGACCGCCTCCCGCGTTGCCCCCGGGTTGCCGTAGGCGATGTTCGCGAAAATGGTGTCGTCAAAGAGGAAGACGTCCTGCGCCACGATCCCGATCTGCCCGCGGAGCCCGTCCAGAGTCATGCCGCGGATGTCCGCCCCGTCGATGGTGATACTCCCATCCGTGACGTCGTAGAAGCGCGGGAGCAGGTGGCAGATGGTCGTCTTACCGCCGCCGGAGGAGCCGACCAGCGCGAGTGTCTTACCCGGCTCTGCCGTAAAGGAGACGTCGTGCAGGACCTCCCCGCCGCCCTCGTAGGAAAAGCTGACGTGGGAGAAGCCGATCTCCCCGCGGAAGGGTACCGGGGCGACCGCCCCGGGCGCGTCCGCCTCCTCGGGCTCGTCCATCACCTCGGTGAAGCGCACGAAACCGCTCATGCCGTTTTCGTACTGCTCCATGAAAGCCGCCATTTTCTTGATCGGCTGGGTAAAGACCGAGATATACAGCATAAAGGTCACGAGATCAACCGTGGTCAGCCCCGCCACCCCGTTCGTCTGGTTGCTGTAAATGAGCACCGCCCCGACGGTCAGGACAAGCAGGGAGAGAAAGTCCGTACCGAACTCCATCCCCCCGTGGAAATACCCCATCGAACGGCAGAAGTCGCGCCGCGCCGCGACGTAGGCAGCGTTGCGGCTGTCGAAGCGCGCCTCCTCCCCCTCACGGGCGGCGAACGCCTTGGTCACGCGGATACCCGAGAGCGAGTTTTCGAGCCCTGCGTTCAGGGTCGCGATCTCCCGGCGGGACTGCCGCGACGCGCGCGACATCCGCTTCCGCAGCTTGGATACCAGCAGCACGAGCGGCGGCAGGATGAGGAAGCAGACCAGCGTGAGCAGCGGGCTGATCGTGCACAGGATGATGAGCGCCCCGCCGAACTGCGCGATGGAAATGAGCAGATCCTCGGGCCCGTGGTGCGCGAGCTCCGAGACGTCGAACAGGTCGCCCGTGAGGCGCGACATAAGCTCCCCTGTCTTGTGCCCGTCGAAGTAAGTGCAGGGCAGCCGCTCGAACTTGCGGAACAGGTCGCGCCGCATATCTGCCTGGATCTTGGCGCCGGTCATATGCCCCTGGTACGCCATGTAGTAATTGAGAAACACCTTGAGCACATACAGCCCCAGCAGCACCCCGGCGAAGATGAGGAGAAAGCGCATCTTGCGGTTGGGTAAAAAGTCGTTCAGGATCTTCCGCGTAAAGATCGGGAACACGAGGTTACACCCCGCGACCCCGAGCGCCGCGATGAGATCGAACAGAAACTCCGGTATGTACGGTTTGTAGTAGTGCGCGAAGCGACGGATCATGCGAGACCTCCCTGTCGATAATCAATAACGGTCAGGAGCGTGCGCAGCAGCTCTGCCCGTGCCTCTCCGGGGAGGCTCCGTGTCTTGCGGAAAGCGTCGAGCAGCGTCTGCTCCTCGGGGGTGAGCCCCTCTGTCGGGGCATCCGGTGAGAGCAGCGCCGCCGCATCCACGCCCAGCCTGTCCGCGATGACGGGCAGGCACTTCATGTAGGAGGCGCACCGCCCCCGCCGCCAGTTGCTCACCGTCTTGGGCGGCAGCCCGCACGCCCGCTCAAATGCCGCGTCGGAAGCGTAAGTGCCCCCGATGAGAGAGAGGATGACGGCTCCTGTCGCCGAAATGTCAGTTGCCATCACCGTCCGTCGCCTCCTGCCTTACCGCGCCGGTTCCGGTTTTTGCCCTGCCGACGGTCGGCTTTCCCTGCCTCTCCGGCAGATGTACGGCTGTCCCCCTCGTCTGCCCCGCCCGACACCGCACCTCTCCTCTCGCGAGGGTGCCCGGCGTCCGCGGGGGCGGCTTTTTTCTTTTTCCCGCCGCCACGGGTACCGCCCTTGCGGAGGTCGGTGTCCCGGAGCGTGTCGGGGGAAGTGTCTCCGACGGCGGCAGTCGCCTGCGCCCTTTCACCGTTTCCGGCGTGCTTGTACCGACCGCCACCGGTTTTTTTGCCGTCTCCGCCCCGCTTTTTCTTGCGTGCGGAGAAACCGAAATCCCCGAGCCGCCGCCCGAGCCCGTAGTAGCCGCCGTGCGCGTACGCGAGCAGGTCGGCGCGCTCCATGTGCAGCTTGCCTCCATCGTCGAACAGCTCCTCGTCGGCATTCACCGCGACGATCTCGGCAACAAAGCAGTCGTGCGTACCGAGCTGCCGTATCTCCGTGACGCGACATTCGAGGTTCACGGGGCACTCTGCGATCCCGGGTGCCGCGACCACGGTGCCCGGCACCTCATGGAAGCCGCACTTCTCCATTTTGTCAATCTTTGCCCCGGTGTAGATCCCGCAGAAGTCCACCTTTTTGGCATCGCGTGCGCGCGGCAGATTGATGACGAACTCCCGCGTCTCGGTGAGGATCGCGTGCGTCCACCGCGTCGGCCGCACCGACACATACGTCATCGGCGGGTCGGAACACAGGATGCCGCACCACGCCGCCGTCATGACGTTCACCCCCGCCGCGCCGCGCACCGTAATGAGCGCCGGCGGCACCGGCGCCAGCAGTGTCCCCGGCTTCAAACTTCTCTTTTCCATTCGTCTGAACCTCCCCCTCGCCCTTTTTGCGACAAGTCTCTTATATTGTACCCGCTTTCTCCCCAAAAAGCAACCCGCTTTCGCAAAAAGTGCGAAAACAGTCGCATACCCCGCGTCCTCCGTCCGCCCTTTTACCAACACCCACATCACAGCCGCCGCCATGTCCCCCGGTTTTACCCGTTTCCCCCTGAACGCCCTGTCGTAGGGGCGACCATCGGTCGCCCTTCCCGGTTGCTCCGGTGCCGCCCGCTTTCCCCAGACGCCCCGCTCCCGTAGGGGCGACCATTGGTCGCCCGTTTCTCTCCGTCAAAAAGGCGACAAAAGCAAGCCAAAAATTCCTGTTGCATAACGCGGGCGACCACTGGTCGCCCCTACCGTATTCGTGCCCCACCGGACCACGAACCTCCGGAACTCGGCACAACCGAAAACCCCGAAAAACAAAAACGGATAAGAAAAACAAGGACCGTTTTCCGTAGGGGCGACCATTGGTCGCCCGTTTCTCTCCGTCAAGAGGGCGACAAACGCAAACCAAAATTTCCTGTGGCACAACGCGGGCGACCAATGGTCGCCCCTACAAAATATCCGTTTTCTTTAACTGCTTTTGCATCAGCTCCGGCAAACTTCTTAATTGGTCGGAGAAGCCGTTGGTTTGCCTGATGTATTTTCGCAGGCGCGAAAATACCCTTTCTTTTTCCGTATTTTGCGCTAGCTAATGTTCAGACAAACGGTGCGCCAGCTACTGTAGGACTTTTGTACCCGAGACAAGAGAGAGAGGGCCGGAGCGAACTTTTCACTATTTCGGGGAAATCGTTTGTTCGCCCTCGCATT
>CAKRNO010000006.1 GCA_934371135.1 uncultured Eubacteriales bacterium
CCGCTGGATAGCCCCATGAGTGTGGATAGCTCGGTCAGGGCGACATACAGGGCGGCGATGATGGCGCCCTGCGTGACGTACAGGGCGGTGCGGCGCCCCGCGCGATGCGGGGGGGTGGATGCGGGTTTCTGTGCGAGAGGTGTGTCGGCAGTGTTTGCCAGGGAGGGCGAGGTTGGCGGGGCGGGGCTTTCGCTTGTGTGTGACTTTTTGTTGTGCTCTGCACGGTCATAGATGTCGGTGGTTTTTTCGTCACTACGCTTTGGTAGTGTTTGTCTCGCACCGCAGTAGGGACATTCGGCAATACTCGTCCCATCCGTTACCTCTAGTGTACCGCCACACATTTTACACTTGAAAACAATATAGTTTTCCACAGAATGATTCTCCTTTAGTTTTGTTTTAGGTGAGGAAGGTCTCGAACTCACCGCAGAAAGTATAGCACGGACGCAGGACAAAAGCAAGTTTTTCGGAAAGAATGTATAAAACGTCGCCGGTCGGGAAATCCTCGGGAAAACATACGGAGGAAACAACCATGAAAACGAGATCCCTGCAACATACCGCCGTCGCCGTCATCTGCCTTTTGCTCGCGACGCTCCTGCTCGCCGCCCTGCCCGTGCGGGGGGAGGAAGAAATTTACTCAGACGTCATTCGCCTGCACATCATTGCCGCGAGCAACACGGAGGAGGACCAGGCGCTGAAGCTCGCAGTCCGCGACGCGGTGCTTGGTGTTTACGGCTCCGCCCTGACATCGTACCCTGATCGGGACAGCGCCGCGGAGGCGGCGCGGGAGCTGCTCCCGGGCATCCGGAGTCTGGCGGTGCAGACACTGCGCGAGGCGGGCTGTGACAAGCCGGTATCTGTCACGCTGACGGAGGAGGAGTATCCGACGCGTGATTACGAGACCTTTTCTCTCCCCGCGGGGCGGTACCTCTCGCTCCGCGTGCTGATCGGAGAGGCGGAGGGACATAACTGGTGGTGTGTGCTTTATCCGCCGCTTTGCCTCGATACCGCGACAGAGGGAGAACAGCTCTCGGATGCCGAGTGGGGGCTCCTCACCGAAAACGGCGGGGGGCACTACCAGGTCCGTTTCAAATTGCTGGAATGGCTGAAAATGTTGTTTTCGTAACGAAAACATTACATCCGTCTCTTGACATTTGCCGCGTTTTCGCGTATAATACAAAGACCGTATCGGAAAGGAGGGGACACCATGCCCACATCGAGCGGCGTCAAGCGTATTGCGGAGAATCGTAAGGCGCGGCACGAGTACTTTGTCACGGAGACCTATGAGTGCGGGATCGAGCTCAAGGGCACCGAGGTAAAGAGCCTGCGCGCGGGTGCGGTGAACCTGAAGGATTCGTACGCGACCTTTTCGCGGGATATGCAGATCTACATACAGGGGATGCACATCAGCCCGTACGAAAAGGGGAATATTTTCAATCATGATCCTCTGCGCCAGCGTCGGTTGCTCCTGCACAAGCGGGAGATCCTGAAGCTTTGGGCGTCGGTACAGCGCGACGGATTTACACTGGTGCCGCTTTCGCTGTACTTCACCCGTGGGCGCGTCAAAGTGGAGCTCGGGCTTTGCCGGGGCAAAAAGCTCTATGATAAACGGGAGTCCACCGCCGCGCGCGATGCTGCCCGTGACATCGACAGAGCCACGAAGTCGCGTCGGTACGAGGAGGATTGATTGCCTTTGGGCCCGTAATGGTTTCGACGGGGGTTCTGAGGCTAGGTAAGCGTGGCGGGCTGGATAATCCCGATAAACTGTCCAACCTAAAATTAAACGCAGACGATAAAAAAGTCGCTCTGGCTGCCTAACAGCAGCGCTGTGGCGTAACGCCACCCGTACCCGGCGAGAGTCCTGCGGCTCGCCGCGTGCGTCAAGTCAGCAGGGAAGGTGCATCGGTGTTTCGTCCTTGAGCCGGTCATCCAGAAAAGGGCTGCCGTCGCGGTGTCGCGTGTCTGTTTGCGCCCCGCCCGGGAGAACTTCATAACAGACTGCCCACGAAGAAAGCCTACCCAACGGATTTTCGGACAGGGGTTCAACTCCCCTCGGGTCCACCAAAACCTGGAAAAGCCACCCTTGCGGTGGCTTTTCCAGGTTTTGACGATCTGACAAAAGGAGGGAGTTGAACGGGTCGGTAGTGAACGACATCCGGTGGATGTCAGAGCCGACCCTGACCGAGCCCGCAGGCGAGAGCAACTCCCCTCGGGTCCACCAAGTTAAGTTTTCTCGAACCAACCGCAAGGCCCTACACTGACCTTGGCGGCGCGCCGCGAGAAAGCAAATAAAAACGGAGAGTTGCTTCCGACGAGGAAGGCTCTCCGTTTTTGTCTTCCTTAGTGATGGATTCGTTTGAAACACAATCAAACTCTCTTTGCCATAAAAATGCACCTCCAAAAGTTTATTCTCTGTCCAACTTTTGGGGCGCACTTCACTGATTCAGTATCATAAAAAACAAAAGTATCAACTTAACCATTTACACGCGGCGAGCATTCATCTATATTTAGGACGTAAGGAATCCGCAAACGCAGACGGGCAGGCAGAACGATAAGAGCGTTTATGACAAAAGCGGGGATTCGTGAAATTCTTAGGCTGAGGGATAAGCCATTAAAAGCAACTAAGTTGCTTGGAATTTTATGATACAAGGAGGAAGGGAATACGATGAAAAGATTTGAAAGCAAGGTAGTTGTCGTAACGGGCGCAGGCGGCGGCATCGGATCGGACACGGCGATTTCGTTCGCAGCCGAGGGCGCAAAGGTCGCTGTAGTCGATTTCAACGGCGAAACCGCGAACGAAACGGTAAAGAAAATCACTGACAACGGCGGTGAAGCAAAGGCTTACGTTTGCGACGTTACCGATTTTAACGCGGTCGAAAAGTGTGTAAACGATATCGTTGCGGACTTCGGCGGCGTGGACGTGTTGGCAAACATTGCCGGCGGAAGCGCGAGAAAAGACCGGGCGCTCTCGTACGAGCAGTCGCCGGAGGTTTTCGACAGAATTATCAAGGTCAATCTTTACGGCAGTTATTATTTTGCCCGCCAGTGCGCGAGAGTTATGATAGAAAAAGGCAAGGGCGGCAAGATCGTCAATACGACTTCGGTCGTGGGGCTGAACGGACACGTCATGCACACCGAATACGGCGCGTCGAAGGGCGGGGTGTTGAGTATGACCAAGTCCATGGCGAAGGAGCTCGGCAAGTTCGGGGTGAACGTCAATGCGGTTTGCCCGGGCATGATTCCCACAGCGAACGCGACCGGCGGCGATCTTTCCTACACGAACTATTTGCGCATGACGCCATCGCCGCACGACATCACGGCGGCGGTCATGTTCCTCGCTTCGGAGGATGCGCGTTTTATCACAGGGCACAATCTTGTCGTTGACGGCGGCAGATGCCTCGCGACCCGCGGTACGGAACCGAAGGACTGATTGATAACGAATCGGCAAACGGAACCGTTGCGGCTTCCTCGAGTTACGGCGTAAACGGCAGCGTGGTTCCGGTTCCGCCAGAGTCCGTCGCGAGCGACGGCGCGGCAAAGATTTCCGAGCGCAAGACCGAGAAAAACGTGCGACAGACAATTGCACAGTGATCATCGTGCTCGCGAGCCTGTTCGTAACGACCGTACAATAACGGCGATTATGCGGGTATCTTTCCCACACCGACAGCCGTTTGTCTTTCAACCAGACTCGGAGCCAAATCAAACTCGTACATCAGGTGGAGACAATCTGCAATTTATCAGCGCGGAGCCCGGAAATATAGCGCCTTTCAAAGTCGCGCTCGCATTTTCCCAAACGTGCAAAAGGCCACCCTTGCGGTGGCTTTTTGCACGTTTTGAGTGTTTACAGATTGACGGTGACGGAACCGTCTTCACCCCAGATGAGCAGGTCATGCTCCGCCATGTACTTATCCCAATCGGCAAAGTAAGCTTCCTTGTTCGGGTAGAGCGGCTCGTAGGTGTCCACTACCCCGCGCGCGAGGCGGGCATCGTCCGAGAGGAGCGCGGCGGCGAGGGAAAGCTGCCCCTCGGCGGAGACGACGCAGGCGTTCTCGACGTCCGCGATGCGGAAGTCGTTGCCGTGGCTGGCACCCGCGGCGCCGCTGATGTAGGGGTGCAGGACGGGCATCAGGCAGGAGAGGTTCCCCATATCGGTCGAACCGCCGCCGAAGTTGTGCGTGATATTCAGGTTCTCCCGCCCGACCAGTTCCGCCATGACGTCGGTCGCGATCTCCTTCAGGCGCGGGGCGTTATGCAGAGGGCAGGCGCCCGGATGGTCTGTGACCGTGACCGTCGCGCCCATGGCGAGCGCACCGGAGGCGATCGCGCGGTTGACCTTACGGTTCGTGCGGGCGATGGAGGGGAGACTGTTCCCGCGCACGAGCGTGGAGAGCGCCGCCTCCGCCGGAATCACGCTGACCGAATCCCCGCCGTTTGTCATAATGGGATGGACGCGCACATTTTCCTTGTCCGGGAACGTCTCGCGCAGGGCGTTGATGGCGTTCAGGGTGAGGGTCGCGGCATACAGTGCGTTGATGCCCGCCTGCGGGAAGCTGCCGGCGTGCGCCGCCTTCCCGTGGAAAACAATATCCTTGGAGATGTTGCCGTTGCACCCGTCGTGGATATCCAGCTTGCTGTGCGGATTGGTGCCGGTGTGAAACATATAGGCGAGGTCTACGCCGTCAAAGTAGCCGCGGTAAAGGAACTCGTCCTTACCGCCGCAGTAGCGGATGGTGCCCGCGCGGCGCAGCTCATCGCGGAAATCCAGCTGGATCTCCTCCTCGGCGGGTACCGCCGCGAGACGGATCGAGCCCGAAAGCCCATCGAGCGCACCCGGCTCCCGGAGTGCGAGCGCGATCCCTACCATGGCGGCGCACTGCGCATGATGCCCGCAGGCGTGTGCACAGCCGTCCACCGCCGCGAAATGGTGCGGCATGGCGAGGGCGTCGAGCTCACAGAGGATGAGGAGCCGCGGTCCCGGTCTGCCGGTATCGATGTCGGTATAGAAACCGGGGATATTCCCGGCTTTCGTCAGCGTGTAGCCTGCGTCCTCGAAAATCTTCTCGAGGTAGGCACCGGTCTGCCATTCCTTGAACCCTGTCTCCGGGTGCTCCCAGATGTATTTCTCTGCCGCGATAATCGCTTCTCTGTGGCGGGCGACGAGAGCCGCGTATTTGTCGGTATGAAACATGGCGATGCTCCTTTATTATTCCGTTTTGCTCCCCACCCGGAGAAAAGACGCTCTCCGGCGCGAAGGCTTCAATTCACCGCCATTCTATCCGAAACAACGCACGAAGTCAACGGTTTTGCACAAAATTTGCAATAAAAATATTGTTTCTTTTGTCAAAAATGATACTTTTATCCGTTCTGATAACAAACCCAAAAGAAGGAAGCATCGCACACCTTGCCAACAATCGTGCGCGCATGTTACAATACAAAGGAAAGAAATTGCGCGCTTTTTCGACAAAGGCGTCGGAGGGGGTACGCACAAATCCCGATGCAGGGCAGGGAGGATCACAATGCCGGATATTAAGGTAAAGAATCTGACAGTGACCTATATTGATAAGAAAAAGAACGAGACGGTCGCCGTCCGGGGGCTCTCGGCACGGTTTGACGCCGGCACGCTGAACGTCGTCATGGGCTTTTCCGGGTGCGGGAAGACCACACTGCTCAAGGCGATTGCCGGTTTCTTCGTCTTTGACGGCTATATTTACTTTGACGGCAGGGATGCCGACACAATCCCCACGAGAAAACGCAATCTTGCCTACGTCTCGCAGGATTATGTCCTGTACCCGTCGCTGACGGTTTTCGATAACATCGCCTTTCCCTTAAAAACCGCGCGCCTGAAGCGCGACGAGGTGACGGAGCGGGTCAGGGCGATCGCCGAGACCTTCGGGCTCACCGACTGCCTCACGCGCCTGCCGAAGCATCTGTCGGGCGGGCAGCAGCAGCGCGTGGCGATCGCCCGCGCCATGGTCAAACACCCGAACCTCATCCTCATGGACGAGCCGCTCTCCAACGTGGACACCGAAAGCCGCGAAATGCTCCGTCGCTATATCCGCGGGGTGCAGACCTCCGAGGGGGTCACGGTCCTCTACGTCACGCACGACTACCGCGAGGCGCTCGAACTCGCCGACAGAATCTACGTCATGGACGAGGGACAACTGGTCTTTGAGGGGACGCCGGACGAGGTCCGTATGTCCGAGAACGAGACGGTCGTACTGCTCCGTCAGTAAGGAGGGAACCGCATGAAAGTCAAACGCGCCGCCACCGATTTCACCGCCGACGCTCTGCCTGCGACGAGGCCCGCCGTCTTTTGGGACTGCTGGCGCGTCCGGCACCGTCTGCTCTTTGCGCTCGGGGGGATCCTGCTCCTCTTTCTGCTCCCGCTCCTCGTCTCGCATCTCACGCGGGACGCCCTGTGCGCATCCGTCGCCGTCTCCGACGCCGGAGACGAGGCGGCTCGCGCCGCCGCCGTCGCCAATCTGCGCTTTTGGTTTCGCCTCATCGACATTCCGTGTTGGTTGATCTTCTCTGTGGGGCTCGCCGGTACGGTGCGCGTCGTGCGGCAGCTGGTCTTTGGCGAGGGGGTGTTCCTCCGCGAGGACTTCTTCACCGGCGTGCGACAGAACGGCGGGGCGTATGCGGGGGTCGCCCTTTTCGCGTCCCTCTGGTGCCTGCTCACCGAATGCGCCGGTACGCTCCGGGGGAGCACCGGGGGACTTGCCTATCTGCCGATCATCAGTGGGATTCTGCTCCTTTTGCCCATCGGGCTCCTGCTCCTTGCGGAAGTGGCAGTGTATCGCGCGACCGTCGGAGGGCTCCTCAAGAATGCCATGATCCTGTATTTCCGCACCGTGCCGACGACGCTCGCGGCGACGGCGGCGCTCCTGCTCCCGCTCCTCGTCTGTTTCGTTCTGGGCATCGCGGGCGCCATGCTCTTCGTCAAATATGTGTTTCTGGTTGCGTATGCCGTCCTGCTTCTGCCCTCGACGGTCATGGGGGAATTCTTATACTGCGCCTACGTCTTTGATAAGCATATCAATCGCAAATTCCACCCGGAAGAAGTAGACAAAGGCATTCATCGACGTGAACAATCCAAATAACCTGTTTTTGTGAGAAACCGACAACAAAATTGCCGGTTTCTTTGCTTTTTTGGCGAATTTTTGAAATGAGTATCAAATCTGATAAAAATATCATTATCGACATTTACAAAAAACAGGTGGTTCAATATCATAATTTGTGAAGAATACCTAAAACGGAGGACAGCCGTGAAACTGACGTTTGACGGAGGCCGTTCGCAGGGTGACCCGTATGTCATCCGGCACGGCGATACGTATTATATGTACGCGACGGGCGCGAGGGGGGTACAGCTCTATACCGCCCGGGATAAATATCACTGGCACTACGCCGGCATCTGCTACTCGCTCGACGGCGAAAAGGAATACTGGGCGCCGGCGGTGCTTTTCCATGAGGGACGCTTCTGGCTCTACTATTCGTCCATGGGCGAATGGGAGACGGATACCCACCGCCAGCGTATGTGCGTCGCGGTCAGCGACCGCCCGGACGGCGGGTTCGCTTTCGTCGGGGAACTGATTGCGCCGTTCTCCATCGACGCGCACGTGGTCGAGTCGGGGGGAGATCTCTATATGTACTACTCCACGAACGATTACGAAGCGGAGCGGGCGGGGACGCTGATCGTCGTCGACAAAATGCTCTCGCCCACCAAAATGTGCGGACATCCGCAGGTGGTGGTGCGTGCGACGCTGGACGAGGAGATCTTCATGCGCGACCGTTTCCGAAAAGGACAGCACTGGCACACGCTCGAGGGGGCTTTCTATTTCCGCATCGGTGACGACCATTTCCTCACCTATTCCGGGAACTGCTATCAGAACGAAACCTATTATATCGGGTACGCGGTGGCACACGGGCACACCGATGACCTGACGAAGCTGCACTTCCATAAGTATCCGGACGACAACACCTATTGCCCGCTCGTCGCGAAGAACGACGTCGAGGAGGGCACGGGGCACAACAGCGTGCTCGCCGAGGGGGGGCATCTCTACCTTTTCTACCACGGCAGAGATTACGGCACCCGCGGCACCGCCGCGGACGTGCGGACGGCGCGCGTCTGCGAGATCGCGGAGCGCGACGGGAAACTCGAAGTCGTCAGTCGCTGAAAAACAAAAAACCGGAGGGGGATCCCCCTCCCGCCGGGCAGGGAACCTGCCCGGCGGGAACAAGAAGACAACAACAAAGAGCTGTTAACCGAGGCGGGTCGCCCCCGCAATAACCGAAAAAGGAGATCAGCCTATGAAAACAAAATGGTGTATGACATTTCTTCTGGCGCTCGTGACCCTGCTGTCCGTTGCGCTCCTTGCCGCCTGCGGCGGGGACAAAACGCCCAAGAAGACTTATTTGTCGATGAAAATTGACGCGTCAGGGGTCGGCGCACTCACGGACGGGGACCTCTTCGACCCGAAAACGCTCCGTGTCACCATGACCGCCGACCGCGGCGCCGACGGCGTTCTCAATCTCGGGGACGCTACCGTCACGGTGGACGGCGCCGCCTATACCGGCTCACCGATCGAGGTGCATGAACCGTCCTGCACGGTGAAGATCGTGTACGAGCAGGGAGAGGGAAAGCAGACGCTCACAGGGGAAGTGACGCTGGACGTCGCGAAAAAGACCGATCCCGCGCCGACGCCGAAGAAAGCGAAAGTCATCATCATGGCAGGGCAGAGCAACATGGTCGGGCACAGCATGGTGGACAGTCTGACGCCGGAACAGTTGGCGAAGTATCAGGCGGGTTTCAAAAATGTGCTGATCTTCAATTCCTGCAATCCGTATAACCCCAAAACCGACAAACGGAATCTGACGACGAACTTCATTCCCGTCAAGACGGGTATGGGCAGGATCCCGGACGATACGACCAACTGGCCGAACTGGTGCTTCGGTCCCGAGCTCGGGCTCGCCGAGTATCTCTCGGAGACCTATCCCGACGAGACATTCTACATCATTAAAGACGCGACGGGCGGCACGACTCTGCACGACAAGTGGTATTCGCCCTCCTCGCTCGCCTATCTCGGGAAGGAAACCCTCGCGGAAAACAGCCTGTATGCTCACCTGCTCACCCGCGTGGACGAAGGCATGGGACTGCTCGGGGAAAGCAACATTGATGCAGAGATCGTCGCCCTCCTCTGGATGCAGGGCGAGAGCGACGCGAGCCAGTATACCGCCGATTACGCGACGCTGTGGGCGAACTTCGCCGGCGACCTCGTCGCGGATTGGGAGAGCAAAGGCTATGTGACGGAGAACGGGCTCGCCACGATCGACGGCGGCATCACCGAATATTGGGCAAACTATGAAATTCTCAACGCCGTCAAAGAACTCTGGGCGGCAGAACACTCCAAAGGGTACTATGTGGACGTCCTCGGCGCGGGTCTGACCCGTAAGCCGAGCGACCCCGCCCATCTGGATTCTCCCTCGATGCTCCGCCTCGGGCGGCTGTTCGGAGAGAAACTCTCGCTCGCGATCGCCGACCTCGGGAATGCGGCGACTGTGACACCCGTTACGCTCCGCGGCACGGGCACGGCGGCCGATCCGTATCTCGTCGGGTCTTATGCCGAATGGCTGCGGCTCGCGCATACGGCGTTCATCGACGCAGACGCGCTCACGGGCAAGTACATCAGACTGACGTCCGATATCGGGAGTGCCGATGTGCCGGTGCGCGCATCGCTCGGTGTCACCTCCGTGAGACCCTTTGCCGGCACGATCGACGGCGACGGACACACCATTTACGTGAACCTCCGTAACCGGCAGTTCAAGACAGAGGGGCGCGCCATGGGGCTCATCGGCTACGCGAACGGCGCGACGCTCGAGAATCTCACGGTCGCGGGCGACGTGACCCTGACCGTCGGCAACTTCTACGCCGCCGGTTTCATCGGGATGGTGCAGTGGGCGAACGGCGCCGTGACCACCATCAGAAACTGCGTCAACATGGCGACGGTCAACGTGACCGGCGTGTCGAACGCCGCGGGCTTCGTCGGGCGGATGCTCGGCAACCTCACGGTGGAAAACTCGGAGAACAAAGGCAATGTGACAACCGCCGGTAACTATGCCGCAGGCATCGTCGGCTACATCAATATTTCGACCGCCGCGGGCGCCGGTGCGCCCTCCCTCACCGTCATCGGTACGGTGAACTCGGGGAATATTACGGGTCAGACGGGCGTCGGCGGTATCGTCGGTCTGTTCATGACCGGGGCTTCCGGCGGGACGCACGTGCTGACGGATGTCTCGAATACAGGTACCCTCACGGGTAACACGCAGGTCGGCGGCATCATCGGCGTCGTGACGAGCCAGGCGGCGAGCGGCTTTCATATCACGGTTATTTACCTGGAGGCGGGGCTGAAAGACGAAAGCGGTGCGGACATCGTGATCGGCGCGGACGGCAACAAGCGGACAACCGCCGTCACGAAGCGGCTCGCCGCGGGCGACCCCGACGGGGGCAATTACGGAGAATTCAAGCCGTTCAAGTGAACGGCGGGTTTAGCGAAAGGAGAATACCATGAACGACCGCAAGCAGACCTGGGCACCGCCCGAAGTGGAGATCATTTTTCTCGGGGCAGACGACGTCATCCGTACCTCCGGCACAGAGATCAGGAACGAGGGCTACGGGGACACAACGACCTGGAACGACCTGTTCGGCGACAACGGTTGACCGCCGACATCATCAGAACGAAACGAAAGGGTAACTAACATGAAAAAGATCATTTCGCTCCTACTCTGCATCGTTTTGACCGTGGCGGCGCTCGCCGTGTTCTCCGTGGCGGCATCCGCCGGGGAGACGGACACGCCCGCGGCAACAAACGACGTCACCCCGAAGGGGTATCAGAACCGTAACAGCGGTTACGGTGTGCGCATCGTGGCGCAGATCGCGAACGCGGAAAACTACCGCGAGGTCGGCTTTGTCCTCTCGGACGGCACAAAGGAAACGACGCGCGCGGCGACCTATATGTTCAAGACGCTGCTCGCCTCCGATACGGAGGGCGGCGACACCTACGTCACCCTCACGGCAGAGGAGGGCTGCTACCTCTTTGCGCTCGCGATTGAGGAGGTCGCGGCAGAGGGGGAGCTGACGCTCGTCTTCAAGCCGTATGCCGTCGATAAGAACGGCAACACGCTGTACGGCGCCGAAAAGACGCTGGTGAAAGCGAAGAATGCGGGCTTTACGGAGGGAGAAGCGCATACCACCCACACGCCGGTTCACCATGAAGCGACTGCCGCCACCGCGGCAAGTTACGCGACGGCATGGAACACGGAATACTGGTCCTGCGAAGGCTGTTCCAAACTGTTTAGTGACGCCGCTTGCACGACCGAGGTCGAGGCAGATGCGGTCATGGCACCGGCGCAGAAGGATAATGCGGACTTTGTCAACAGCGAAACGAATCCTTATCTGCTCGCGAACGTAGAGGACTACAATGCTTTTGCGGCAGCGGTCAGTGCGGGCGATACCATGGCGGGTAAATTCGCCAAGATCACCGTTGACCTCGGCACGACGGAAGCACCGATTACGGCGCCGATTGGTACGGTGGACAAATATTTCGGCGGTACGCTTGACGGAGACAACCATACCGTCATCGTAGAACTGAACGAAAATGCCGCTGTCGGTCTTGTCAGTTACCTCGCGGGCGGCACGGTGAAAAACGTTACAGTTCGCGGTAACGTCACGCGTCAGACGGCTTCCAAAGCGTCCTATGCGGGCGGTATCGTCGGTATGATCACTTCGGCAGGCGGTACTGTGACGAACTGCACGAATCGTGCGACCGTAACCGCACCTTCTAACTGCTATGCGGGCGGTATTATCGGGCATACAAACGGTGTTGCGACGATTGCAAATTGTGTTAACTATGGCTCTGTGACCGCAGGGCGCAACGTCGGCGGTATTATTGGCGGTTCCGGTCTTGCAGGCGCAAAGATGACCATTACCGATGTCACTAACCATGGTGCGGTGACGGGGAGTGCCAATTATGTCGGCGGTATCGTCGGATATATCAACAGCAAGGGGAATGTGCTGACGAACTGTACCAATACCGGTGATGTGACAGGTGTTAATTGTGTCGGTGGTATCGTCGGGCTTCTGAACCAGAATGGTATGTCTGCGACCGTGGACGGTGCAACGGTAGAGAACTGCACCATCTCCGGCACGCAGTCTGTCGGCGGCTGGATCGGCAGGATCGGTGCTAAATCGACCGCGACCTACAAGAACTACACGGTTCCGACCGGTGTGACATACAAACTGAATGGTGCGGAGATGACTGCTACTGCGGGCTTTGACACCACCAACCGGACAGACGGTGCCAAAACGACTACGCCCGGCGAGGCGTTCGGTACCTGTGCGGGCACGGCGACCAACGTCACCGAATAAAAAACAAAAAACCAGCAACGCCCCTACGCGGATCGAATCCGCGTGGGGGAATTTTTCCGGGGCATGACAAAGAGAGCCACCGTGTCGCGGTGGCTCTCTTGCTTATCTGTTTTGGGCGGTCGCTGTTTGGCGGCGCGGTCGTACTGCTTCACCGGGGGTGTGCGGTGCTGTTACCGGGCACGCCCCGGCGCGTCAGCGGTGGTTACGGAAATAATCTTTCGCGTACTCGGTCGGGGAGACGCCCGTTTCGAGTTTAAACATTTTGGAGAACGTGTAGACCGAGGAGTATCCCGTCATCTCGGCAATTCTCCCGATGGAGGCATCGTCACCGATGAGCAGTTCCTTCGCCTTTTTGATACGGACGGTACGCAGGTACTTGATAGGCGACTCGCCGTACACACGGGTGAATACCTTGCGGAAATACACCGTCGAGATGCCCGCCATGGCGGCGAGGCTTTCGTTCGTGATATGTTTATCGAAATAGCGGGTGCGGATGTAGTCAATCACGGGCTCGAGCATATGCCGGTAGGAGCTCGGGAGGTAGGTCTCCTTGTGCTCTGTGACCGTTGCCTTGTCGAGAATTTTATAAAATATGGATTTGCACTTGAGGAGATAATTGTCTTTTTTGAGGTCCCAAAGGTTCGCGACGTTCAGGAGCATCGTGGCAATCTCCCGGCTGACGGCGTCGGAGAGGGGAAATTCATAGAAATCGAACGATTCTCCCTCGAGCTCTCCTTCGAACTCGATCGTGATACATTTCCCCTGCTGACCGAGCTGCCACTGGTAACGGGCGTCTTTCGAGATCAGGAGCAGGTGATGCGGGTCGGTGACGTAGGTCTTGCCACCCGCGTAGTAGTAGGTCAACCCCTCGATCTTCAGCGTCAGGGCATAGGTCGAGCGGTCGTTGCGCGTGATGCGCTTCGTCTCGTATCGGTAGATGGTGTTGACGGCGAGGATCCTGTGGAGGATCAGCCTTGAAATCGTTTTAGCATCCATAGTGAGGTTATTATAAAGCATTTTATACAAAAATTCAACCGCTATTTTGATTTTTTAACGCTATTTTGACACGGGTTAAGTATCATAACGGATAAAAATATCATAATGGGCATTTACAGATTTTCAGGCATCCCCCTATAATAAAAATGTAAAACGGGCGCGCCCGCGCGCCTGCACCATTTCGAGAGGACAGAATCATGGCGGAAAACGGAAAACTTCGCATCGGTATCTTCGGCATCGGACACAATCATGCGGCGGCAGCCATCAGCGCGCTCAGGGTGCGTGAGGACGTGGAAATCGTCGGACTGTGTGAGCCGGACGACGCGGTGCGGGAAAAGCGGCTGCGGGAGAATCCCAATGTCTACGGTGATATCCCTGTGATGAGCGAGGAGCGCCTTCTCGCTTCGGGTATCCGCGCCGCGATGGTCGAAGCCTCCGTCCCCGATCTTGTACCGACGGCGCTCCGCTGTGCGGAAGCCGGGCTCCATATCCACATGGATAAGCCCGCCGGTATCGATCTTTCGCTCTATCGCACGTTCCTTGATGTCATGCGGGAGAAACACCTCGTCTTTCAGACCGGGTATATGTACCGCTACAACGCCGGTGTGCGTTACGTTCTGGAGCGCGTCCGCACCGGGGCGCTCGGCAGGATCTACAACATCACGGCGGAGATGTGCACCAAGCACCCCGGCTGGTTCGAACGGCAGCTCATCGGCTACGGCGTCAAGGCGCCGGTCATGTACATCTTCGGCGGGCACCTCATCGACCTCTGTATGCAGGTCAAGGGGGTACCCGCGGAGCTGACCGCTTTCCACACCGAGTCGGGCGACGGCGACCTCCACTTCGAGGATACCTCTCTCGCGGTTCTGACCTATCCCGACGGGATCGCGACCGTGCGCGTCTCCTCCTGCGAGGTCAACGGCTGGGGGCTGCGCGAGTTCACGGTCTACGGGGAGCGCGGCACCATCTCGGTCAGCCCCCTGGAATCTCCCATGCACATCCGGGAGACCATGCTCGCCGAGCAGGAGCCGTGGAAGGACCGCTACCACACGGTGGAGATCCCCGAGGTCGGGCGGTACGACGTCATGATGCACGATTTCGTGTACATGGTGGAGGGGAAGATCCCCTACGACGTCGATTTCACCCATGAATACCTGCTCCAGAAACTGACGCTCGAGGCGTGCGGTTACACGGCGGAGGAAATGAATGCCAACGCTTCCATCACTGCCCGTGCGTCGGGTGATTGACAAACGAAACGCGAAAAGAGGATAATACAATTGAAAAGATCTGACGGAAAAGCTGCCATCGTGACCGGTGCCGGCGGCAGACATCCCGCCTCGCGCGGTAACGGGCCGAGGGACTGACACGGTGACGCATTCCATCCAAACGACACAAGCGGTGACGCCGCAGGCAGGTCAGCCGGACAGCACCGCCGGCACCACCCAAACGGGCGCAGAATCCGCCGGTAGCGGGAGCCGCAGAGCCACGCTGACGGCAGTCGGGCTCGGGCTCATCGTCATGCTCCTCTGGGGGTCACTGTTCCCCTTCGTCAAATACGGGTACAAGGTGTTCGAGATCGACACGTCGTTCTACCCGAACCTAGTCCTTTTCGCCGGGGTGCGGTTCCTTGTGAGCGGCGCGCTCCTCTCGGCGTTCTGCCTCGCGACGCGGCGGACGTACCTCCTCCGGCAACCGAAGAAGTGGCTACCGACCGCGCTCGTCGCCCTGTTTGCCGTGGTGCTCCACTATGCCTGCACCTATATCAGCCTCGGGCAGATCGACAGCTCCAAGACGGCGCTCCTCAAACAATCGGGTGTGCTCGTGTTCGTCTGCTTCTCGTTTCTGTTCTTCCGTGACGACCGACTGACGCCGGGGAAGATCATCGGCGCCGTGTGCGGCGTCGCCTCGGTGCTGGTCATCAATCTGGATTCCTTTAAGATCACGTTCGGTCTCGGGACGGCGCTCGTCATCGGGGCGAGCTTCTGCACCGTGATCTCCAACATCGTCTTCAAAAAGAGCTTTCACGACGTTCCCGCCGTGACCGTCACGGGGTACTCGCAGCTCATGGGCGGTCTGCTCCTGACCGTACTCGGGCTTGCCCTCGGGGGGCGGATCACCTCGTTCGGCTGGCGCGCCGCGCTCGTCATGCTGTATATCGTCGCGGCGACGGTCGTCAGCTACGGGCTGTGGTACTACGTCGTACAGAAATACGCCCTCTCGAAGCTCTTTATCATCAAGATGGCGGAGCCGCTGTTCGCGGCGCTCGTCAGCGTGCTGTTGCCGCTCGGGACGCATCTGACCTGGCAGCACGCCGCTGCCTTTGCCCTCGTTGCCGTCGCCGTGTGCGTGAGCAACATACAATTCCCGAAACGAAGCAAAATCAAGAAAACCGTGTCCGCGGCAAGTAATGCCACGGAAGAAGAAGGAGAAACGAAATGAAAGCCATGCTGATCGATGCCGACAAACAGTTTGTCTGGAGCGACGTCGCGGAACCCGTCCTCACGGACGACGGCGTCATCGTCGAGATCTATGCCGCCGCGCTGAACCGCGCCGACCTCCTACAGCGGCAAGGGACGTATCCGTCGCCCGCCGGCTGGCCGCAGTGGCCGGGGCTCGAACTCGCGGGGAAGATCATCGCGATGGGCAGGACCGCGGAGCGCGAGAGCGGGTATCACATCGGGGACAGCGTCTGCGCCCTCGTGGGCGGCGGCGCGTATGCGGAGCGCATCGCCCTGCCGTATCAACTGCTCCTGCCGGTGCCGCAGGGAATGAGCATGGAGGAAGCCTCTACGCTCCCCGAAGCCTATACGACCAGTTATCTGAACCTCTTTGTCGAGGGGCATCTCACCGCCGGTCAGGTGCTGTACGTTGCCGCCGGGGCGAGCGGGCTCGCCAGCGCGGCGATCCCGATGGGGAAGCTCAACGGCGCTTACGTCGTGACGAGCGTACAGACGCGCGCCGCGGCAGAGAAAATCAAAAACCTCGGCGCCGATGAGATCATCATCCAGGAAGAAGAAAGCATCCCCGACGCGTTCGCGAGACTGGAGCGCGAGGGGCACCCGGTGAACGTCTGCATGGACTGCCTCGCCGGTAAAGATCTCGGCGACGCGATGCCTTTCATGGCGGCAGGTGGCTACTGGGTCGTCATCTCGACGCTCGCGGGCATCACGACGGAGATCAAACTCCGCCCGCTCCTGACGCGGGGACTGCACCTCGTCGGCAGTATGCTCCGCCGACGCTCGAACGACGAAAAGCACGAGCTGCTGACGGCTCTCCGCGACAATATGTGGCACTGGTTTGAGGACGGGACGCTGAAGCCGTCCGTCTATCGCGTACTGGATATTTCCGAAGTGGACGAAGCGCATGGGATCCTCGAACGATACGAGAACACCGGCAAGGTCGTCCTGCGTGTGAAACAACCGTAAGGGAGGCACTATGAAAAAACACCTGCTATGGGCACTGTTCCTCCTGTGTGCCGTCCTGCTCCTCGCGGGGTGCGGCACCGCATACAGCTGGGACGACGAACGCCTGAACTACAACATCACCGGGGAGACGGTGGAAAACGGGACGCTCTATGTGACGCGCAAGGGCGAAAAGGTCAAGCGCGCCGCCGAGGGCGATATCCTCTACGTCAATCTCGTGCCCGCTACGGGCTATGAGCGCGAGAGCATCACGGTCAACGGTGAGGCGATTGAGGGGTCGCAATTCACGATGCCTGCGGGCGACGTGACCGTGGCGGCGACCGTCCGCCCCATCATCAGCCGGATCACGGTGGACACCGCGCTCTCCGGCGGCACCGTCACGGCGGACAAGACGGAGGCGATGTACGGCGAGACCGTCACGCTGACCGTCACGCCCGAGGCGGAGTATGCGCTCATCGAGCGCAGCCTGACCGTGAACGGGGCGGAGATCTATCGCGGACAGGCGACGGAGGCGACGCGGGTCACGTTCCGTATGCCGCCGCATGACGTTCGCATCACCGCCCGCTTCCGGGATACGACCCTGCGGATCACCACGATCGACGAATACCGCGCGTTTGCCGCTCTTGTCAATGGCGGCACGGACTTCCGCGGGCGCCGCGTCATCATCGACGCGGATATCGGCTCCCCCGATGCACCGGTCGACGCCATTATCGGGAACGCATCGGATAAGGCGTTCGCCGGTACGATTGAAGGGAACGGTCATACCGTGTATCTCAATCTGACCGGTGTCAAGGGCATCGGGCTCATCGGTTATTCCAACGGTGCAACGGTGAGAGATCTCACGGTCGCGGGGCAGGTCGAGCTGACCGCGGGCAATATGTATGCGGGCGGCTTTGTCGGTCTTGTCCAATGGGCGAGCGGCAGGGTCACGACGCTCGAGAGATGCGTCAACGAAGCGACGGTCAACGTGACGGCTTCGTCCAACGCCGGCGGGTTCGTCGGGCGCGCGCTCGGCAGTCTCACGGTCACGGGCTGTGAGAACAGGGGCAACGTGACAACCACGGGTAACTACGCCGCGGGGGTCGTCGGATACGTCCATAACTCCAGCGCCACCGGGGCGGGTTCTCCCGCCATCACCGTCACCGATACGGTGAACACGGGCAATATCACGGCAAACACGGGCGTCGGCGGTATCGTCGGTCTGTTCCACAAGGGTGCCGCAGGTGCCGTGCACCGCCTGACGAACGTCTCGAACACCGGGACGCTCACCGGTACCTCGCAGGTCGGCGGCATCGTCGCCGTCATCACGAGCCAGGCGACCGATGGCTTCGACATCACGATCACCTACCGTGAGGCGGGGCTGAAGGACGGAGCCGGGGCAGACCTCGTCGTCGGCGCGGACAACAACCGGAAGCCGACGGTCATCACGCACATCACCGAAAACGCATGAGGAGGGAAAAGATGAAACGGAAACTGCTGGCACTGACCGTCCTCCTCTGTATGCTCCTGCCGCTCGCTCTTACCGGGTGCTCCGGCGGCGACAAGCTCGCATACGTCGCCTACGGCGAGGACATCAAGGAGTTCGATACCTCTCTTTTCTACGGCAACGTAGAGACCATGCAGGGCGCCGACCCGTCGCTCATCTGGGTGCCGGAAGCGCTCGATGAGAACGGGCAGGTGAAGGAGGACACCGGGTACTATTACGCGTATATCACGGCGACCTCCACCATCAACGCATGGCGCACGCGGGATATGACCAACTGGCAGTATCTCGGCGCCGTGTTCCGCCCCGACCTCGACACGTTCTGGGCGTACATGAATTTCTGGGCGCCCGCCGTTCACTATGATGCCGAGGACGGCGTGTACTATATGTATTACAGCGCGACGTCGAAGAGCGTCTCGGAATACAAGACGCATTACATCTCACTCGCCACCTCAACTTCTCCGATGGGGCCCTTCACCGAATGGGGCAGTATTTCGGAGCCGCTCATCGACTTCTCGAAGATGCCGAAAGATCATCCGCTCTATGAAGCGCACGGGGAAGGCACCACCTGGGCGGACGGCTATTTTGCCGCCATCGACGCCGAGCCTTTCGTGGACGTGAACGGGGACATCTACCTGCTCTTTACGCACGATAAGGGCGCGGGGTACTCCTCCAGCTCCACCTATATCATGAAGATGAAAGAATGGTGGGAGCCGGACTACGAGAGCATTACCTGCATCTCCCTCACAGGCTCCTGTGAGGTCGGCGGGACGGAGGTCATGGACGAGGGCACCGTCAACGAGGGGCCGTTCATGCTCTATCACGAAGGGCTTTACTACCTGACGTTCTCCGTCCACACCTACGATGAATCGTCTTATCAGGTGCGGCAGGCGGTCGGCACCTCGCCGATGGGTCCCTTCCACAAGATCGCGACCGAGAAGGGCGGTACGGTCATCACGACCGACGGGCTGAACGCTTATACCAACTCTGCCGGGCACCATTCGTTCATCACCGTGGGCGATGAACTCTACATCAGTTACCACACGTTCAAGAATGACAAGTCCATTTCGCAGGCGCGGAAGATCCGCTTCGACAAGGTGTCCTTCGTCACCAATGACGACGGGATCCCCGTCATCTACGCGAACGGCCCCACCGTGACACTCCAGCCGCTCCCGACCGCCATCAGCGGGTACGAGAACAAGGCGACCTCGGCGCAGGTTACGGCGACAGGGCTCCGCGAGGGCAGCAGCACCTACTGGCTGAACGACGGTACGCTCAAGATTCACGAGACGCCGGACATTGTCGACGAGACCTACTTTAACGTAGGGAAGAAAGCAAGTACCGTGACGCTGTCATGGGAGGACTACATTTCGGCAAAAGCCATCATGGTGTACAACAGTAATCTGTATGCCACCTCGTTCACCAAGATCGACAACATCCGCATCTGGTACCGCGTCGGTGACACCGAGGGCGTGTGCGAGACGGGCGAGATCGCTTTCAGCTACGACCAGTATTCGCTGGTGCCGAAACACTATAACTGTATCTTCGCCGGCGCGTCCTGCACGATCCAGTTCGCGGACATGGATATCAGACAAATCGAAATTACCGTATCGGAATCCAGCGGCGGCGAGGTCTTCGCCATCTCGGAGATCACGGTGCTCGGTAAAAAGGAGGGAAGATGATGAAGAAACGGCTTATGCTCCCTCTTATCGCCTGCCTTCTGCTCCTGGCGGCGAGCCTCACCGCCTGCGGCGGCGGTTATACGTTCGCGCCGTATGCCTACACGAACAAGGCGCCGATCCCCACCGATATCCACGACTTTACGTCGGTGGACGGCATGACGGTAGACGGCGTGCGCGACGCGCAGTACGGCGACGCCGCACAGCACCGGCTCTATTACAAGAACAATGTCAACAGCGACATTTACGTCGACGCGTACCTGTACTTCGGTGATGAGGGGATTCACTGCTTCGTGTCCGTCAAGGACAATATCCTCTCGTTCAACGCCAACCGCTCGGTCTACCTCAATTCTTCCGTGGAGCTTTTCTTCAACGCAGCGCAAACGAAAAGCGGCAAGCAGAAGACCTCGATCAATAACGCCACCTGTCAGTGGCGTATCGACTGCGGCGGGAAGTCCGCGAAGCTCTGCGGCATCGGCGGCAGAAACGCCTACACCGGCTCCTACTTTGACGGTCAGTTCGCCGTCAATCTGAACGGTGAACTCAATTCGCAGGACGCGACGGGCTTCGACGTTGAGACGTTCATTCCGTGGTACGAACTCGGCTTCACCCCGGACGAAAACGGGGACTACGGGGTCACGGAACTCATGTTCAACGTGGCGTACAACCACAAGGACGATCCGTATGGGGCAGAGGACAACACCTCCCGCGCCCGTTCCATGAAGACCTTCAGTTATCAGGCGACCCCCTATACATGGGTGCCTCTTGCGAAGAACGCGGACGGCACGGCGCGGAACCTGACCTCGCCGGACGGCAACTTCTTCGGCACGCTCATCGTCGAGGGCGGTCTGCTCGCCGGGGTGTACGAGCCGACGTACCTTGTTGATCTCTCGCAGGATAACGACGAGGGCGGGAACAGGATGTTCATTCGCTCGGATTCTCCCACTGCTTATGCGGTCGTGAAGAACAGCACCTCCTCGCACTTCTACTATGAAGCGTATCTCAGCGGCATCTCGGGTGAGCAGAGCAACACGCCGAAAATCGGTATTACGGTGCTGTTCCCCGCCAACCGGATTACGCTCTACATCAAAATGTACGACGGCGCTAATATTGCCGACGGGATATGCGGTGTGGTACAGCGGACAATCACCAACGGCGGCTACAACTGGTCGGAGGCGGCAGACCCCAACGACGACACAATGAACTGGGGCTACTATACCAACAGTGCGTTCCGGGATCCGGACAATCACTTCATCACCGAAGGTGTCAAACTCGCGATCTACCGCGAGGACGACATTCTGTGCTTCTTCGTCAACGACGAGTTGTATTTCGCGAACCAGGCGGCGATTGACGCCGGCTTCACCCCGCTGTGTAAGCAGCCTCTGAACCTTCACGACACTGCGAGCCGTGAGATCTTCGGCACGAAAATCGTGGACGACAGTATCGTTGGCGTGTTCTCGTTCGGCGCGAACGCCACTGTTTCGGACTACACGTTCGTCAAAGGCGACGATGCCTCGGCGCGTGTGGCGTCCTACCGCACCTCACAAGGCGATTGATTGAATGTAACTAAAGGAGACAAACACATGAAAAGATTTGTTGCCATCGCTCTCATGCTCGTGATGATGACGGCGCTCCTCGTGCCCCTGCTCAGCGGGTGCAAAAAGCGCGGGAGCGGCGTGGATATCTCGTTCGATGAGAACGGTAATCTGCTGCCGTCCTCCGGCACCACGATCCATGTCACCTCGTACTCCGAGGGGGACGAAGAAAAGCGTTTCTACCAGTTGTGCGATGCTTTCAACGAAAAGTACAAAGAGTACAACATCCGGGCGGTCTATGAGCCGAGTGACTCCAGCGGGTACGAGCAGACGATGAAGACGTCGCTCTCCTCCTCCACCTGTCAGGACGTCCTGCTCGTCTCCGACAGTTACTATAAGCAGTGGGCGACGCTCGGCTACCTCGAGCCGCTCGACGCATACATCAAGAGCCAGTACGCCGCGCTCAACTTCGAAAAGGAAGTCGCGGATATGTACGAGGGCGGCGTCGGCAGATACCTCTACGACGTCGTGACGACCACCTCGGACGGTCCGAACGCGCATTACTACGGGCTCCCGAAGGGCACCGGCGCGACCGCCATCTACTACAACAAGACCTACATGAAGAACGCGAACATCAAGGAGATCTCGGTCTACGAGGAAGATATCGACGCGTTCAACGGCGGCGCGGCAGATGCCTACGGCAATACCAAGGCGTCGCTCGGTATCGACGGCACCGTACCGAAGAAGGCATTCTTCACCGTCGGCGGTCAGCGCGTGTTCAACAACAAGATCCCGATGAGCTGGCAGGAGTGTTCGGAACTCGCCGCCATTCTGCAGGCGGTCAATGCGGCGGCAGGCTGTAAGTATGGCTTCATCACCAGCTGGTGGTTCAATTACGGCTTCTCGGTGGGCGGCAGCTGTATGCAGTATCTGACGTCCGACGATACGGGGCTGACCGGCGGTTACTACACCTTCACCCTCGCGGACTCGACGGTCAACTACAAAGCCAAAGAAGATATTGCCGTCAACGGTCATACCTACAAGGCGGGCGAGATCGTCTCCTACGAGGATAAGTTCTACATGAGCGACACCCTTGCCGAAAAGTGCGAGGTGCTCCCCTCCCAGCGCGAGGCATTCGCGGAATACATGAGCCTCGCCGGCAAGGTGGGCAACAGCCACTACCATGCCGACGTCACCTACGGCGGTAAAACCTACACCGGCGTGACGGACGCTTTCTGGTCGGTAATCCCGTATCAACTCGGTGCGACGCCCAAAGAGGCGATCGCCAAGAACGAAGAGCTGCTCCGCAGCCCGAACAATCTCGGAGATCCCGGCAGTGCCGGCGCACTCGCTGCGGCTTCGCACGAATATGTGATCGTGCAGAACAAGGGCATCTCGGTCAACCCGGCGACTCTGAACACGGACGGTCGTTTCACCCAGTTCACGCAGGGTTATACCGCCATGGTCGTTGACGTCCGCGTCAGCGTGGCGCAGGCGCGCCTGATCCGCGACTTCGAGTGGGATGTCGCCCCCATGCTCGTGTGGAAGGATTTTGACGACGAGGGCAACACGATCGCTTCCGGCGTCGAGGGCGCACACTCCGGCTCGAACGCGTGGGCGGTGTGGAGCAAATCCACGATCAAAAATGCGGCTTATCTGTTCCTCAAGTTCGCGGCAGGTGAGGAGGGGCAGAAGATCCTCGCCGAGGCGGGCACCATTATCCCGAACCAGAAGAGCATCGCGAAAGAGATGATTCAGCAGGATCTTGCGAAGGGGCTTTCTCCCCGTAACATCGAGGTGTTCGAGCGCGGGGCAGAGTACCAGACCCCCGGTGACTGGTGGTTCCTCAAGGACGGCGACTGGATCGACGGCGACGGCTGCTGGGCAAACTACCTCAACCAGACCGTGCGTAACTTCAAGGCGACCATGACGACCTTCTATACCGTGAACGACTATCTCAAGACTTTTGATACGCTGAAAAAATACACGGCAAAAGAGGACTGAGTCCATGACGATCACAAAGAGTAAAAAAGCGAGATCAGACGAACTCTGGGGCACGCTCTTCGCGGGGATCCCGGTGCTGGGGCTCATCATCTTTACCTATATACCGCTCCTCATGGCGGTCATCATGTCCTTCATGGAGGTGCCGGGGCTCACGCTGCAGGGGGCGAAGTTTTTCCCGCTGAAGCAGATCTTCACAAACTACGTCACGGTCATCAAGGATCAGTATTTCTGGAAGTCCATACTCAATAATATTGTGTTGATGATCGGTCTGCCGATTTCCATCATCCTGTCGATTGCGATTGCGGAACTGCTGACCAAGGGGCTCCGCGGCACCCGTTTCTTCAAGGTGTTGCTTTTCGTCCCGTATGTCTGCTCCGTCACAGCAACGACGTTCATGTGGAACTGGTTGCTCAACTATGACCACGGCGTCATCAACAGCATCCTCGGCAAGAATATCAACTGGTTTGGTCCTGACCTCTTTATCTGGTCGGTCATGATTATGACCATCTGGGCATCCTGCGGTTACCGCATCCTGCTCTTTACGGCGGCGATGACGAACGTCAACAGCTCGCTGAAGGAAGCGGCGGCGGTCGACGGCGCGAACAAGTTCCAGATCTTTGGTCACGTCACGCTTCCGTCTATCACGCCGACGATCTTCTACATCCTCGTCATGGGTACCATCGGCGTTCTGCAGGAATTTACCCGTATTCAGGTGTTGGATTCCACGGGCGCGAAGTGTACGACCGTCGTGTTCTATGTGTATAAGAAGATGCTGGTCGGTACCCCGGACGCGGGCGTCGGCTGTGCCGCGAGTATCATTCTCGCGCTTCTGGTCGCGCTCCTGACCAAACTGCATTTCACGATCTCGAAGAAGTGGGTGAGCTACGATGCAAGCTAACAAAACGAAAAAACTGAAAAAGAACCATAAGCATCTGGATAACGCGCTTGTCTACGCGGGGCTCATCGTCGCGTCGCTCCTCGTCGTCCTGCCTTTTGCCATCGTATTCATGACCTCGTTTATGACGGCGGAGGACGCGACGGCCGGCGGCTTCTCGCTCATCGGTCAGAGCGGCATGACGTTCCAGGGGTATAAGGAGTTCTTCAATTATAAGGACTACTATACCGGCGTGCCGCGTTTCCTCACCGGTCTTGCGAGTACCATGGTGACGTCGCTCGTCCCGACCCTCGCCTCGCTTTTCTGTGCGGCGCTCGCGGCGTTCGCTTTCGCGAAGATCCGCTTCCGCATGAGCAAGGTGTTCTTCAACATCATCCTGTTCACGATGATGATCCCCGGCACAATCCTCATGGTGCCGCACTACCTGATGTATGAATCCTTCGGGTGGATTGACACCTACCTGCCGCTCATCATTCCCGGGCTGTTCGGCGGTGCGAGCATGATCTTCTTCCTCCGCCAGTTTATGTTCGGGATCCCCGACTCGCTGATCGAGGCAGGAAAGGTGGACGGGCTCTCGTGGTTCGGTATCTTTATCCGCGTGGTTCTGCCGCTGACGGTGCCGGCGCTCCTCGCGCAGGGGCTCCTCAGCTTCATCGCGCACTACAACGCCTACCTCGGCCCGCGTCTCTATCTCAAGAGTCGCGATCTCGCCACCCTGCAACTTGTGGTCGCGAACTTCAAGGATGCCGCGAAGTTCAACCACCCCGCCGTCATGGCGTGCTGTATCGTGACGATACTGCCGATCCTGATTCTCTACACGGTGTTCCAGAAGTACTTTGTCGAGGGCATCGCCACGACGGGTATGAAACTGTAACGGTAACATAAACAGAGAACGGAGAGCGCCTCCCAACCGGAAGCGGCTCTCCGTTTTGCTGTATTTTCGCTTTGCGTACCGTTATCCGCGGCGGCTTTTGACGATGTTCATGGCGATATAGACGCCGATGAAGAGCAGGATACGGGGCAGCTGCAGAGACCGGAGCATTTATGCCACCGCAAAATGTAAGAGCAGCTCGCCTTGGGGCGTCTGATCGGTGTGCCTCGTTTTTCCAGTGTGTCATGCGACGAGAATGAGATCGCCGAGGCAGAGAAATACAGTAACGGAGAGCCGCATTCGGAACGAATACGGCTCTCCGTTTGTCGGTTTGGTTGGTCGTCTGCCGTCAAGTCGGAAGGCAGGGGATAAACGGGGTATGTAGCGGTTATGACGGCTCACTCGCGTTCCACTCGCGGATGACGGCGAGAACCTCGTCGAAGCCGTCACAGTAGCGGTCGCAGAGCGCTTTGGTACCGGACTTCTCAATATTGCCGCCGGCGAAGCCGATGACGGGGAAGCCCGCAAGGCGGATGGAGCAGACGCCGGCGCCGCTGTCCTCAATGCCGACGACATGGCAGCGGTCGGATTCCGGCACGCCGAGCCCGACGGTCGCCGCCTCGGCGTACAACCAGGGGTGCGGCTTCGGCGACAGCTCGCCGAGGGTGCCGACCTCGCCGCGGCGGAGCGGGAAGCCCGCGGAGATAGAGCAGTCATAGAAGTCCTTGGGGTCGCCCATACCGAGGGTATCAAAGGCGGATTTGATCTCCGGCCACGCCTTTTCGTAAAGGCCGCTCGTGACGAGCCCGATCTTGACACCCATGGCTTTGAGCGCGAGCAGGAACTCTTTCAGGTGTTCGCTCGGCGTGAAGGCGCCGGCTTTGCCGCGCCCCTCCATGATCTCGTGCATCTCGCGGTGGGTGTGCTCGAAGTAGAATTCACGCGCTCTCTCGAGCGAGGCACCGGGGCAATATTTGTCGATACAGTATTGCAGATGCTCGGAGACCGAATGCCCCGAGACAAACGGCAGATCCACCTCGGAGAGACGGAAACTCATATCGTCGAGCAGGGACGCCGTCGTCTGTTCGATGATCCAGATCCAGAAGGATTCACTCTTGACACTGGTGCCGTCGAGGTCCATAAGGACCGCGCGGATGGGGCCCTTCGGGGTCACTGGCTTAACCGGATAGTAGGCGGGGTAATTCATCGCGGAGAGGACGTAGGCAAGGGTGTGGTCGCGGAACGCGATGAACTGCACCTTGCCGTCGCCCGTGGCATAAATGCCCGTGACGCCGTCCTCACCGACGCGGAAATGTCCGTCGCTGCACTCTGCTCGCGGGACAAGTCCGCTCGTTTCGTCAAAGTCCCCGAGGTCGGGGATGTGATAGGTTGCCATCGTTCTGTGTCCTTTTGTCAATCAGTTGCTTTTCTTCAGCAGGAAGGTCTCGATCTTATGCGGAGCGAGTGTCAGACCGAAAGCGCCGTTCTCAAAGGCGACGGGCTCCGGCTGGGTCTCGTCGAGGCGCACGCGCTCGACACCCGCGATCGGGAGGATCGTCTTGATCTCGAGCGGCAGAGCCTCGCCGGTGGTGTTCCAGACACGCAGGACGAAGTCCTGACCGTTCTCCGCGAGCTTCAGGGCAGAGGTCAGCACCTGTTTTTCGGGCGAGACGGTGATGAAGCTTGCCTCGACGGGCAGCGACCCCTCGTGCGGGACGCCCTGCGCCGCCTTGACCGGTACCTTGAAGGCGTAGGCGGTGTTCAGCACCTCTGCGCTCTGCCAGTTGCCGGTGTGCGGATAGATCGCGTAGTCGTATTCGAGCGTGCCGAAGCTGTGCTGACCGGTATATTTGTCAAGTTCTTCGACGTTCATCTTGGAGTTTGCCGTCATGTAGGCGCGCTGGGTGCGGATGAGCGTAATCTTGACCGTCCGCTCGCTGTCGTCCTCGACCTCGTACTCGCGCAGACCGCGGGTCATGATGGCGGTGCCGATCTTGCCGTCCGAGATGTCCACGAAGTTCTGCATGGGCTGGAACGGGAAGAAGCCCTCGGCGTTGTCCTTATGGTCGCGCCAGCGGATGGTGCGCGAGGCGACGTCCCATGCGCTCTCGACGTCCGCGAAGTTCGCCCCCGCAACGCCGGTCGGGAAGTTGACCGTGAGCTTGTGGTCGCGGATCTCGTTTGTCAGTTTGGTGTGAATCTTCAGATACCGCGCGTCCTTTTCGAGCGTCAGCGTGGTCGTGATCGGGAGCTCGCGCATCTCACGGGTGCGGTCGTCGCCCTCCACGGTCGCCGCCGCGGGCAGGAGCATCGAGAGCTCAATGCGGAATTTGCCGCGCAGCGTGTTGCTCTCCAGCATCGTAATGCGGGCATTCGCGCCGAGAGAGGTATAGATCGCGTTGCGCTTCGGCACATTCGAGATGTGCGCGGAGCCGACCTCGCCGCTGTCGGTGAAGAAGTGCAGGTTCTTCATCGTCCGCCCGGTCTCCTTATCGAGCATATCGAAGGTGCCGTTCGGGTGCAGAGTGACCTTGAGATAGCGGTTCTCGAGCGTGCCGCCGTCGCGGGCGATGAGCGCCCGGTCGGGCATGATTTCCGGGTGGTAGGCAAACTCGGGCTCTCTCATGCGCACGGCGTAAGTAACATAACCGTTCTGCGGTACCCGGGCTTTGACGAGCAGGCGCTTGCGGTTCGCGTTGAACTTGATCGCCTTGGTATCCAGCTCGCGCTCGACACCGATCGCGATGTCGTCGCGGCTGAGCTCCACATATTCAATTTTGTTGCCGTTCTGGTCGATGATGTCGAAGAAGTCGCCGAGGACGGCGGCACCGCCGACACCGATGTCACCACCGGCGCCCTTGACTTCCTTGGGCGTATCGACGACGAGCTCCACCACTTCTTCCCGCTCGTAGGGGAGGGTGTTGAACAGCGTGAGCGTATAGTCGCTCTGACGATAGACACCGAGAGAGCCGATACTGCCGGTGAGGCTGATGACGCTGCGGTTGGTGCACTCCTCCGCCACCGTCTTGGCGAGGGAGAAGTTGTACATCATATCTTCATGCGCGCGGTCGACGGCGGCGCCGCAGATGCTGTCGTGCGCATGGTTCTTGAGCAGGTACTTCCACGCGCGCTTGATGTTCGTGCGCGGATATTCCTTGCCGTAGAGGGCGGCGTACGTGGAGAGCGGTTCGCAGAGGTTGATGAGGTTGTTCTCCACATCGTCGTTATAGAGCTTGATCCTGATACGCGAGGAGTGCGTCGCACCGAGCAGGGCGTTGAAGTTGTTATACTCCATCGTTGTGTAGCGGAGCTCGCCCGTGTGATGCGCGCGCTCGTAGCCGGGGACGGACGAGATGGCAGCCATATAATCGTCCATGCTGTCCTGTATGATCTCCACGTCCGGGTACAGCTTGTTCATGTCGGCGATGAGCTCGGGGAGGTACCGGTACGGCTCGTCGTTGTCCTCCATGTTGAGCGCGAGGATATGGTCGCCGATCTTGTACGGCTCCGCCTGCGCGAGCAGGTGGTCGAGCGCCTCCTTCTGCACCTTGGGGTCGTGGATATAGTCGAAGTCCTCATGCAGGAGCGTGAACGCCTTCTCATAGGACTGCATATCCGCCATGTGTGCGGGGAGCTGCGAGGCATCATAGGTATAGGTCAGGTCCTTCAGTCCCTTGCCGAGGACGGCGGGACCGTGGACATAGAAGAACCAGTTTGTCCGCGTCACCTCGTCAAAGGTGCGCAGGGTGGTGATGGTGCTGCCGTCCGGCGCCGACCAGTCGAAAAGGGGCGTCAGGACGTGCTTGTTCGTGCCGCGGTAGAAGATCGCGTTCTCGATACCGAACCCGCGGTACAGCTGCGGGAGCTGGGAGGGCTGACCGTAGGAGGTCGCCGTGTAACCCGATTTCATGCCGCCACCGAGGGCGTCCGCCATCTGGTGCCCGAGCAGGAGGTTCCGGATGAGTGCCTCGGGGGCGACGGTGTTCGTCTCGGGCAGGGTGTACCAGTTGACGACGAACAGGCGCTTGTCCGCAATCAGTTTTTTGACGCGGTCGCGGTTCTCCGGGCGGATGGTGAAGTAGTCCTCGAGGACAATGGTACCGCCGTCTACGCAGAAGTAGGAATACTGGGGCTTCGTTTCGAGAAGATGAATAATATTGTCCATCAGATCGGCGAGCCGCAGTTTGCTCTGCTCGGCGGTGTGTCGCCACTCCCGATCCCAGTGTGTGCCGCTGATCAAGTGTACAATACGACGTTTCATGAGGCAATCTCCTTTTTTGGATTTCATTTTCGGTATCATGAAAAAACCGTTTTTCTTAATCATATCACGGCATTTCGTGTTTGTAAACAAAAAAATGAAAAAATCTCAAAAAATTTTAGATTAATAGTGCAAAGTACGTCGGAATATGCTATAATAGATAAAAAATCGGTTTTCTAATTGGGGGATATAACCATGGTGTACGCAATCAGGGCAGGGGAAATGAGCCGGGAGGCGTTCGCGCTCGCGATCTTTTTGCAGGGCGGTGTCAATCGGCGCAGCCGCCGGCTGGTGCTGGACATTGACAACTATCTTTCTTATATAAAGGATGAGATCGAATACCTGACGCTCGGGGAGGCGATCGCGCGTTTTGCCGGCGAGTTCGACGGGCTCGCGGTCTTTGACCTCGGGACGGGGGATGTGTCCGTCAACCTCGCCGCCACGGTCTGCGCGGCGGAGAACCTGCTCGGCGTGCCGCGCGGACTCCTTGGGCTCCTGCCTGCCGGTCGGGTAGTGTTTGATGCGGCGGATATCCACGGGACGAACGCCGAGCGGCAACGGGAAATATTCTACCGCTATCGTGATAAACTCGATCGCCGCGGGCTCGTGCATCAGGTGGTCGTCGGCGACGATTACCACCTGCAGCTACGCGACTTTGCCATCGCGCGGGGGTATCTGACCTTCTTCACCGACGAGACGGAAGAAGATCTGGCACTCCGGCGGGAGGTGCTGACATGGGCAGAGCGCAACATCCCAGTGTACGGCTGGACGACGGACGAGATCGGCTTCGTCCGCAGCATTTCCGAGTACGGGAACTATGTCATCCCCATGGACTGGTCGTGTAACCACAGTTATTTCGGTACTGACCGGGCGGTGTGCGTGAAGCAGCAGGCGGACCCGCCGAAGCCCCTCACACCGGGGAAGCATTATCTGACCATCGTCGTATCGGACGGGGATAACGTGCAGTGGCTGGAGCGCGATTTCTCGACGACGAGCCACTACGGCCAGCGCATACGCTCGGCACATGGCTATCCGATGAACTGGACGATCGCCCCTGCCATGGCGCATCTTTGCCCCGAGGTGTTGCGCTATATTTACGGGCAGGCAGAGCACGATTACTTTATCACAGGCGTTTCCGGCGTGGGGTACAACAACATCATGACCTACCCGCGCGAGCATCTGTCGCGGTATGCGGAGCTGACGGCGGAAGCCATGGCATCGGCAGACCTTACCTATATGTGTATGCTCGATAACCTCGCCACTACCCGGGATACGGCAGAGGTGACGGCACGGCTCGACGAATTTGCGAAGTATGACGGCATCGGCGGCGGCATCTGGGAGCTTGACCCCGATCGGTACGAGTCGGGGCGGGGGCGCGTCTTTTTCTCCTCGAACGGAAAGCCGTTCGTCTCCGTCCGCCTGTCGCTCTGGCACCCCTCCAACCGACCGGAGAATGTGACCGCCGAATGGGTGGAGAGCTATGCCGAACGTATCAACGCGTTGCCGATAAAACCTGACTCCATCGACGGTTATACCGTCCTGAACGTCCACCCGTGGACGACGAACATCGCGGAGCTCGATGACCTGGTGGCGCACCTCGCCGACCATGTGGAGATCGTCTCCGTCCGGGACTTCCTCGAAGGCGTGCGGCAGAATATCCCGCACAAAAACGCCTGCCCCGAAGCGTTATGAAAATAATACTTTACAAGACTTTTCAATTTGTATATAATACAGGAAGAAACCCTTTGGGAAATCCTCCCTCCGTTTCCCGTATCTGACGGGGAGGAGCCGTAATCTGAACGCACCGCGCTGTGTGAAAAGGAGAAAACAACATGGTAACGATCAGTGATATTGCGGAGAAGGCGGGTGTCGCCAAATCCACCGTATCCAATGCGCTCACCGGGAAGAAATTCGTCAGCGAGCCGCTGAAACAACGGATCCTGCAGATCTGTGAGGAAATGAATTTCAGCCCGAACTTTTACGCATCGGGGCTGTACGGGCATCGTACCAATATCATCGGGTTGTTCCTCGAGGAGAGCAAGGGCGGCACCTACCATGCCTACTATACGGAGCTCATCGAATCCTGCCTGAAGTATGTATCCAAGCACGGCTACAATCTTCTCATCTATTATAATCTGGAATCGGGCAGACGCAAAAATGCGCTCACAAAGGGGAGGTCTCCGATCGACGGCGCCATTGTCAGCGCGCCGCTGATCGAAGATCACCGTATCTTGCAGATCGAGAACAACTCCACCCCGTGCGTGAGCATCGGTAAACCGGGGGACAACACACATTTGAGTTATGTCGACATCGACAACGTGAAGCTCATACATGATGCCGTGAACATACTTGCCGTCAACGGTTACGAGCGTATTTATCTGCTCAACAGTGATGAGCACCTGTCGATCTCGCAGGAGCGTACCGCCGCATTCCACGCGGCGAAGGAGGAGCGCTCGCTGCCGGTCCATGAAGGAGACGTCGTGTATGCGCGCGGGAGCAGCGCGGACGAAGGTAAACATTTTGCTGACGGATTGCTTCGGAAAAATGTCGCTTTCCTCACGGCGAATACCCGTCTTGCCGAGGGTGTGTATGCCGCGGCGGAGGCGGCGGGACTGGAAATCGGGCGCGAGGTCGGGGTGTTCGCACTCGGCGGAGAAAAGAACGAGAAGGTGACGCCGAACCTCGCCTATGCGAGCCAGGACTATGCGCGCCTTGCCAAAATGGCGGCAAAATGCCTCATCAAGCAGCTGGAGGGGGCAATCGAGGATGAAGCCCCCGCAGTGGAGACTGCGCTGATCGCCAGTAAGATTCACTTCGACTCCTCTGTGAACCGGGGTTGACCCGCACCCCCATGCGCCATTCGGCGCTTCGACATACCGCCCCGGTGGAGATCTCCGGAGCGGTATTTTTTCGGTGCGGCACCGACGGGGCTCCCGGGCGCCGGCTATAAGACCCGGGCGCCGGGGCAATTGCCTACCTTATAAGTAATTCACGCGCGCATCTTGCCGTGGGACACAGAAAAAACAGCAGGGAAATAGGAGAGTCTGCACGTTCCAAAAGGAAAGGCAACCAAAAATCCCAAAACTTTTTTGTCGAAAATGTCAAAATAAAGGTATTGACAACTGACGTTTTCGTGCGTTATAATAAATTGAACAACAAAAAACCGTTTTTCTACTTGCGCATACATCGCCGGTCGGCGTCATGTAGCCGGTAGGGAAAGAACCACTCCGTCTCCACTGTTGGCTCATGTAAAAGGCTGACCGCCTCCGCGGTAGACGGGGTCATTTTTAGACCGTTCAGAAAAACGGTTTTCCAAATCCGGCGGCAAAATCACGCGGCAAATGCCGTGCCGGTACCGCGGTCTCCCGCCATGGATGCCATGGTCGCTGCCACAGAGGGCAGAAAAGCGGCACGGCGTGACGTAGCCGTCCGCTTCGATAAGACCCCCGGCTCCGGGACGGTTTCTCGCAGGGGGCAAAAACAAGTGAATCCGGGCATACGCCCAAAAAATAAACCACCGCGTACGCATACGCAAAAAAAGAAAGGATGGACCCCATGAAAAAAAGAGCACTGGTCATTCTCCTCTGTCTGTGTCTGTGCCTGACGCTGTGCTTCTTCGTTGCTTGCGGCGACGAGGAGGACACGACGCCCTGCACCGAACACACGGACACGAACAACGACGGTATCTGCGATCGTTGCGGCGCAAAGATTGAAAAGCCCAGCAAACCGGATCAACCGGACAATCCGAATCCGCCCGACCAGCCGGACAATCCGGATCCGCCTGCCAAGACACCCGTGACGGGCATCACGGTCTCCACCGATGATGACGAAGGCGACGGTTCCATGGAGAACCCCTTCACCGTCCGTGTGGCGCAGGGCAATCAGTTGCAGCTCTCTTACGCTGTCAGACCGAGCGGCGCGACCGACAAGACCTTCGCCTGGGCGGCGGGGACGGTTGCGAACGGCGTGTTCACTGCGGCGGACAATACCGGTCTTTCCTTTACCGATAACGGTACGCGCCTGACGATCGAGGCCTCTGCCACCGCCACCTCGGCGGTCGTCCGCGGTCTCGCGAACGACGGCAGCGGCGTCAGCGTGTATCTCTCCGTCGTCGTCGAGACGTACAATCCCGTGACCGGGATCACCTCCGGCAAGCTGCCGACGTCCGATGACGAAACCTACAACTACATTTTCGTGACCGCTCTCGGCACCAAGTGGGATATGAGCGGTGCGCAGCTCGGCCGCAGAGACGAGCTCCTGAACGGTCAGATCTTCGGCGGCAAACAGGCGCCGCGCAACCTGACCTATTGGCCGAACCTGCACAACTTTGCAATTGCGGTCTCGCCCGACGATGCGACCAATCCCGCGATTGTCATCAGCTACACCGATGATACCGTCATCCGTGTAGACGTGAACGGCACCTGGACCGCCCTGAAGGCAGGCGTGACCGTCGTGACGGTGTCTTCCTACACCGAGCCGAGCGTCGCCATCAAGATCAAGGTCGTCGTCAAAGAGACCCTGTATCCCGGTATCCTCATGGAGGACTATCTGAATACCACGACATCCACCCTGGATTCCTGGGATCTCGATACTGACCATGCGAGCCCGGCACAGGACGCGCGCTATGACGACTGGCACCTGGTGATGCTCCAGACCAACCAGGAGCGCGGTCAGACCGGTGCCGACAACAACCAGAAGATCTTCTACATGGGTACCGCCGATCGTCCGTACGGCATCTGCCTCGAGAACAATATCGGCGCGAACTCCGGTGGGTCTCTCTTGGAGGCAGCATCGCTCATGTGGGCGAAGCTGACGATCCCCTCCGGCGCCGTGACCTTCAACATCAAGTTGAGCAACAACGATAAGGTGCACGGTCAGTACCGCGTCCTCTTTGTCTCCGAAGACGGCACTGTGACCGTTCTCACGAACGGTTGGCAGGGCTTCTCCGGTCCGATCAACGAAACGACCCAGAAACTCGTTCTGCCGGAATCCATCAAGGGGCAGACCGGTGCGATGGTCATCGAACACCGCGTGACCGAGTTCGATAACAACGCCGAGTTGCAGATCAAAGTGATGAAGTTCGAGGGACAGGTCGGTGTCACCGGCGTCAACCTCGTTAAGTCCTCCGGCACCTACAAGCCGGGTCAGAGCTTCACGCTCGTTGCCTCTGTTTCCCCGAGCAACGCCACCAATGATAAGATCCTGTTCTACATCAAGGACGAGAGCGCGAACCTCGGCGTGACGGTCGATCCGAACACGGGCGTCGTGACGATTGCAGAGGGGACCGCGGCAGGCACCTACTACATTATGGCGAGATCTGCAGAGAACGCCAACATTACCGCGACTTACACACTCACTGTGACCGCCGATGAGATCGAGGTCAACCAGTGGGAGGGCAAGTCGGAGATCCTGGACGGCGTGCAGGGCATCCTCTGGACGATCGTCGGTGACTATGACGCGGGCGTCGGCGAAGGTGCTGACCTCCGTATGGGCGGCGGCGACTGGTCTGCTCTGAAACTGGCTGATCGCAAGATCAAGAACAACGCTTACATCCTGACCTTCGGCGCGCGTGTGTTCCACCGCGACGGAGAGACCTATCCGAAGTTCGTGGTGAAGGTCAACGGTACCGTCATCCGCGGCATCGGGCAGACCGAGGACTGGTTCTATGTCGATACCGACGCGACCCAGTACTGCAGCTATGACCTCTCGGCTTACGTCGGGCAGACCGTCACGATCGAGATCGGTATCACGCAGGGCACGCACGCTGTTGTGCAGAAGATTGCGTTTACCGGAACGTCTGCGACGCTCTGGGAGAACAAGGCGGATATGCTCGACGAACAGAACGATCCGTGGACGCTGACGGGTAACTGGGACGCAGGCGTCGGTGAAGGCTACGATATCAAGGACACCGGTTCCGCCATCTCCAACACCTTTGTCATCGGCGCAGGCTACAACAGCCAGTTCACCTTCAAGGCACGCGTATTTCACCGTGACGGTGAAACGTATCCGGATATCAAAGTGACCGTGAAGGTCGGAGACGGCGATCCCGTCGTCATCCGCGCCATCGGGGTCGACGGCGACACCGTCCATGTGGACACCGACGCCGAGCAGTCCTTTACCTACGACCTCTCTGCCTATGCAGGGCAGGAGATCACGATTTCCATTACCCTTGAGAATGCGGCAACGCACTGCGTCATCACCTACATCGCGATGACGGGCAAGACCGCTGAATAACTACGCGACCCGCGAATGTAGCCGCCCCTCGGCGGGGCGGCTACATTCCCGAATTTCTTGACTCAACCCTTTGGAGGAACAGCAAATGAAACACAGAATTACAGCACTTCTTATGGCTGTCATGATCGTGATGACGGCTCTTGTCACGCTCGTGGGTTGCCGCGTCGGCGGAAACGGTGACGGCGGCGGAACGGGTGGCAAGGGGGATTTGAGCGGCTCTATCACTGTCTGGTGGCCGGGTGGTTCCTCCACGACGGAAGCTGCTATCAACAACGCAAAAGCCAAGTATGAGGCGGATCATCCGGGCGTTACCATCAATATCGAATTTCAGAGCACCAGCGATTTCTACGCAAGCTATACGATGGCGCTGATGGGAAAGAACTTCCCGGACGTTGCCTATGTGGATCATGTATTTGTCCAGCGTCTTGCGTTCGACGGGCTGATTGCCAACCTGACGGAACTCGGTCTTAATGACCTCAAGGACAACTATATTGATTCTCTCTGGACCCCGAACCTCTCCGGCGACCAGCTGTATGCGTTGCCGATGAGCTCCAACATCCTGGCACGGGTCTATAACAAAGCCTTGCTTTCCAAGGTGACAGGGAAAGATTTCACGGACGATGATCTGCCGAAAAACTGGAATGAGTTCATCGCCCTCGGCGAGCAGATCGAAGCCTATAACCAGGCGCACAATCTGACCGGTAACGACAAACTTTATCTGACGACGATTCCCGCCGGCTCGGGTAACGAGTCGATGGGTGCAATGTTCTTCCTCGCGTATTCCGCACGCAGCGGCGGGACGCTGATGAATGCGGATCTCACCGAGATGACTCTCGCGACGAAAGCAAATATCGACGCCGCGACGAAGATCAAATATCTCGCGGATCACGGCTACACGACGACGACCTTCAGCGAGAGCAAGTTCGAGACGGGGAAGGTGGCTTTCATCGAAATGGGTCCCTGGAAGCTGACCGACTATTCCCGTATCGACGCCGCAAGCGACGATATCGATTACGGCTACTCGCAGGTGATGCCTTTTGAGAACGGCGGCGACATTTCCTCGACCCTGGGGCTCTACTCGCTCGTTATTACGAAAAAGAGCAACAAACAGGCGCTGGCGGCGGACTTCATCAAGTATGTGACGACCGACACCGAGGTACAGCTCGCGCACAACACGGTGCAGAACCTCATGCCGACGACCAAAGCCGCGATCGAAAACGAGTTCTACAAGACGCCCGAATGGACGGTTTTTGTCAACCAGCTCTCGCACGCGGTCGCCCGCCCCGGCTCCGCCGCATGGCCCTCGATCCAGAAGCTCGTGGCGGAATACACGACCGGGCTCCTCAACGGCACGCGAGAGGTGGATTATATCTACTCCCTGCAGGCGGCTCTGACCGAGAAACTTGAGGACCTGGAGGACGAATAATGGAGGGTGCGGAAGTCTCGGGCACCAAAGCTCGGAAGAAACACAAGTTTCAGCATGAGCTAAAGGCCTATTCACTGCTTGGCTTCCCGCTCGCGTGGTGGACGCTGTTCTTCGTCGTCGCGTTCTTTACCGCTCTGTTCTTCAGTTTCACGAACGTATCGCTCAACAAACTGGCAACAGGGGCGGAGATCAAATTTACCCTCGACAACTACAAGCGCATTTTCGGCTTCGGCTGGAAAAAGTTCGATAAAGAATTCTGGAGCAGTCTCGGCGTGACGATCCGTTGGACGCTGGTGATGACCCTCGGGAATAACCTGATGGGGCTCCTGTGTGCGTTCCTCATCCACTCGCTGAAACGCGGGAAACGCTTTTTCCTCGCTCTGCTGTTCTGGCCGTCCCTGGTCTCCGGCGTCGTCGGCTCCGATGTGACGAAGCTGGTCTTCGACTCCGGCAGCAACAGCCTTGCGAACAAACTGATTATGGCATTCGGGCACGAACCGATCCAATGGCTGACGGACGAAAAATACGCCCTCATCTCCCTGATGATCATGCCGTTCTTCTTCGGCTTCTGCACCAAAATGCTGATCTATTATTCCTCGATTATCGCGATCCCGAATACGTACAAGGAAGCGGCGACGCTGGATACCGACAGCCATGTGAAGGTCTTCTTCCATGTGACGCTGCCGCTGATGAAAAACGCATTGATCCTGAATCTGCTCCTGTCGATCATCGACGGGTTCAAGATCCTCGGTCCCATGCAGCTCATCACGAACGGCGGCTACGGTACGAATTCGTCCATGCTGTATATTTACAATACGGCGTTTGAGGACGGGCTGTTCGGGCGTTCCTGCGCGTATGCGACCATTCTGTTCCTGATCATCCTCGCGTTTACGCTCGTACAGCGTAAAATCTCCGGGTCGGAGGTGGATACCATTGAGTAACTTCTTGAAGAAATGTATCTGTCTGCCCGCCGGGGGTGTCTCCGCGTCCGAGGTCTGGGAGACGGCGATGCCGGAAGCTCCCGTAGCGCCCGTCGAAAAAGAGGAGGCGCCCGCCGCGCCGATGAGTGCGGAAAAGGAGAAGAAGGTCAGGTCCGCGAGGCGGAAAGAGATCACGTTCCAGGTGATCTGCATCCTGCTTCTTTCGCTCATTGCCTTCTGCCAGCTGTTCCCGTTCTGGCTCAAGCTGGTGGACTCGCTCCAGAGCCCGGATCTCATCCCGGACAGCGACGTGCTGTACGTCTGGCCGGTGAACGGAACGCTCAAAAACTATGCGACCGCCCTGAAGGTCAGCGGCTTCTGGCGCGCGCTCGGCAACACGCTGTTCCACTCGGTGATGTTCACCGCCATCAGTCTCCTGATTGCCATCGTCGTCGGGTATGTACTCGCCAAGATGGAGTTCCGGGGGAAAAAGGTCGTGAGCAATCTGCTGCTCTGCACCATGATGGTACCGGGCGAGGTGCTGATGATCCCGAACTATATTCTCGTGATGAATATGGGGCTGAACTACTCCATCTGGGGGCTGATCCTGCCCGGTATCGTCAATGTGTTCGGCATCTTCCTCATCAAGCAGTACATGGCGAATATCCCGCAGTCAGTGCTTGAGAGCGGGGAGCTTGACGGATGCGGTGAGCTCCGCAAGATCTTCCTCATCGTCGTCCCGATGTCCAAGCCAGTCCTCATCACCTATGTGATCCTGACCTTCGTCAGTACCTGGAATGAGTACCTCTGGCCGATGGTCATGCAGTCGAGCGGCAGTACGGTCGAGACGCTCCAGCTCATCATGTACAAGTTCTATCCCGCGCTCGGGAACTACGCGGACGGGTTTGTCCGCTCGGCGGGCATGATCCTGATCACGCTGCCGATCATCATTATGTATATCATCTTCCAGCGCTACTTTTTGGAACAAAACAACGTGGGCGGCCTCAAATAACCGCCCCTCCAAGGAAGGAGAACCCCATGAAAAGACAGACACGAATCAGACTCCTGACGATGCTCGTGTGCTTTGTCCTGATGTTCGCCTGCACGCTCAGCGCCTGCAAGGACGCTGTGCCGACGCCGGACCCGGATAAGGTGGATACCTGTACCACCCATGTGGACAAGGACGGCGACGGCAAGTGTGATAAGTGCGGTGCCGAGGTGCCGAAGACACCGACGACCTGCACCGTGCACGTGGACAGTGACGGCGACGGCAAGTGCGATAAGTGCGGCGCCGATATGCCGATCACCTCGGAGACGTTCTCGTATTTCGGGAATACAAAGCTTACCGAGGACAAGAAAGTGTACCTTTTGAACAGCACCGCCGACGGCTACAACTACGACGGCGACCAGCTGTTCCTCTGCCAGGCGTTGCAGGGGCTCTTTGCAAGAAAGAACGTCACGTTTTATGTCGACAGCCACTATATGACGAACGGCACGAACGTGGATATGTTCTATCTCGAGCAGGCAAAAGAAAACTACGGCGTGACGTATGAGTCGATCTCGCTCGAGCAGGCAGTACAGATGTACATTGACACATGGAGTGCCAATGTGGCGGACGGCACCTGGGGCTCCCAGATCGCGCTCGACAGCTACAACAACGTGGTGGGCGTCACCGCCTACACCGAGACCTCCGGCGCCGGGTACAGCACCCCCGGCTACATCGTGTACAAAGCGGGCGACGTTTCGGTCAATATCGCGGCGACCCTGTGCGGGATTACCGGGTTCCTGCCCGTATGCGAGGACGACGTCAATGCCTGCAAGGCAATGGGTCTTGTTGAGAAATTCAATGTGAACAGCGCCGCTCTGACCTACAAGTGGCTGTTCAACAACGTCATGAGCGAGCTCTCCACCTCCGGCCTTGTACACCAGAACTATACCTCCCCCGAGGGGACGAACAAGTTCATCAAGGACTACGGTATCTGCAATAAGTTCTTCCACGTCTACTACGATGAGACGTCGATCGTCGGTACGAGCTTCAAGAAGACGCTCCACAGCTTCCTTGAGCCGAACTGCCCGATCTTCGGCTACACCTATTCCGAGGACAGAGACGTGGCGTTCTTCTCCCAGTACGGGCAGTTCATCATTCCGACGGACTATACCTGCAACCTGACCTTCCTCGCGGCAGATGCCTTTGCGGGGCAGACGTTCAGCCAGCCCAACAAGGATTACGAAAAGCCGGCGGAATCCGGTAAACACTATGTGGCGTTCGTCGTCTCCGACGGCGATAACGCGACCTACTGGCAGAATACCGCCGCTTTCGCGACCAACTACATGAACGCAGCGGGGCGCGAGAACGATACCTTCCCGGTCACCTGGTCGATCACCCCCTCGCTCGCCGACCTGATGCCTCTGGTGCTGGCGAACGTGTATGCCAACCAGGCGAACGCATACGACTACTTCTGCGCACCGGTCTCCGGGCAGGGGTATATCAATGCGGGCAATTACGCGGCGCAGAAGAACGGCGAGTATTTCGCGGACTTCTGCAGCAAGCTGGATGTGTATATGAAGAAAGCTGGACTGTCCGTTGCGACGGTCATCGGCGGCAACAGCCAGAACGACGTCGCAAACGTCCTCGCAGGCTATGCCGGATGCGAGAGCGTCAAGGGCGGTATCGTCTATGACGGTTACAAGTATTTCGGCACGAACCCGGGCGGCGTCATGTGGGTGAACGGCAAGCCGTTTATCCAGCCCCGCGACAGCCTGTGGGAGACGACCCCGGCGTACATCGCGGCGCGTATCAACACCTATTCCACCGACATTACGACCATTGACGCCTATACCATCGTCAATGTGCATCCGTGGAGCCACTCCTACGCGGATATCCGTACCATTGTCGGTATGCTGAATGACAATGTGGAGGTTGTCAGCGTGGACAGACTGGTCACGATGATGACCGATAACGTCACCGATAAATCCAGCACGAACTCCTTCCAGGTGCCGGAGCGCAACGGTATCAGCATCTCCGAGGACTACCTGCGGCAGAACCCCTCGCTGATCCCCGTCGATCCGCTTTTCAACGACTTCCTGCTGTGGGCGGAGGACTGGACCGGCAGCGGCGTGACCTATAACAGCAGCGACCGCGCCTGCTCCAACGTCGGCGCCATGTATAAGGGCAATATTTCCATTGCGGCGGGCTCGACCGGCACCAAGACGCAGTTCACCCTGCCGGATATCGCCGACTACTGGTTGAGCTTCAATGCCCGCTGTGACGCGGAAAATCCCGCGACGACAGCTACCTTCGACGTCATTATGACGGTGGACGGCGTCCGCAAGACCGTGATGAAGAACGTGACGCTCCGCGGCGTTTCCGGGACGGAGACGCAGACCGTGAACGGTGACGGCTGGCAGTGCTTCGCGTTCCCGATTGCGCAGTATTTCGCCGGTTACCGCGGCAAGACCTGCACGCTGGAGATCGACGTGCATGACGGCGGTGCGGGGATCCGCCTCGACCAGGTCACGTTCAAGGACAGAACCGTCGATCCGGCGGTCGACCAGACGACGGTCAATCCTTTCGACAACCGGTTCGGCTCCTCGACCGAGGACTGGATGCTCGGCGAGCAGTACAAGACCAGCCAGTACTACTGGTGGGATGTCATCGACCGTGAGAACCTCGCTCCCACGAACTCGCTGCAGATCGACTGCTCCGACGGCGGCGGTGACGAGAAGCGCAACGGCAACACGAATATGTGGATGGCGAAGCACTATGTCCTGCCCGAGAGCGACAAGATCACGCTTACGTTCCGCGTGACGAGCGATAACGACACCGGCGCGTACATGAAGATATCGCTGTATGTCGACGGTCAGTACATCGTACTGTACGACTGGCAGAGCGCACGGGACAGCAAGGGCAATACGACCGTGACGGTCAACCTCAGCGAGACCTATCCCGATATCGATTTCAGCGGTCAGGAAGTGACCGTTGTGTTCGAGGCGCGTGACGGCGGCCGTAACAACGGCGTCGGCGAAGCGTGCAAGCTCCACTACTTTACGACCAAAGCGGACTAAAAAATACTGATGCCCCGGGGCAGCGGGCGCGGTGACGCGCCCGCCTCCGGGGTCATTTCGGAGAAAGTAAAAGTATATGAAAAGAATCATCGCATTGGGCATGGCGCTTGTCATGCTGCTTCTGACGCTCACGGGTATGCTCACCGCCTGCGGGGGGGACGATGTGACCCCGCCGGACGACACGCCGACTCCCGCGGAGCCGGAAAAGTTCGGCTATGCCGACGGCTTTTCCTACTATCAGGAACTGGTTATGAACCCCGATAAGCACCTGTACGTCTATAACCGGACGGAGACGCTCACGAACGAGGAAACGGTGCTGGCGGAGGCGATCCAGGGCATCTACGCCCGCACGGGTGCGAAGTATTACCGCTACTCGAACGATGCCTATGCCACATGGCTTGACGACATGATCGAGCACTACGGCTTCACCGCCGAGGACATCACCCTGCGCGAGATGGTCGAGGGCTTTATCCGCGACTACGGCAACAAGTACGTCCTGTACGATTGGCAGACCCTCGCGGAGAGCATCAACAGCGCCTGCACGATCGCCGGCGCGCTGGATTACCTGCCGGTCGATGTGACCCTGCGCGAAAAGGCGGAGGCGTGGGGGCTGACGCTCGGCGTAGACGCTTCCCAAATGACGGAAAAAGCCTGCTTTACGGCTTACAAGGACAAGTTGAGCAATACGGGTCTCGTGCAGCAGTCGGCGGGGAATATCCGCCTGCGCGACTACGGCATTGCCTGCCGCTATTTCTTCTTCTACCGTGCCGGGCAGGAGACGGAGGACATGATGTTCCGCGGTCAGGTGCAGGGCTGGGTCGAGGAGAATGCGCCCGTGTTCGGCTGGGGCCCGAATGAGGAGGCGGAGCACGTGACGGTTTCTTCGCAGTACGGGCAGTTCACCATCCCGAGCGACCACTGCTTCAATATGTCCGTGTTCGCCTGCCGTGCGGCGTTCGGCGAGGTGGACTTTACGCAGAGTGCCAAGACCACCGGGGTCCGCGCTGAAGCGGGCAAGCACTACGTCTGCATTATGATGAGCGACGGCGACAATGTGCAGACGTGGTATAACACCTTCCCGTTCAACAGCAAATACTTCGGGGCGGAGCGCGCGGATTTCCCCATGGGGTGGAGCGTACAGCCCTCCCTTTCCGACCTCGGACCGAATGTTCTCGGCTACCTGAAACGGAACGCGAACGCCAAAGACTATTTTGTCTGCTCGGTCTCCGGGCAGGGATATATGTATCCGCAGATCTATCCCGATCTCAAGGGCTTCACGCAGGGGCTCAGTGCCTACCTGCGGCGGACGGATCTCTCCGTCGTGCAGATCCTCGACTCGGGCTACAGCGCCAAGGTCGTGGAGGCGTACGCGCAGATTCCCGAGCTGAAAGGCGCGATCTACTGCTACGGTGACAAATATGCCGCGGGTAACGGTTCGGTCTACTGGTCGAACGGCAAGCCCTTTGTAGCCATCCGCGAGACGCTGTGGAGTGCCAATGTCGAGGCAATGGCGGAGCGTATCAATGGCTATGCAAAGGATCCGACGACGATCGAGGGCTATACCGCCATCAATCTGCACCCGTGGTCGATGAGTTATCAGGATGTCGTAAAACTGGTGGAGCTGCTGGATGACGATGTCGTCGTGGTCACGGCGGACGATTTCATCCGATTGATTGCCGAGAACGTCCCTCAGACCGACGTCTCCCGGTAAGAGCACCAAGCCTTGTCGAACGGGTTGCCCGTGCCATCGCGCGGTGTGACCCGTTTTGTCGGGTGCGCCGACGGCGCATCCCGCCTGCAATGTTGGAATAAAGGAGACAGTATGGAGACGAAACCGATTTTATTCACCCCGGCGACGAAGTCGTATCTGTGGGGCGGGACGGCACTGATGGAGAAGTGGGGCAAGACTTCGCCCGAAGCGACGGTCGCCGAGTGCTGGGAACTTTCCGCGTATGCGGGGTGTGAGAGCATCGCTCGGGGCGGAGACTGCGACGGAATGCCCCTCGGGGAGATTGTGGAAACTCACCCGGATTGGTTCGGCGCCGCCGTTCGGGACGGGTTCCCGATCCTCGTCAAGCTCATCGACGCGGCGAAAGACCTGTCCGTGCAGGTACACCCGGACGATCTGTATGCCCGCGTGCATGAGGGAGATCGGGGCAAGACCGAGATGTGGTATATTGCGGACGCCGTACCGGGTGCCGCCATCTATTACGGCTTTGCACGGGACGTCAGCCGTGAGGAAGTGGAAAAGAGTATCCGGGAGAATACCGTCACCACCCTGTTACAGAAGGTCCCCGTTACAAGGGGAGATGCGTTTCTTGTCCCAGCAGGGACGGTACACGCTCTCCTTGCCGGGGTGACGGTCATTGAAATTCAGGAGAGCTCCAACGTGACCTACCGGGTGTATGACTATGACCGCCGGGATAAGGACGGCAACCCGAGACCGTTACATATTGAGAAAGCCTTGGAGGTGATGAACCTCCGGGCAAGGGAAGTACCGCAAGCCAAAACAGCCACTACAGTTTCTACCGGTGTCACGGAACGCAAGCTCGCCTGCTGTCATTACTTCCGCACGTCGGAAATTAATATCCATGACGGAACCTATGAGATAGCCCCGAAAGATACCTTTGTGACCTTTACGGTCGCGGACGGTGAGGGGATCTTCACGGACGACGGGAGAGAAATCCGAAAAGGGCAGACATGGCTCATCCCGAACGGCTGCTCTGCAAGAATAGAAGGAAAAGGTCTGACACTTGTCACGACGGTTGTCTGAACTATGAAATACTATATCGGAATCGACATCGGCGGTACCTCTATCAAGGCAGGTATCGTCGATGAGAATGGGAATATCCTCGTCAAGGGTGCCGTAAAGACCGACGCAAGACAGGAACGCCTTGCCCCCGATGCCGCCGCCCTCGCAGAACAGCTTCTCCTACAGGCGGGGCTCAAAAAAGAGAATATTACCGGGGTCGGTATGGGCATCCCCGGGACAGTTGACGCGAAAAACGGGATTGTACGGTACTCGAATAATATCGCCATCAGCGACCTGCCCATTGCGGCACAGTTCCGCGCCATCTTCGACTGCCCGATCGAGATCGGGAACGACGCAGACGCGGCGGCACTCGGGGAGTTGTATTTCGGCTCCGCCCGGGGGACGCAGAACGTCGTATTTGTTACGCTCGGTACCGGGGTCGGTACGGGCATCATCCAGAACGGCAAGCTGCTTGCCGGGAGCGAGGGGGGACACCTCTGCATCCGTACCGGCGGGGTACAGTGTACCTGCGGCAGACACGGCTGTTGGGAAGCCTATGCTTCCGTCACGGCACTGAAACGTCAGACCCACGCCGCCTTTATCCGTCGGCAGAGCGCAGTAACTGCCGCCGTCAGCCGTAAAGACATCACCGGGCGGACCGCCTTTGACTGCGCCCGTGCGGGGGACGAGATCGCCGCCGCCGTGGTGGAACGGTACCTCGGCTATGTGGCGGAGGGGATCGCCGACCTTGTGAACGTGTTTCATCCGGAATGTGTCCTCATCGGCGGTGGGCTCTCGAATGAGGAACCGAAATACTTTGAGCGCATTGCCGCCCTCGCGAATGCGGAGGTGTTCGGACATGAGCGCCTCACCCCGACGCCGATCCGCGCCGCCGCCCTCAAAAACGACGCCGGGCTCCTCGGCGCCGCCGGTCTTGCCATCGCGGCGGAGTAAAGAAGCCGAACCTTTGCCGAAGAAAACCACAAATCCGTACCCCAAATGAAACGCAAACTCATACCGCAAATAAAACGGCGCGCCGCCCGAAGAACCGGGCGCATCCCCGTCCGAAACAGCTTATCATAAGACAAGAGTTTCACAACAGACGCAAAACGAGGAGCTGTGTCAAATGGCTGTTCAAACGGGACGTCAATGTGCTTACCATGTCCCCCGGGAAAAAGGACTACAGCCACCACAACTACCCGCTCGAGCGGGTGGAGGCTGCCATCGCGTGGCTGAAAAACGCAGGGAATGAGAAGATCGGTATCGCCGGTGCATCCACCACGGGGGCGCTCGCCCTCACTGCCGCATCGTATTTCCCGGAGATCACGCTCACGATCGCCATGACCCCCAGCGATTTTATATGGCAGGGGTTCGCACAGGGGAAAAAGGATGGCTGCGGCGAATGGCCGATCGAGGGGGAATCGCTGTTCACCTACCGCGGCGTGCCGCTGCCGTATATGCCGTTCTGCTATAAGCACCCCGACTACTGGCGGGTCATGCGGGAGGAAGCAAAGCGCACCGTAAACATGACCGCATCACGCAAGGTGTTCGACGATTCCGAGGCGGCGCATCCGATCACCGAGGACGAGTTTATCAAGGTCGAGAACATCCACGGGAAGCTCCTGATGATCGGGGCGGAGGATGATTGCCTGTGGGACGCGGCAAAGTATGTCAGACGCGCCGAGAGCCGCCTTCGCGAGAAGCCCCACGATTGTGACGTGGAGGCACTGACGTATCAGCACGGGACGCATTTCGTATTCCCCAAGAGCCTGCTCAAAACGATCTTTCCCGTCGGTGCGGGGCTGCTGCTGAAGTGGATGTTCCGGGCGGCAAAAGAGTATCCGAAAGAGTGCAAGGCGACGCGGATCGATATCGACCGTCACATCGTCAGTACCATAGAGACGTGGAAAAACGCATGAAATACAGGCCCGTACCTGAAATGCCGCGGGGCGGCTCCGCGGCACCTCCTTCGGGGGTGCCTGATATGAATGCTCCGGGAGGATGACCCGGAAACGGTGGCAAAGGCGGCACACATAAGGGCCCGGGAGATTTTCTCCGACGGCACGGCAGCCGGCAAAACGACCGGTTCCCTCAAAACGACACCGCCTATGCGTGAGTCCATACGCCGTCGGGGGCAGCAAATATGGCGATTGCCACTACGACCACAAAGGATAAAAACGAGGAGTTGCCCGGAGAACCGGGCAACTCCTCGCTGCTTTTACGGAATTTTCGTATAAGGGATGCGTCTGTCGCCGAGCACGAGATATTTGCCCTCACTCTCCACATAGAAGATATGGAGGATGCGATACTGCTCGACAAGATTGTCGCGCCAGGTCGGCTCTCCCGCTGTGAAGCGGTATTCACGGACGGCAGACCGCAGGGCGCTTATTTTCTCCGGCGGCTCGCGACGATGTTGAACGCGACGTAGATGCCGATGAGCAGGAGAATACTGCACACGAGGATGGCATACATGGCGCCGATCGGGACGACCTTGCCGAAGAAAGCAGGGGTGCAGTCCACGCTTTCACGGATGCCCTCCACCACCGCATCGGGAAACCCCTCCGCACGCATTTTTTCAAATGCACCGCGCATGGCATGGTTGCGCAGCAGGCTCGTACCGTAGGTGCCGGGGAGGAAGGAGAGAACGTTCTGCAACCCTTTGCCGAAATTGGAGATCGGCATATAAGCGCCGCAGATGAAGCCGTAGCCGGCGCTGACGATGGTGCCGACCGCCGATGCCTGTCCGTCCGTTACGAGGAAGAAGTTGATGCAGGAGGAGAGCGCGGTGCCGAACATGGTCAGGAGGAGTACGTCGAGGAGCAAGAGGAATATATCCCCGACCGAGAGACACCAGCCGACGATGCCGAGGTAGATAAATCCGACCGCGGTCGCCGTCAGGCAGATGATGAGGGTGGAGAACAGGGTGGCGAGGTAGTACCCGAGCCCGAGGACGCCGAAGCGCACAGGGGTGATGGTCAGGTCGTGGATCGCGCCCGAGGTCTTATCCCGGATCATGAGGAGGTTGGAGCAGAACGCGACGGTCACACAGCAGACTGCGAGCAAAGCGGAGATGAGCTGGCCGCCGACGCACCCGTTCAGCACGGCGTCGGAAATGGTGGCACCCGCCGCCTCGACTGCCGAGCGGAAAGAGTCGGCATAGATCTTACGCAGGAAGGTCGCGTACAGGACGAGCAGGATGAGGGGCGTGATAAGGGAGGAGAAAAACAATCCTTTATCCTTGAAATACAGCTTGGTATTGCGTTTTGTCAGTGCCCAGAGTCCGGTCATTTCTCATCGCCTCCCGTCAGTTTTTTGCCCGTCACGGCAAGGAAGACGTCGTCCATCTTGCCCTTGGTGATCTCGAAGTCACGGAACAGCTCCGGATGCTTGATGATGAGGTCGGTCGCCGCCGCCGTGTCGGGCACGGAGACCCGGTAGGCGTCGCGCAGGGGCTCGTACGGAGCGCCCAGCCGCTTCACGGCATCCTCCTCCACGCCGTACAGGGTGATGAAGTCGCCGGTATAGGCGTTTTTCAGCGTCAGGGGCGTCCCCTCTGCCACGATCTCACCGTGATCGAGGATGATGACATAGTCGGCGTCCGCTGCCTCCTCCATGTAGTGGGTGGTGAGGAAAACGGTGAGGTTCTTTTCCCGCCGCAGGTCGGCGATGACCTTCCACAGCAGGTTGCGCGTCTGCGGGTCGAGGCCCGTCGTCGGCTCGTCGAGAATGAGGATCTTCGGCTCGTGCAGGAGGGCGCGGGCAATATCGATGCGGCGCCGCTGCCCGCCGGAGAGCTTTCCTACCGGGCGGCGGAGGAGGTCTCCGAAGTCCAGCAGGGCGGCGAGCTTGGCGAGCCGCTCGCGGAATGCCTCGCCGCGGATGCCGTAGAGCGCCGCGCGGCTCTCCAGGTTGTCCCGCACCGAAAGGTCCTTGTCGAGGACGGAGTTCTGGAATACGACGCCGAGCGTGCGTTTGATGCGGTCGGGGTCGCGGTCGAGGTCCGTCTCGCAGATCTCGACGTCACCGCCGTCCTTTTTGAGCTCGCCGCAGAGAATGTTGATGGTGGTGGACTTACCGGCACCGTTGACGCCGAGAAAGGCAAAGAGCTCGCCCTCTTTCACGCGGAAGGAGAGGTCGCGCACGGCGTGGACGTCGCCGAAGTGCTTTTGCAGGTGGTCAATGCGGATCATGTCAGTCATGGTTACTTCCTCGCATTTTCGTTTGTTGTGGCGGGAGTGCCGACAGGGGTCTCTTGCGCCGCCTCCGGCGTGCCGATGAGGGCGATCTCCCGATAGGTGCCGAGGCGGCACCGGACAGAACGGAGGGCGGTGTGTGTCAGCCCGAGCAGACTGTCCATCTCCCGCGCGGCGTTCTCATAGATGCCGTTTGTGTGGTGGACGAGCAGATAGTCCGCTTCACCGATTTGCCCCGCTGCCTCCTGACAGAAGCGCCGGATCGGCGCCGAGAGGGAGAAGACCCAGATCGGGGAGCAGATCGTCACGTGACGGAAGGCAGAGAGGTCGGGGGTGACAGGCTCGATCGGCATCCCCCAGCGGTGCATACCGTACCGCCCGCACCACCAGAAGCCGGCGGTGCCCGCCGTCCGTTCTCTGGCTCTCACCTCCCAGAGCATAGCGCCAGTGCGGTTCGCTTCCTCGTACGCCAGCTTTCTGACATACCCCATGCGGGAGAAGTAAACGACCAGCCGCTCCGGATGCGTGCCGATGTGCGGATAATCGACAGGATCAAATGTAAAGTCTCCTTGACGAGCGGAGACGTAGGCAATATAGCCCGTGATTGCCTGCGCAAGTCCGAAGAAAAAGTAGATCGTGGACATGAAGTTCAGGGGGAACATATAGAACTGGATGCAGATCCACAGCATGAGCGTCACACCGAAGATACCGCCGAGGATGATGCCAACCCGCTTTTTCATAAGGAGCAGCACCGCTGCCGTGAGGTTGGTGAGCCCGTTGACAATGAGGAGCGCGATGCCGGAAAACAGGAGGTCCCGGAACAGCACGTCCGCAAAAGGGAGCACCGCAAAGTAAGGGAGCATGGCATCCATGCCCATGGCTTTCCCCGTCGGGTCGATGAGCATCCCCGTCGCTCCGGCGACGGCGCCGATGCCGATGAACAGCGTCCAGAAGATCAGTAGCCGCCGCGTGACGCGGTAGCGCAGAGTCGTATGCATATACAGTCGCCTCTTATAAGACTTATATCGAAACGGAAAGCAAACTTTCCGTATGTATCGGGTGCCACTTCCGGCATCTGGAGCTACCGGGGCGTGCGCTTATAGCCGCGCGCCGTGGGGGTCCCGCCCCGCGTCCGTGCGCCACGGTACGACGCCCGATTTTACCGGGGAAATCATCCGGTGGCTTCTGTACGTCATTATAACAGCATCTCTTTCTCAATGCAAGAGAAAAGGGCAAAAAGCGGGCGGGAGAGCTCCCGCCCGCTGTGGGCTCCGGTCAGACGCCGAAAAAGCCCAGCATATCGTCGTAATAGGAAAAGACGGTCTCGTCGTCCGAGCCGAAGATCTCATGCTTTGCGGTTGCAAGGGTGCGTGTCGTGCAGTGGGGGAGCCTGGCGGCGAGCGCCAGTTGTGGCGGGCGTGAGACGGTGGTGTCACAGCCGCCGAGCGCCATCCGTACCGGGGTGACGACGCGCTCCGGCGCGCCTTTTTTCAGCAGCTGCCGCCGGACGCGCAGGGACTGATACGCCCAGCCGTAGGTGCAGCAGGTCGTTTGAAATTCCGGGGTACTCTCTTTGATGGCTTCGTATTCGTCGAAGCGCTCGCGGCAGGTCTTGCAGGAGCTCTCGAACGTCTCTTTGCCCTCGTAGGGGGCAGAGATGAAAGCGCGCTTTTTGCCCTTGCCGAGCAGTATGGCACATTTCAGTATCATCTTTGCGAGAAAGACAGGGACCCTGCCGTTCTCCGGCGCGACCATGGGAGAGGACAGAAACGCCTTTTCAAAGTTGTCGGGATGTTTTTCCATGTAGAGCAATCCGATGGCGCAACCCATGGAGTGAGCGAACAGGTACGGTTTACCATCCGTGTCCTTCAGCACTTCGTTCATGATGCACGAAAAGTCGTCGACATACTCCTCGAAGCGGTCGATGTGCGTGAGCGACGGGTCGCTGACGGCGCGCGGGGAGTGCCCGTGCCCCCTGTGCTCGGGGATCACGACCCGGAAGCCGCTTTTCAGGAAATAGTAGACGAGCTCGTGGTATTTTTCGATCCCCTCGGTGAAACCGTGGGAGACGACCAGCGTCCTGTCGCCCCTCTCCGGTGTGAAAACGGCATAGTGCAGCGGCTGACCGTCGTAGCCGCGGATGTATCCGTCCCGCCGACGCTCCCGTAGGTAGGGCAGGACCGTGGCGGGGAACCGCTCCGGTATGTCGGCGGCGGCGATATAAAAGTCCCTCACGGCGTCTCCTCCGCGTCGTGCCCGGGGGCGGGGGTAGCTGCCGGTGCGGCGATGATATCCATCACCGATTTTTCGTTATAGAAGAAGAACAGTACAGCGCCGACAATGCAGCAGACGGTTGCGATGATGGCGGTTATACGGTAACGGAGCGGGGAGTCATAAACAGTGACCGATGTGAAGATGAGCAGGGAGAGCGCCTGCCCGAGCTTCATGGCAAAGGTGCGCGCGGCGAAGAACATCCCGCTCCGCTGTTCGCCGTAGGTGCGCGCGTCCGCTTCCGCAATGTCGGCGACGACCGCCTGCGGCAGGATGCCGAGGATCGCCATGGGTACGCCTGCGAGGACGGCGATGAGGTAGCCCCACCACAGCCCCTCGCCGCAGATCGAGGTGATGAGGAAGACGGCGGCGTAGGCGAAGAAGCCGACAATGATGATGCGCTTTTTACCGAACCTGGGGGCGAGCCGGTTGACGACGGGGTAGAGGCACAGGCTGACCACCGTCATGACAACGGTCAGGAGGAAGGTATTGCTTTCCGACGCGTGCATGAGGCGGGTGATATAGAAGGCGAGCCCTGTCTGAAACAGCGTCACGGCAAAGAAGTAAATGACGTCCGAATACACGAAACGACGGAACTGTTTGTTTCTGAAGGACTTGAACAGGGAAGAAAAAGCTTTGGTCTTGACCGGCACGGATGCAATATAATCGCGCTCCCGGATGCAGAAGGCCGGGACCAGCATCGCGATCGCCGCGACGGCGGCAAGGATGGCGATGGCGAGGCGGACGGCGTTCGCCGCTCCGAGCGCGTCGGTAAAGAGACCGGCGAGGTTGGGCAGCAGATAGGCGACCGACAGACCGGCGATATAGGTAAACGAGATGTAGGTCGAGACGTTGATGCGGTTTTTCTGCGTGTCGCCGAGCTCCGCGATGAGCGCGTTATACGGTGTGCAGTAGATGGTCATAAAGAGGTAGAACAGCATCAGTGTGACAAAGAGGATGATGTCGTTGGCAATCACGCTCCCGGTCGCGGGGAAGGCAAAGACGCCGACGGTGACAGCGGCGAAGGGGATGGCAATCACCTTCATGAACGGGATGCGCCTGCCGCCCCTGAAATTGCTTGCGTCCGACCATCCTGCGATGAGCGGGTCCGTAACGGCGTCGAACAGTCTGCCGACCGCTGTGATGAGCCCGAACAGCGTGATACCGAGGAACAGGGACTGACCGGTGATAGCGCCGCCGAAGACAGCGTTTTCCCCGGTGTAGTAGTACACCATCCAGCTGCTGATGATGCCTGCCAGGAGGCTCCAGCCGAACTGACCGACGGCAAAGAGCCACAGGACCTTATTGGTGATCTTCTTCATGTATCAAACCTCCCGGATATGCTTAACATACCACGTCAATTATACAATTTATACATTTATGTTGTCAATCGACTTTATAACATTGTCGATGGTGAATAACTATCTATTGGACGGGCGTTGCACTTGTCAAATCGGCGGCTGTGTGGTACAATCGACGCGGGAGGCGGAGAGGTCATGGAATACAGATACGAAACACATTTGCATACGGCACCCGTCAGCGGGTGCGCCCGGGCGACGGTCGCGGAAGCGCTGGAATTTTACCGGGGCGCCGGCTATGACGGCGTGTTTATCACCAATCATTTTCTGGACGGAAATATCCGCATCGACAAGAGTCGCACGTACCGGGAAAAGATCGATTTTTATTTCTCGGATGCGGAGGCGGGCGAGCGCTTCGGGCGCGCGATCGGGCTCAAGGTTTTCTGCGGTGTGGAAATGTCGGATGCCGGTACGGACTTTCTCGTCTACGGGCTCGACCGGGTGTGGTATCTCGCCCATCCGGAGATTATGGAGATGCCGTACCGTGAGCGGCTGGATTTTCTGCGCGCTTCCGGCGCGTTTGTCGTGCAGGCGCACCCTTACCGGGAGGCGCACTACATCGACCATATCCGTCTGTTCCCCCGCAGCGTTGATGCCGTCGAGGTCATCAACGGCGGCAATACGGAGGAGCAGAACGCGCTCGCGGCGATCTATGCCGCGCATTACGGACTGCCCGGGGTGGCGGGCTCGGATAATCATCTCGGGGGTGCCTTCAGCGGTACGCTCGCCGGGGTCGTGACCGAGGCGCCGCTCACCTCCGTCGCCGATTACGTCCGCGCGGTGCGGACGGGCGCCTATCGCATCTTCGGGTGATTGAGGGGGCAGTGTGCCCCCGGCATCCGCCAACGAAAAAAGAAATATGAAAACGGAGAGTGCCCCGGTGGGGCATTTTTAGCCGGAAGAACTGCGCTACGCGCTGTTCTGTCCCGTTCACGAGCACCAAAAAAGAGCACTCTGTCGAGTGCTCCGGTTAGTCTTGAAAGCGACCCTGATATCAAAGTGCGAGAGATGTCCGGCGTCGAGAAAACACCCCAGTGGGGTGTTTTTAGCCGGAAGAATTGAGTTTACTCAATTCTGTCCCGTCTCTCTCATAGTCAAAAGAGGCACCGTTGCGGTGCCTCTTTCGACTATGGTGCGAGAGACGGGACTTGAACCCGTATGGATAAACCACACGCCCCTCAAACGTGCGCGTCTGCCAGTTTCGCCACTCTCGCGTGGACCACTTTATTATACAGAAGGCGGGAGGGTTTGTCAAGGGGGAGTTTCGGATTTTGCGAGATTTTTTGCGGGATGCCTTTTTCCGCTGTTTTATACAAACGTGCGGGGCATTTTTTGTGATAACACGGAATTGCTTTTCGAGGCGGCATCATGTAAAATAGGATATGTATATTTCTTTGTGCTCCGTCTGTTTATCTGCCGGGATACCGGGCGGGAGGAAAGGGAAGTCCATGAAACAACGAACACGATCGGCTGCCGCCCTCATGGTGGTCCTGATCCTCGCCGCCGTGCTGTCGCTCGGCGCGTGCGGCAAACGGGATGCCATCCGGGAGACGCGGGAGATACTCGCCGCCGCCGAAAACTTTACCTTTATTTATACGATAGAGGGGCGCGACAGCACAGAAAAGATTGCCCTCCCGTACCTCCTCGCAGTCACGGCGGACGCCGCCTCCGAGGAAAACGGAGTCGAGACGACGTACGCCACCATCTCCGCGGCGGGGGCGACCATCTGGCGCCCGTACGGGGACAACTACGCGCCGACCGACTGTACGCTCGCGACCTATCGGGAGCGGACGCGCGGCTCGGACAGCTACTACGGGCGTTTTCTCTCCTATCTTGACCCCTCCGCATGGAAGTGGGATAAACAGCGCGATGCCTTCGTGCCGAAAAATTACGCTATGTTTGCCTCCCTCGGACTGGAGATCACCGACATGGAGCTTGCCATCACCGATACGACCTGCTATATCATGGGGCAGGCGGTGAAGACGGATCGCAATGTGCGCTACGAGCTGATTATCACCATGGCGGTGACGCACATCGGGGCGACAGAGGTGAAGCTGCCCGAGGAGATCACCGCCGATTAACGGACATCCTCCCACGAGAAGCTTGTGGGCGACCCCTCGGAGAGCAGACCAGCAAAGTCGCGCTGGCGCAGCACCTCATAGACCGCGACTGCCACGCTGTTGGACAGGTTGAGCGACCGCAGCCCCTCCCGCATCGGAATACGCACGCAGGTGTCGGGTCTCTCCCGGAGGATGTGCTCGGGCAGCCCTGCGGTCTCCCGCCCGAACATCAGGAACACGTCGTCGGGGTAGGTGACCTCCGTGTAGGCGCGCGGGCTTTTGGTCGAGAAGCAGTAGATGGTTTTGTCAGCGTGGAGCCGGAAAAACGCCTCCTCGTTGTCATAATAGGTGATATTCAGCTTGTCCCAGTAGTCGAGCCCGGCGCGCTTTAATTTGCGGTCGTCGATCTCAAAACCGAGCGGACGGATGAGGTGCAATGCCGCCCCGGTCGCGGCACAGGTACGGGCAATATTCCCGGTATTCTGCGGGATTTCCGGGCAGTGTAACACAATATTGATCATGACAGACTCCTTTGCTTTTCCATAAACATTCTATCCGGATGCGCGGAAAAGTCAAGGGGGCGGGAGGAAGTATGAAGATCCTTGCACTCGGAAACAGTTTTTCGGAGGATGCGACCGCCTATCTGGAGGGCATCGCCCCGAGCCTTTATGTCCGCAATCTGCACATCGCAGGCTGCTCGCTCGAGATGCACGCGGCGCACCTCGCCGCGGGCGACCCTGCCTATGTGTGGGAGGAACACGCCCGCGCCATCACGCCGGAGCGCGTCTCTGCGAACGATAAGATGCAGGGGGAGGCGTGGGACGTCGTGACCGTCCAGCAGGCGAGCCACTTTTCCGGTATGCCGGAGAGTTACGAGCCGCATCTGACGCACGTTCTCGACGCTGTCAGGGCACTCTGCCCCGGGGCGCGCATCGTGTTCCATGAAACGTGGGCGTATGCACCGGATTCCACCCATGCGCAGTTTGTCCGGTACCATAACAGCCAGCCGGAAATGGCGCGCGCCATCCGTGCCGCCGCCACCGCGGCGGCAAACGCGCACGGGCTGGACATCATCCCGACCGGGCGCTTCATCGCGTATCTGCGAGCGCACGGCCCCGCTTTCGGGGACGACTGCACCCGGGACGGCTTCCACCTGCATATTCCGTACGGGCGCTATGCCGCCGCCCTCGTGTGGGCACATTTCTTCGGCGCCCCGGTGACGGATTTTGTGCCGGACGGCGCTGACCCTGTCCTGCTGCGCGCCATCCGCGAGCAATACACCCGTTTCGCGGCGGAGCTGGGCTATAAAGACGGGGAGGAGCCGTAAATTTCGCCTCCGCACCGTCCGGGCACCCGCGGCGGATGCCCCTGCACCGGGTGTCGGCTTGCTCTCATCGCCGGTCCCGCCGCACCAATGCGCCCCCTTTCCCGGGGGCGCATTTTCTGTACCTCGGGGGCGATCACGGACAATTTACATTTTGCACTGGTATTTTTGCACCGGCTATGTTACAATGATAGACTGTATAATAATATCACCCCCGGGGAGGAAATTGCATGGGACTTTTTAAAGCCATTTTCGGCACATACAGCGAGCGGGAGGTCAAGCGGCTGGAACGCCTGGCGGCACCGATCGAGGCGCTCGCCGACACCTACGCGGCAAAAAGCGACGCGGAGCTCCGCGCCATGACCGGGATCCTGAAAAAACGTCTTGAAGACGGTGAGACCACCGATGATATCCTGCCGGACGCCTTCGCGGTCGTCCGGGAGGCGGATGCGCGCGTGCTCGGCAAGCGGCCGTATCATGTGCAGCTGCTCGGCGGCATTGTGCTCCACCAGGGCAGAATTGCCGAGATGAAGACCGGTGAGGGTAAGACGCTCGTCGCGACCCTGCCTGCCTATCTGAACGCCCTCACGGGTAAGGGCGTGCACATCGTCACGGTCAACGAGTACCTCGCCCGCCGCGACAGCGAGGAGATGGGGCGCGTCTATGATTTTCTCGGGCTCACGACCGGGCTCATCGTCCAGGGGCTGACCACGGCAGAGCGCCAGAAAGCGTATAACGCCGACATCACCTACGGTACCAACAGCGAGTTCGGCTTCGACTACCTGCGTGACAATATGCAGACCCGCCGCGAGAACATCACACAGCGCCCGCTCCATTTTGCCATTGTTGACGAGGTGGACTCCATCCTGATCGACGAGGCGCGCACCCCGCTCATTATTTCCGGGATGCGGAACGAATCCGTGGACGTTTACAAAAAGGCGGATGCCTTCGTCCGTTCGCTCAGTCGTTTTGAGCTCGACGAGATGGACAAGGCGTATGAGGAAAACCGCCACCGCACCTCGCTGTCCGAGGAGCGGGTGAAGGAGCTGCGGCAGGAACTCGCCTCCTTCTTCGCAGGGCTGACGGTGCGGCCGTCTGCCACCCGCGGCAAAGCCACGGAGGAGGAGGACTGCGACGTCATCCGCGGTGCGGAGGGGGAGATCGGTCATCTGACGCGGCGCGGCGAGACCAAATACCGCGCGCATTTCGGCGAGATGATGAAGGACAAAGAGGTGCGGGCAGAGCTCGACTACCTCGCTGTGTATGCCCTCGCCGCGGCTACGCGCTGGGAAAAGGATAAGGATTACCGCATCCGCGGCAATTCGGTGATACCCGTGAGCTTCCGTTTCCATAATGCGCTCAAAAGCGAGACGGGCGATATGGAGGTGCTCTGCGCCCTCGGGGCAAAGCACGGTATCGCGCCGGAGTTTGACTATGTGGTGGACGAGAAGAACCGCGTGGCGACCCTGACCAGTGCCGGTATCAAAAAGGCAGAACAGTATTTCGGCGTCAGCTTCGGCGGCGACGGGGAGACCGAGGACTACACCGACGAGAGCGAGGCGCTGGGAGAGCTCCTGCCTTACGTCAAGCAGGCGCTGCAGGCACACGGCGTGATGGAGCGCGATCGTGACTACGTCGTGCACCGTGGCGAGGTGCTCATCGTAGACCACTACACCGGGCGCGTCATGCCGGGCAGACGGTTCAGCCAGGGGCTGCATCAGGCGCTCGAAGCCAAAGAGGGCGTGCAGATCCAGGGGGAGAACCAGACCATCGCCTCCATCACCTATCAGAACTTCTTCCGTCTGTACGAGAAGCTCTCCGGTATGACCGGTACAGCCCTCACGGAGGCACAGGAATTTGAGGAAATCTACGGGCTCGACGTCGTGGAGATCCCGACCAACCGCCCCATGATCCGCGTGGATCATCATGACATCGTTTACCGCACCGAGGCGGGGAAATACCAGGCGGTACTGGACATCGTCCGTGCCTGCCGGGAAAAAGGGCAGCCGATCCTCATCGGTACCGCATCGGTGGAGAAATCCGAGCAGCTGGATGCGTTCCTCACGAAGCACGGCATCAAAGCCGCCGTGCTGAACGCGAAGAACCACGAGCGTGAGGCGCACATCATCGCACAGGCGGGGACGCCCGGCGCCGTCACCATTTCGACCAATATGGCAGGGCGCGGCACCGATATCCTCCTCGGGGGCAACCCCGAGTACCTCGCGAAGGACGCGCTCGCCCGTGAGGGCGTGGACGCGGAGCTTATCGCGCAGTGCGACGGCACGCGCCCGACCGAGGACGAAGCGCTCCTCGCCGTGCGGGCACGGTATCGTGAGCTGCTTGAAAAATACCGCGAAGAAGTGGCACCCGCGGCACAGCGCGTGCGCGATGCCGGCGGGCTTTTCATCCTCGGCACCGAGCGGCATGAGAGCCGTCGTATCGACGACCAGCTCCGCGGGCGCAGCGGGCGTCAGGGAGACCCCGGTGAATCGCTCTTTATCGTATCGCTGGAGGACAATCTCCTGCGTCTGTTCGGCGGTGAGCTCACTGCCCAGCGGCTCGCCCGCGTGTCGGGCGGGGAGGATGTACCGCTCCAGTTCGGGCTCCTGTCCCGCTTCATCCGCAATGCGCAGAAGTCGGTGGAGGGGCGTCATTTCCAGGCGCGCAAGAGCGTGCTTGAATACGACGATGTCATGAACCAGCAGCGCGAGGTCATCTACGGGGAGCGCCGCCGCGTCCTGTTCGCGGAGGATGCAATGCCGATCGTCATGCGGATGGTCGGGGAGTATATCGATGACGTGCTCGCCGCATGGGACAACGGGCATGACCCGCAGGTGCTGACCTCCAAGCTGCCTTTCCTGCTCCGCTCCCCCGAGGAGACGGAGGGCATGAAGGAAAAGGAACTGCGTGAAATGCTCATGACCCGTGCCGAGGAGCGGGTGAACGCCAACCTCGAAAAGGTCGCGGAGGCGACGGGCGAGCCTGCCTCCAACCACGCGCGCACCATCCTGCTCGCGACCATCGACCGTCTCTGGATGAAACACCTCGGCGACATGGATGATATCCGCGAGACGGTGGGTCTGAATTCCTATGCACAGAGAAAGCCGATCGTCGAATACCGCCTCATCGGCGGTCAGGCGTTCGACGACATGATCGCGGAGCTCAAAAAGAAGGTGGCGGAGACCGTCCTCAGCCTGCGCGTGCGCGTGGAGCGCGCCCGCCCGACACCGCCCCCGATGCCGAAACCGGCAGGGGAGAGCGGCGGTACCCGCCGCGTCACGAAAAAGGTCGGCCCCAACGAGAAATGCCCCTGCGGCAGCGGTAAAAAGTACAAATACTGCTGCGGGATGAAGTAATGGGCTTCGGCTGGCTTCTGATCGGGGAGCTGCTCCTGTTCCCGATCACGGTCGGATTTTTCTATACGGTGCCGGTCGCGGCGGTGTTCCTGTGCCTTGCGGGGTACAGGCTCGCCCGCGTCAACCGTCCGTTCGGAGTGAGTTTTTACCTTTCGCTGCTCTCGGGGGTGCTTTCCGTCCCCGCCATTGTCCTGCGGGTGGTCCCCACGACCGGGGGCATCGCCCATTATGCCGAGGCGGCGGTGCTCCTGTGCATCTGCGCCTGGCATCTCGCCGCCCTGACCGGTATGGCGTGGGTGACCAAGGAGACGGGGCTCGTCAAACTGCACGCGGCGGCGTATCGCAACCGTGTTTTCTGCTGTATCTATTTTGCGCTTGCCGTATTCCTGACCTCGGCAGACGGACTGCCCGTTTCAGAGGAGGCGAGGCGCTTCCTCACCGGTGCGAACTATGCCGTGGTCGCCGTCGGGTTCGCAGTGCTCGTGCTCAATGCCTGCCTCATGTTCCGCGCCTATGCGAACATCTGTATGCCCGAGGACCTTGAGATGCCGCGCCGCGCGTCGCGCTTCCGCTTTGTCAACGAGGCGCGTGAAAAGGCGGATGCCCGCGAGGCTGCCGCCCGTGAGCTGTCGCTCAAAAAGCAGGCGGAATACCGCGAGCGCAGGCGCGCCGAATGGGCGGCGAAACAGGAGAAGAAGAAAGGCGGGAAAAAATGAAACGAGGCTTTGCTTTCTGCACGGCTGCCGTCATTGCCGCCGCGGTCATGCTCTGTAACCCGTCGCCGATGTATTTTGATATACTCCCCGACGTGTTCGGTTTTCTGCTCCTGTATTTTGCCCTCCGTCGCCTTGCCGAGCTGGTACCCGCATTCGCCGATGCGCGTGATGCGGGGAACAAGCTGCTGCTCATCACCGCGCTGAAGATCCCTGCCTGGGTCGCGATGATGACGGTGTGGGGGGGCGACGCCCGTCAGCGGTCGCTCATCGCCGTCGTGTGCTTCGCGTCCGCCATCCTGGAGATCTGTCACCTGATCCCCTGGATCCACCGGCTGTTCGAGGCATTTTATCGGCTCGGGGAACAGTATGACTGCACGTCTGCCATCACGGTCTCGGGGCGGCGTTTCCGCATGGCGCCCGAGAAGCTGGAGACTTTGACCGTTGCCTTTTTCTCGGTCCGCGCGGCGCTGTCCTGCCTGCCGGAGATGGCACTGGTGCCGGTCTACGACAGCGCGGAGAAATATACCCTGAACTGGAACCGTCTGTATGTGCCGCTCGCCACTGTTGCCGCGGTCATTGTCCTGGTCTTCGGGCTTGTCTGGCTGTGCTATTTTGCCGCTTATGTCCGCCGCGTCGGGCGGGAAGTGGCAGGCTGTGAGGCGCTCGCCGCCCTGGATGCAGTGACGCCCTGCCGTTACCGTGAGCCGCCGGCGCGGCTCCGCATGGCGTCCTTTCTGTATCTTGCCGGTGTGCTCCTCTCGGCGGATTTTTACATTGACGGGATCAATTATCTGCCCGATATCCTTTCGGCGCTCGCCTTTGCAGCGTGCGGCTGGTACCTTTTCCGGATCCGCGGTCGCTGTCGCTTGACGTGGGTCCTGCCGCTCGTTTACGGTGCGGCGACGCTCGTACATACCGCCCTGTGGACGCGCTTTTTCAGGACGTATTCCATCGGCGCGGCGGAGCGTCTCACGGATGCCGCGCGGGACTATCGCGTCATCCTCGGCGTGGCGTCGGTGTGCGAGGCGCTCTCTGTCGCGACGGCGGTCGTGCTGTTCGCGGCGCTCCTCGACGTGGTGCGCCGCTTTGTGGGGAACCCCGGCGCCGGCGGGCATCTCCTGCGCGCCGACCTCTCCTCGCGCCGCGCCCTGACGCGCAGCCTTTCGGTGAGCCTCGCTTTCGCGTGCCTGTGCGCGGGGCTGTCCCTGTTCTATGAGTTTTCGCTTTCCGAGACCGTGGATATCGCGACGGACCATTCGTATATCTCCGTCCCGCGGTTCGAGTGGTCGCTGTTCGCTCTGTGGGTGGCGACGGCGGCGTGGCTGATTGCCTCTCTGCACTTTTTCAATCGTCTGAAAGAGGAGATTGGCGACCCGGAGGACGCGTGATTGACGCCGGTGCCATAAACAGTGCGGAGCCGATAAAATCGGCTCCGCACTGTTTTATGTGATGGTTCAGCGGAGGGCACTGTCAAGCAACGGGGTTGCCGCGAGCTCCGCCCGCCGCGCCATGGTCTCATCGTAATCGTGCTCAATGAGGACGAGCGCTACGGTGGTGAAGAAGGTGGGGTAAAAATTGAACATCGGATTGTCGAACATACCGACCCCGACGATTGCCGCCACCATGAGACCCAGGCAGAAACGTCTGCCGTTTGTGCGTCGGAGGATGAGCTGTATGGTGCGCGCGCGGTAGGCGAGGTAGGAGATACCGCCGAAAGCGCCGGAAACACAGAACAGCTCGATGACGGTGTTGTGGAGCATACCGGGCATGGCACTGCCCGCCCATGAATTGAAAAGCCCGTAGTAGGCTACGGCATTGAAGCCGCCGCCGAAGATCGGGTACCGGCGGAAGATGTCGATGCCGCCGCGCCAGAGGGTAAAGCGCCCCTCGTCCGAAAATCCGAGATTGAACAGGAACGAAAACGTCTCGATGATCTGCGTCCGCAGAGCAATCAGTGTGACAGCACCGGTCGCGAGGGATACGCCGAGCAGGAGGCGGAACAGATTGCGGTTGGTGCCGTAGAAGCAGCCGGTGATGAACCCGGCGAGGAAAATGACGGCGCCGACCAGGAGCGCGGCGCGGCACATGGAGAGGACGGTGGCGGCAAAGGCGGCGACAATGAGCAGGAACTGGATCCAGCCGTTTTTCCGCGTATAAGCCAGGTAAAAGAGAGCGGGGAGCAGGATGGTCATGGCGGCGCCGTAATTGTTGTTGATGCCCCAGCCGAGGAAGATGCGTCCCTCCACGATGATGCCGTTCACGAGGACGTCACGCGTGATGTACACATAGAAAAGCTCAAGGATGAGCAGGATTGCCGTCCACTGACAGGACACCGCGAAATAACGTACGGTCTCCTCTCCCGGGGAGAGCCCGAAGCGGAAGACGAGGTAGAGGAAAAACCAGACGAAAATAAGGGCGACGGAATAGGTGATGTTGATGGGTGCATACCCCTCCGCAAAGATACCGTTGCAGAGCAGAGCAACGGCGAGAGGGAGGATGAACCACGTCAGGCGCGTTTTCTTCCGGAACATGGCGGTGAAACCGCCCCAGATGACGTAGTGCAGCACCAGCGCCGTCAGCAGGACGAGGATGAGGATGGCAAAGGAGACGAGCACCGGCGTCTGAAAATAGTAGTCGGAGTAGGTCGGCCGTTTCGGCGCGTGCTTGAGCGTGAGCGCAAAGGTGAACATGAAAAGCGGCGGCAACAGCGTTTTCAGATCCCGGAAAAGGATGAGCGTCACCGACGCGAAAGCAATGAGCACGGTGGCGAACAGCATCTCGTAGTCGGAGCAGTATGCCATGAAGACGATCAGACAGACGAGTGCCGGGTAAAACTCGCTCTCCGCGGCACGCTGTATGACACGCACGCCGGGGCTGTTTTCCAGATAGGTACGCAGTCGCTCTCGCATATTGCTCCTCCTTTCACCGGTTATCCGGTCAGTCGCTCCCTTTATTATAAAGACTTGCGGCAGGAAAGTCAACCCGCAAAGCGGGCGCGCGTCGCGGACGCGCGCGATAGTATAAGGATAGCTTTTTGCGTGCGGGCGGCAGATACCCGCCATCACCGCCGATATAATGCAGATTTTCCCGCGCGGGCGCCGGCGCAGCGCCTGTACATCCCACACAGGGGCGTTGGGCAGAGTGAACAAAATATGAACACCTGCTTTTCCTTTTTTGGACGGTTTACCAGTTGCTTTTTTGTCGATGAGTGTTGTATAATGGTCACAGTTGATTCCTTCGTAGAAAAGGACGGTACCGCGTCGGCGCCCCGGTCGGGGAGGCAGGCGTGAATCGCAGGTCTTTTTTAAACGAAGCGGAATGGCGGGAAAACGCATCTACGCTTTTCTGCCTTTTTTCTTTTCAAAACCGCCTCGCCATAAAAAAGAAAGGAGACCGCCCCATGAAAGCAATGGAAGAAAAAATCCTTGCCGAAGGAACCGTTTTGCCCGGTAATATCCTGAAAGTGGGCAGTTTTCTGAATCAACAGCTTGACGTGCAATTTCTCCGCGAAGTCGGAGAGGAGATTGCACGCCTTTTTCGTGCTGACGGCGTGACGAAGGTCCTGACCCTGGAGGCTTCCGGCATCGCGATCGCGACCCTTGCGGCGCTCTCGCTGAACGTCCCGGCGGTCATTGTCAAAAAGCACGCATCTGCCAACCAGTCGAAAGACGTATATGAGGCGGAGATTGCTTCCTTTACACATAAGAACACCTATGTCGCCGCCGTTGCGAAAGAGTATCTGCAGGCGTCCGACCGGGTTCTCATCGTCGATGACTTCCTCGCGTGCGGGAACGCGATCCGCGGTCTCATGCACATGGTGAATGAGGCGGGTGCGACGCTTGTCGGCTGTGCCATCGCAATCGAAAAGAAATTCCAGGGTGGCGGGGACGAGCTCCGCGCGGAGGGCATCCGCGTCGAGTCGCTCGCCATGGTGGACCACATGACAGACGATAGTCTGTCCTTCTGGCGGCCGTAAGAGACGCAATCGTTCTCGCGGCCTTTTCACTTGTTTACTTTGGGCGACCGCCCGGTAAAAATAACAATATCTTTTTTGGAGGAAAAAGACAATGTTCAAGAAGATTCTTTCCCTGGTTCTCGTTGCCGTCATGTGCGTCGGCGCCTGCGCTGCTCTCGCTTCCTGCGGCGACAAGAAAGATGAAGGAATGGAGGACGTCCTCGAGACGGTTGAGCTCGGTGCGAAGTTCACGGTCCCCGCTGACTTCAAGATCGGCTTCATCTGCCTGCATGACGAAAACTCCACCTATGACCTCAACTTCATCAACGCTGCCAAGAAGGTGCAGGAGCACCTCGGCCTTAAGGACGAGCAGGTCATCATCATGACGAACGTTCCCGAGGAGGGCGACGACTGCTTCAACAAAGCTGAGGAGCTTGTCAACCGCGGCTGCAAGGTCGTTTTCGCCGATTCCTTCGGTCATGAGGCCAACATGGTCAAGGCTGCCAAGAAGTATCCGAACGTGCAGTTCTGCCACGCTACCGGTACGAAGGCACTGGTCGAGGAGAGCCTCTCCAACTTCCACAATGCTTTTGCCTCCATTTATGAGGGCCGTTACCTCGCCGGCGTTGCCGCTGGTCTGAAGCTCAACGAGATGATCGAGGAGAAGAAGATCACCGCAGAGCAGGCTGTCATCGGTTATGTGGGTGCATTCCCCTATGCCGAGGTCGTTTCCGGCTACACCTCCTTCTTCCTCGGTGCGAGATCCGTTTGCCCCTCCGCCACGATGAAGGTCCGTTACACCACCTCCTGGTATGACTACGACGCCGAGATGGCTTCCGCCAAGACGCTGATCAAAGAAGGCTGCGTCCTCATTTCCCAGCACGCTGACTCCATGGGTGCTCCTACCGCCTGCGAGACCGCCGGTGTCCCCAACGTCTCCTACAACGGCAGCACCGTGAAGGATTGCCCCGATTCCTTCATCATCTCCTCTGCGATCAACTGGGCTCCTTACTACTACTACATCATCAAGAGCACTGTGGAAGGTACCGCCATCGATAAGAACTGGACCGGCACCATCGCGACCGGCTCCGTGATCCTCTCCGGCCTCAACAACAAGGTTGCCGCCAAGGGGACTGCCGATGAGCTCCGCAAGGTTGCCGCAGAGCTGAAGGCCGGCACCCGCCACGTGTTTGACACCTCCAAGTTCACCGTTGACGGCAAGACCGTGACCACCTATCTCGCCGATGTCGTCGACATGGGTGACTACGCGGGCGAGACCGAGGCGATCAAGGACGGTTACTTCAATGAATCCGCCTATCGCTCGGCACCGTACTTCGATCTCCGCATTGACGGGATCACCGAAATCAATAAGTAATTCTGCAATCGGGTATAAGGCGGAGCGAAAGCCCCGCCTTCTATCCGTTTTTAGTGTAAAGTATCAGGAGGAAGCAGTGTGACAACTACTACGGCACTGGAACTGCGTCATGTGACCAAGCGGTTCGGCAGCGTTGTGGCAAACCACGATGTGGATCTTGAGGTGCGGCACGGAGAAATCCTGGCAATCCTCGGAGAAAACGGCAGTGGCAAGACGACGCTGATGAACATGATCGCCGGCATCTACTACCCGGATGAGGGTGAAATGTATGTGGACGGCGAAAGGGTGGAGGTTCGTTCTCCGAAGGATGCCTTCCGGTACAGAATCGGCATGATTCATCAGCATTTCAAGCTGGTCGATGTGTTTACGGCGACGGAGAACATCGTTCTCGGTATCAAGGAAGAGAAGGGCACCCGCTTCAACCTGAAGCGCGAGGGAGAGGAAGTCTCCCGGATTGCCGAAAAATACGGCTTTGATATCCAGCCGGACCGCAAGATATATGACATGGCTGTTTCCGAAAAGCAGACGGTCGAGATCATCAAGGTGCTCTACCGCGGCGCCGACATTCTGATCCTGGACGAGCCTACCGCCGTCCTGACCCCGCAGGAGACCGCGAAGCTGTTTGCCGTCCTGCGCCGTATGCGCGATGACGGGAAGTCCATTATCATCATCACGCACAAGATGCACGAGGTGCTCTCCATTTCCGACCGTGTGGCGGTGCTCCGCCGCGGTGAACACATCGCGACGGTGGAGACGAAGAGCACGAACGAAGCTGACCTGACCGAGATGATGGTTGGTAAGAAGGTGACGCTCAACATTGAGCGGGGTGAGCCGAAGAACCCGGCGGACCGCCTGTGCATCGAGGGGCTCTGCCTGAAGAACCAGGAGGGCACGCAGGTGCTGGACAATGTGTCCTTCACCGTGCGTTCGGGTGAGATCCTCGGGATCGCCGGTATCGCGGGCAGCGGTCAGCGCGAGCTCCTCGAGGCGATTGCCGGTCTCCAGCATCTGGAGGCGGGGAGCCTGATCTTCCACAACCCGAAAAAAGACCAGCCGGTCACATTCTTCCACAAGGATCTGCACCGCGTGAAGCAGCTTGCCGCGGAGGGCGCCTTCCGTTATGAGGACGGAGAAACGGTGAGCTTCACCGGTATGACGGATAAGGAGATCCGCGCACTGGTAAACGAGGGGAAAGTGCTTTTCAAGGAAGATGAGGTCATCAACCTGAAAGACAAGACCCCGCTCCAGATCCGCGAGCTCGGCATCCGGCTGTCCTTCGTCCCGGAGGACCGCCTCGGCATGGGTCTCGTCGGGAATATGGACATCGTAGACAACATGATGCTCCGCAGCTACCGGAAAGGGAAGACCATGTTTGTCGACCGGGCGAAGCCGGGGGCACTCGCCGACCAGGTGATCCACGATCTCGAGGTCGTTACCCCGTCGGCACATACACCCGTCCGTCGGCTCTCCGGCGGTAACGTGCAGAAGGTCCTGGTCGGGCGCGAGATCGCCGCGGCGCCGAAGGTGCTGATGGCGGCATACCCCGTGCGCGGGCTGGACATCAACTCATCGTATATGATTTATAACCTGCTCAATCAGCAGAAAGAGCATGGGACGGCGGTTGTTTTCGTCGGGGAGGACCTGGACGTGCTGCTTGCCCTCTGCGACCGGATCATGGTCATCGGCGGTGGCCGCGTGACCGGGGTCGTCGATGGCAGAACGGCGACCAAAGAGCAGGTCGGGCTCCTGATGACCAAGACGGAAGGAGGGGATACTCATGAAGAAAAATGAGATGCCGGAAAACGAGCGGCAGGAGGCGGAGACCGTGACGGAACCCGCAACGGAAACCACAGCGGATACCGCACCCGTGGCAGTGGAAAAAGAGAAAAAAGAGCCGCTGTTCCACCTGATCCGCCGCGCGAATGTCACCCCTCTGCAAGCGGCAAGAGTGCGCGCTATCGCCATTGTCGCCGGTCTTATCCTCTGCGGCATCCTCGCCGCCATCATTACCAAAACCAATCCGTTTGCCTTTTACGGCGCCATGTTCAAGGGGGCGTTCGGCAGTGTCTATAACCTCCTTGTGACGGTCCATAAGGTGGCAATTCTCCTCGGCGTTTCCCTGGCGGTGACGCCTGCGTTCAAAATGCGTTTCTGGAACACCGGTGCCGAGGGGCAGGTGCTCATCGGGGCGCTCGCGACGGCGTCCTGTATGTACTGGTTCGGGTCGCTCCCGCTGGGTCTGCTCCTGGTCTGTATGCTGCTCAGCGCGCTTGCCGCCGGTGCCATCTGGGGCATCATCCCCGCCGTCTGCAAGGCGAAATGGGGGACCAACGAAACGCTGTTCACCCTGATGCTGAACTATGTGGCAATGCAGCTCATTTCGTTCTTCATGCGACTGTGGAACAAAAAGAGCGCCGGCATTGACTTCACACAGCTGGATCCCACACTGCGCATCAATCATTTCTTCAACGGTTCGACGTCGACCGGTATCCGCCGGTACATCATCGAGGTGGTCTTCATCCTCGCGCTGACGGTGGGGCTGTATGTGTATCTCCGCTTCAGCAAGCACGGCTATGAGCTCTCGGTCGTCGGCGAAAGCGAGAATACGGCAAAATACGTCGGTATCAATGTGAAGAAGGTCATCATCCGGACGATGGCGCTCTCCGGTGCCATCTGCGGTGTCATCGGCTTCCTGCTCGCAGGGACGACCCAGACGGTCTCCCCCGGCCTTGCCGACGGGCGCGGCTTTACCGCCATCATGGTCTCCTGGCTCGCGAAGTTTGATCCGGCGATCATGGTATTCGCGGCGCTGCTCCTGGTGTTCCTCGACGTCGGTGCCTCCAATATCGCCACCGACCTGAAGGTGGACCAGTCCTTCGCGGAGATCGTTTCGGGCATTTTGCTGTTCTTTATCATCGGTTGCGAGTTCTTTATCCAGTATCGGATGCTCCCGAGCGACCGGCTGAAAAACCGTTTCCCCAAGCTGTTCGGGGATAAGAAAACACAGGAGGAGAAATGATGGACGCAGTAGCATTGTTCCTGAATGATGCGGTCCTGTACGGCACGCCGCTGCTGTTCGGCGCGACCGGCGAGATCCTCACGGAAAAGTCGGGGAACCTGAACCTCGGCATCCCCGGCATCATGTATATCGGCGCCATCTCCGGTACGATGGGCGCCTTCGCCTACAAGGAGATGGCATCCACTGTCAACGGGTTCCTGGGCATTACCATTTCCCTGATCTGCTGCATTGTGGGCGCTCTCCTCGCATCGCTGATCTATTGTCTCCTGACGGTGACGTTGCGTGCCAACCAGAACGTCACGGGGCTTGCCCTGACCACCTTCGGTGTTGGCTTCGCCGATTTCTTCGGCGGCTCCATTATCAAGCTGGTCGGCGGTAATACCGGTAGCTTTGCCGCTACCGCAGTTGCCAAGAAGTTCAACTGGCACCTGCCCATCGCCGATAAGATGGGGTGGTTCGGCAAGATCTTCCTCTCCTACAGCTTTATGATCTACTTTGCCCTCATCCTCGCGATCGTCGCCACCTATGTGTTGCAGAAGACGCGCGTCGGTCTGCACCTGCGCGCCGTGGGTGAAAATCCGGCGACGGCAGACGCGGCGGGCATCAATGTGACGGCGTATAAATACGGTGCCACCTGCATCGGCGGCGTGATCGCCGGTCTCGGCGGGCTCGCTTACATCATGAACTGCCGTATGGGCGGCTGGTCGAACGGCGCCCTCGGCGACCGCGGCTGGCTCGCTATCGCGCTCGTCATTTTTGCGACCTGGAAGCCCTGGATCAGCATCTTCGGCTCCTACCTGTTCGGCGGTCTGTATATCCTCAACAACCACATCAAAGCGCCGACGCAGGTACAGCCTCTCATCCAGATGCTGCCGTATGTGGCAACGATCATCGTCCTTGTCATCAGCTCTGTCCGCAGAAAGCGCGAGAACCAGGCGCCGGCGGCGCTCGGTCTCTCCTATTTCCGAGAGGACAGGTGACCCCGCGGGCGCTCCCGCAGCTCCTGTGCTCCCACGACGCCATGTTGCCGTGAGCGCCCCTCAAAAGGCAATTCCCGTCAATGGCGTCCCATAATGATTTCGCGACCCGGCTCCAAATGCCGGGTCGCTCTTTTTTTGTCTTCTCGCGCATATAGTAGCGGGGAGGAGGGACGCCTTTTGGATATCATCATTTGCGGTGCGGAGGGCAAGCTCGGGGGGGCGCTCCGCTGTGCGATCGCCGCGCGGCGGGACTGCCGCCTCGCCGCGGGGGTCGATCCCCGCCCCGGCGGGGGAGCCTACCCGTGGTACGGAGAGCTGGGGGCTGCTCCGGCGGCAGACGTCATCATTGACGCATCGTTCCATACCGCGCTCCCCGACATCGCGGGAGAGGCGCTCCGCCGCGGCTCGGCGCTCGTGGTCGCCGCGACAGGGCACACGCGTGAGGAGAGGGCGGCGCTGTCACACGCCGCCGCCGGCATCCCCGTTTTCGTGAGCGCCAATTATTCGCTCGGTGCGGCGTTGCTCTGCGAGTTCGCCCGCCGGGCGGCGGCGGTCTTCCCCGGCGGGGAGATGGAGATCGTCGAGGCGCACCACAGCGGGAAGCGGGATGCCCCGAGCGGCACCGCGCTCGCCCTTTTTGAGGCGATCCGGGAGGTCCGCCCGCGTGCCCGCGCGCACCCGGGGCGGGTCGGCGGTGCGGTACGGCGCCCCGAGGAGGTGGGCATCCACTCTCTGCGGCTCGGGTCTCTCCCGGGGACCCATTCGGTCTGTATCGCGACGGGGGAGGAGACGCTGACCCTGACGCACACCGCCCTGACCCCGGCGGTCTTTGCCGTGGGGATCCTGCGCGCTGCCGCGTATGTGCAGGGGCGGGCACCGGGGCTTTATACGATGTCGGATCTTTTATATATGTGAGGGCTTATGGAAATACAGTTTATCAAGATGCAGGGCCTCGGGAATGACTATGTGTATATCGACACCGGGGTGCAGGACATGACGGAGATCGACGAGGCGGCGCTGGCGCGCGCGGTCAGCGCGCGGCACTTTTCGGTCGGGGCAGACGGGCTCATTGTCATCGACCGCTGCCCGGGCGCAGACGTCCGGATGCGGATGTACAACGCGGACGGCAGCCGCGGGGAGGTGTGCGGCAACGGGCTGCGCTGCGTCGCAAAATACTGTCAGGACGCCGGCATCGTCACGGGGGATACGGTGACCGTGATGACCGACGCGGGGGAGCGCCGCGCGAAGATCCTGAACGCCACGCCGCGCACTGCCGTCGTCGAGGTGGAGATGGGCAGAGTGGAGCGCATACCGGAGCGCATCCCCATCGTCGGGCAGAACAACCGGATACAGCTCGCGGCGGGTGACCGCTCCTTTTACCTGTACGCCTGTTCGGTGGGTAACCCGCACGCCGTGACCTTCCTCGACAGCCTGAACATTGACGTGGAGCGGTACGGCAGGATGATCGGGAGCGATCGCATTTTCCCCGCCGGGGCGAACGTGTCGTTTGTCCGTCCGCTGCGGGTCGGTACCTTGCAGGCGCGGGTCTGGGAGCGCGGCAGCGGAGAAACGCTCGCTTGCGGGAGCGGCGCCTGTGCCGCTACCGTGGCGGCGATCGAGGAGGGGTATGCCGGGTATGGGATGCCGGTGCGCGTGATCCTGCCCGGCGGCGTCCTGACCGTGACGGTGCGGGAGACGGGCGAGGTCATACAGCGCGGCGAGGCGGTCACCGTGGCGCGGGGGGTGTTCCTGTGGGAGGGATGAATCCTGGTTTTGCGTCGCTCGCACCGCAGTACCTGTTCCAGGAGATCGCGAAACGGCGCGCCGCCTATGAAACCGGGCACCCCGCGGATGAAGTGCTTTCGCTCGGCGTCGGGGATGTGACGCGCCCGCTTGCGCCGACCGTCGCCGCTGCCATGGCATCGGCGGCGCTGGAGATGGAAACACGCGCGGGCTTCCGCGGTTATCCGCCCGCTCTCGGATATGATTTTCTCCGTCGGGCGATCGCCGCACGTTATGCTGCACGGGGTGTCGGACTTTCGCCGGAGGAGATTTATGTCTCGGACGGCGCCAAGACGGATGCCGCCATGTTCCCCCACCTGTTCGGCGACGTGACGGTCGCCCTGCCGGACCCGACCTACCCCGTGTACCGGGACGCCCACCGGCTCGCCGGGCACCGCGTGCGGTACCTGCCGGCAGTGCCGGAGAACGGGTTTCTGCCGACCCCGGAGGGGCTGGAAATGACCCCTCACGTCGTGTATCTGACCTCACCCGGTAACCCGATCGGGGTCGCGTACGACCGCGCGGGGCTCACGGCATGGGTCGCGTACGCACGGGAGAGCCGTTCGCTCCTCGTTTTTGACGCCGCCTATGAGGCGTTTCAGGGGGCAGGGGGCGTGCACAGCATTTTCGAGATACCGGGCGCCGGGGAGTGCGCCATGGAGCTCGGCTCTTTTTCCAAATCGGCGGGATTTACCGGCGTGCGGTGCGCCTGGAGCGTCTGCCCGCGGTGCGCCGCGTTCGACGGCACCCTCCTCGCGCCGCTCTGGGAGCGTCTCAAAAGCATGGCATCCAACGGCGTATCCTATCCGGTACAGCGCGCCGCCGAGGCGGCGCTGACCCCGGAGGGGCTCGCCGCCACCGAAAATAACGTCCGGTATTATCTCTCCTGCGCGCGTATTCTCTCCCGGGCGCTCACGGCCGCTGGCATCCCCTTTGTCGGCGGGGTAGTCTCGCCCTACCTCTGGGTACGGTGCCCGGAGGGGGTCGGCTCCTGGGCGTATTTCGACCGGTGCCTTGAAACGCGGCAGGTGATCGTCACGCCGGGCGTCGGCTTCGGCGATGCCGGTGAGGGGTATGTGCGGCTCTCCGCCCTCGCAGGGCGCGATACCGTCCGCCGCGCCGCCGCGCGTCTGTTTGGCGCCTGACAGGAGATGTTGTACAAAATGGCGAAGAATACCAAAAGAGAGAAATGCATCCGAAAGTACGCATGACAACGCCTGCGGCAGAGAGATAAGACCGCGTCGGAATCACACAGCAAAAAGCGGGGAGGAGCCGGTTTTTTAGGCTCCTCCCCGCTTTCGTTTAAAGGTGCCGCCTGGGGACATACTAACGGAAAGAAAATGAAATCAAGAGGACGGAGCGGATGTCATACGAGGAGAGGGGAGAGACGGTCGGACGAGGGCATAGCGATGACCGCGATG
>CAKRNO010000007.1 GCA_934371135.1 uncultured Eubacteriales bacterium
CAACTGCGCTACACCCCGATAAAACAAATTAACTATGCCGGAACAATACTGGGTCTGCTTTGTCCGCCCTCGCCGGTCGTGAGGGCGCCGCGCATCGCTCGCAGGCTCCGCTTCCGCGGCTCCCCACTTTGCGGCGTATCGCTATGTGAAAACACCACACCGTGGTGTTTTCGCTTGCTCACCCAAAGCAGGTGTGCTACCAACTGCGCTACACCCCGTTAGTGTTTGCCTCGCGTTATATCTTGTTCTACTATCATAGCAAAAGCAAGGGGAAAAGTCAAGAGCGCAGAGACGAAGCGCCGTAACAAAATAAGAAAGAGGAGCCACAATTTGCGGCTCCTCTTTGATCAATGGTTTATTTGTTTTTCTCCTCGTGGCGGAGCGCGGCACCGACCAGACCAAGGAACAGCGGGTGAGCACGGTTCGGGCGGCTCTTGAATTCCGGATGGAACTGCACGCCGATATAGAAATCGTTTTCGGGGACCTCGACCGTCTCGACGATATAGTCGTCAGGGGAGGTGCCGCTGACGACGAGCCCGGCGTCGATCAGCTGTGCGCGGAAATCGTTGTTGAATTCATAACGATGGCGGTGACGTTCCGAAATCTCCGTTTTGCCGTAGCAACGATACATCTGCGTACCGGGCACGACCTTGCAGGGGTAGGCACCGAGGCGGAGCGTGCCGCCCTTTGCGACGTCGTCGTTCTGGTCGGGGAGGAAGTCAATGACTTTATGCGTGGATGCGGGATCAAATTCACCCGAGTTCGCGTCTGCCATGCCGGCAACGCTCCGTGCGAACGCGATGACCGCGATCTGCATCCCGAGACAGATGCCGAGGTAGGGGAGGTTGTGCGTGCGGCAGTAGTCGGCCGTCGCAATCTTACCTTCAATTCCGCGGCTGCCGAACCCGCCGGGGACAATCACCCCGTCCACATCGGCGAGCATCTCCGCCACATTTTCAGGTGTGACGGTCTCGGAGTCGATCCACTTTATTTTGATATGGGCGCCGTGGACATAACCCGCGTGACGCAGTGCCTCGGCAACCGACAGATAGGCATCGTGCAGCTGCACATATTTGCCGACAAGGGCGATGGAAACGTGCTTGGGGCGGTTGTGGATGCGATCGAGCATCTCGTTCCATTCGGTGAGATCGATCTCGGGTGCATGGATGCCGAGCTCGCGGCAGACGATGGAGGAGAAATTGCTCTTTTCAAGCATGATCGGCGCTTCGTAGAGCACGGGCAGGGTGATGTTTTCGATCACGCAGTCCGGCTTGACGTTGCAGAACATGGAGATCTTCCGGAAGATGGATTCCTCAAGCGGCTCGTCGCAACGCAGGATGATGATATCCGGCTTGATGCCCATACCCTGGAGCTCCTTGACGGAGTGCTGGGTCGGCTTGGACTTGTGCTCGTCGGAGCCGCGCAGGAAAGGCACCAGCGTCACATGGATGAACAGGCAGTTTTCGGTCCCGACTTCCAGCGAGACCTGGCGCGCCGCTTCGAGAAAGGGCTGGCTCTCAATGTCGCCGATGGTGCCGCCGATCTCGGTGATGACCACGTCGGCAGCGGTCTTTTTCGCGACTGCGTAAATAAAGTCCTTGATTTCGTTCGTTACATGGGGGATGACCTGCACCGTGGAGCCGAGGTAAGCACCGCGCCGCTCTTTGTTCAGAACGTTCCAGTACACTTTCCCCGTCGTCAGATTGGAATACTTGTTCAGGTCTTCGTCGATGAAACGCTCATAGTGCCCGAGGTCGAGGTCGGTTTCCGCACCGTCCTCGGTGACGTATACCTCCCCGTGCTGATAGGGGCTCATGGTGCCGGGGTCAACGTTGATGTACGGGTCGAGCTTCTGTGCTGCGACCTTCAGCCCACGGGATTTGAGCAGTCTGCCGAGGCTGGCGGCAGTGATGCCTTTACCGAGCCCGGATACGACACCGCCCGTAACGAAAATGTACTTTGTGCAATCCATCATTTTATCTCCATTTCAGTATAACTCATAAAAACGGGGGTCAGCTGTCGTAGGTGCGGATGATGTCCTCCGCAACCTCGCGCCGGCTGCGGCGCGCGTCCATCGCTTGTTTTTCGATGTAATAGTGGGCGTCTGTTTCGTTCATCCCGAGGTGTGAGATGAGTAACCACTTGGCGCGGTTGACGAGTCGTATGTCCATCATCTTTTCTTCGAGCGTGCGCGCCTTTTTCTCCATTCCGGCGAGCCGCGCCGATACAGCGGCGAGCAACCGCACGGAGGTGTAGAGTGTCTGACGCGGCACCGGCTTCGGCAGTGTCAGAATCCCCGCATCCTCGGCCCGGAATGCAACCTGTTCATACATTTCCGCCTTTGTCAGAAGCAGAACGCCGGTATGCCCCTCGGTGGCATCCTGGGCGAGATCCAGACCGAATTCGTCGGGCAGGGGCGCGTTGATGACCAGAATGTCAAACGTTTCCGAGAGGAGCAGGCGCCTCGCCTCGCCGCCCGTCCGGGCGAGCGTCGGCGGCTCAAATTCGTCGGTAGGGAGGAGCGACGCGATGTAGTCGTGGGTCTGCTGACCGCCTGATACGACCAGTACGCGGCGCCGCGGTTTCGGGTCTTTCACGACGTGCCTCCCTTAAAATGCAAGGAAATCGGGGAGGTACTTCCGGATAAAGACGCTGTTCTTCGCCAGCGCCTGCGCCAAAGACAGGGAGGCGGGGAGCTCCGCGAGCTTCGCCGTCACCGCCGCGTCGGCACGGAACAGATTGCCGTTTACCGGCGGGGGCGGGGTCATGCCCGCTTCAATCCCGTCCAGCCCGGCGTGGATGAGCAGAGCATAGGCAAGATACGGGTTCGCGAGCGGATCGGGTGAGCGCACCTCCAGGCGGCGGTGCGCACTGTCCGCAGCGGGGATACGGATGAGGGGCGACCGGTTCTCCGGCGACCAGGTGATATAGCGGGGCGCTTTCTTTTCCCCGAGGCGCAGGTAGGATGCCTCTGTCGGGTTGAGAAACGCGGTGCACTCCGCAACGTGAGCAAGGATCCCCGCCATAAAAGCAGGCAAACGGTCCTCACCGTCGGCAGAGGAGAGCGACAGATTGACGTGCAGCCCGTTTCCGCTTTCGCCGGGGAGGGGCTTCGGGGAAAAATCGGCATACAGCCCATTGCGCTGCGCCGTTGCTTTCACAACGGTGAGGAAATTCGCGGCGTCGTCCGCCGCACGCAACGCGTCCGCATAGCGAAAGTCGATCTCGTTTTGCCCGGGGCCTTCCTCGTGGTGGGAGCACTCCGGCAGGATCCCCATATCAAGGAGAGTTAGGCAGATCTCCCGCCGCACGTTCTCTCCGCGGTCCTCGGGGGCGACATCCATATACCCGGCATGATCAAACGGCTCCTTGGTAGGATCGCCGTTCGCGTCCGTTTTAAAGAGGTAGAATTCAAATTCCGCCCCGACCTGTACGGTCAGACCCATTTTGGCGGCGCGCTCCGTGGCGCGGCGGAGAATGAGGCGGGAGTCCCGCTCAAACGGCGTGCCGTCCGGGTGGCGTATGTCGCAGAACATCCGCACCACCTTCCCGTGCGAGGGGCGCCAGGGCAGGACGTTCAGCGTGGAGGGAATGGGGAACAGGAGGAGATCGGACTTTTCCACGTCCCCGAAGCCCTGTATGGCGGAGGCGTCGAACGAAATACCGCTCTCGAAGGCACGCCGGAGCTCGGTCGGCTGGATGGACACGTTTTTCTGCCGCCCCCCGACATCGCAGAAGGCAAGGCGGATGAAGCTGACGTCCTCCTCACGGACGAACTCGTAGACTTCCTCGGCTGTGTAGAGCATGGTAGCGCACCTCCTCAAAAAAGCGAAAAAGGATGCTACCGCCGGAGAGGTCATGCCTGCCGAAAGTAAACACCCTTGTTTACGACATTAGAGTATATAAGATTTTCCACCGTTTGTCAATGGGGTTTTTCGCAAAAATTCGACGCATTTTTTTGTGGAAAGTACTTGACAAGCGGTTTTTTCGGTGATATAGTTGTGCACATAAAGCGACAAGGACGCCGCAGACGGAGTATTATACTGTCTGTGGCGATTTTGTTTGGCAAGCGACAAGGGCGTCGTACACGGTACACCCCCCTTGTCGCTTTTTATTTTTGAAGGGAGAAACAATCCATGAGTCATGTAAGCGAAGTATTCTCATCCATGGTCTTCGACGATGCCACGATGGAGGCGCGTCTGCCGAAGGAGACCTACCGCGCTCTGAAAAAATCGGTCAGCGAGGGCACACCGATCGACGGCGCCGTCGCGGCAGTCGTCGCGAACGCCATGAAGGACTGGGCGGTCGAAAAGGGGGCTACCCATTATACCCACTGGTTCCAACCCATGACCGGCGTGACGGCTGAAAAGCACGACAGCTTTATCTCGCCGAAAGCAAACGGCAAGGTCATCATGGAGTTTTCCGGCAGAGAGCTCATTCAGGGGGAGCCGGATGCTTCCTCGTTCCCGTCCGGGGGTCTGCGCGCGACCTTTGAGGCGCGCGGCTACACGGCATGGGACGCCACCTCGTACGCGTTCATCAAGGACGGGGTGCTCTACATCCCGACAGTGTTCTGCTCCTACGGCGGGGAAGCGCTGGACCAGAAGACGGCGCTCCTGCGCTCTATGGAGACAATCAACCATGAGGCGCTTCGGATCCTGAAGCTGTTCGGACATACGGAGGTCGGTGCGGTGCGCACGACGGTCGGACCCGAGCAGGAATACTTCCTCGTGGACAAGGCGGTGTTTGACCGCCGCAAGGATCTGATCTATACCGGCAGGACGCTGTTCGGTGCACGCGCCCCCAAGGGGCAGGAGCTCGACGACCACTATTTCGGCGCCATCAAGCCGCGCGTCGCCGCTTTCATGAAGGAGCTGAACGAGGAGCTCTGGAAGCTCGGCGTGCTCGCCAAGACCGAACATAACGAGGTGGCGCCCGCACAGCACGAGCTCGCCCCCATCTTTACCACCACCAACATCGCCGCTGACCATAACCAGCTTACGATGGAGCTCATGCAGAAGATCGCCAAGAAACACGGTATGGTCTGCCTGCTCCATGAAAAGCCGTTTGCAGGGGTCAACGGCTCCGGTAAGCACAACAACTGGTCGCTCTCGACGGACACGGGCGTCAACCTCCTGGAGCCCGGCGCCACCCCGAGCGAAAACGCACAGTTCCTCCTGTTCCTGACCGCAGTCATCAAGGCGGTCGATGAGTACCAGGATCTGCTCCGTATTTCGGTTGCCTCCGCAGGGAATGACCACCGTCTCGGCGCGAATGAGGCGCCGCCTGCCATCGTCTCCATGTTCCTCGGCTCTGACCTCGCCGACGTGCTGAAAGCCATTGAGACGGACGCCAAGTATGACGCGAAGCGGAAAGAGGTCATGCGCATCGGTGTCCATACACTGCCGAAGTTCTCGCGTGACACGACCGACCGTAACCGCACGAGCCCCTTCGCCTTTACAGGCAACAAGTTTGAATTCCGTATGCTCGGCTCCGCCGCCTCCATCTCCTCTGCCAACACGGTGCTGAATACCATCGTCGCCGAGGAGCTGCGGCAGTTCGCGGACGCGCTGGAGGGCGCCGATGACTTTGAAGCGACGCTCCACGACCTCATCAAGAAGGTCATCTCCGAGCACAGCCGCATCATCTTCAACGGTGACGGCTATGACGAGGCATGGGTGAGGGAAGCGGAAAAGCGCGGGCTCTTTAACCTGAAGACCACCCCGGACGCCCTCGCACACCTTTTGGACAAAAAGAACACCGACCTGTTCGTCTCGCATGGCGTTTACAGCATGGTGGAGCTGGAAGCAAGGCACGCGGTGCTCCTTGAGAACTACTGCAAGACCATCGGGATCGAAGCGCTCACCATGCTGGATATGGCGAGGAAGGACATCCTGCCCGCGATGAGCGCATACACTGCCAGGCTCGCCGCCGCTATCGCGACCAAGAAGGGGGCTATGGCGTCTCTCGACACGACATACGAGGAGGAGACCCTCGCCCGCCTGAACACTCTGCTCGCCGCTGCCTACCGGGCGACGGAGGATCTCGACCGCGACATGACCGCGTCGAAGACCATCGGGGACACGGTGGCGCTCGCCGACCTGTTCAAGAGCCGCATCCGCGAGGATATGACCGCCCTGCGGATCCCGGTCGATGAGATGGAGACGCTCACCTCTGCCGAGGCGTGGCCGTACCCGTCCTACGGTGAGCTGCTGTTCAGCGTCCGCTGAACAAAATGCCCTAAAATGACATGATGCGTTAAAACAGAGCGGAGCCCGGTTTCCCTGGCTCCGCTCTGCCTTTTTCATGTGTAGGAGAAGGGCTGCCGCTACGGCGCCATACGTTTGCTCTGGCGGGCGTTTGCTACGGTGGTGGTGTTTTACCTTTGTGACCTGTTGTTTGCCTTGACGTTGTACATGGGCGGCGGTGGCGTGTACACACATTTGCCGCTGCTGTCGTTCCCATACCCGCCGCGGTGCGTGTCAATCCATGTAAGCCCGACAGGGGAGGGGTCCCCGACAAAACAAAAAAAGAGCGGCACGGTTTCCCGTGCCGCCCTTTTGCCGGAGTGATTTTGCATTACTTCTGGGGTTTCTTTTTGGGGGTGGGGTGGCAGGCACTGCATCCGGCGCAGTGCGCACAGTCCCCGCCGCAGACGGTCTTACCGGCGCGCCGGTTTCTGACGATGCGCCAGACGATCACAGCAACAATCGCGAGCACGATCGCGCCGACGAGGAGCGAGCCCCAGTTTTGAGATAACCATGCAAGCATAGGTAAGACCTCCTGTTCTTACGGACTTTTGTTGTTACGAAAAGGTTTTGAGGCTTCAGGCGAGGGGCAGCTTCTTATCCAGCACCTTGTTCTTGCGGAACAGGAGATAACCGAGACCGCCGAGGAGCAGGATGGCGAAGATCGTGCCGACCACGTTGCCGTGCCCCGTAAAGAGGCAACCGAGCTGGTAGACGATGAGGGAGATCACATACGCGAAGCCGCACTGGTAGCCGATGGCGAACCAGGTCCACTTCGGGCTGTTCATCTCGCGGCGGATCGCACCGATGGCGGCGAAGCAGGGAGCGCACAGCAGGTTGAAGATGAGGAAGGAATAACCGGCGAGTTTTGAGAGACCTTCAAACTGCAGGACACCGAAGACGCCGACGACTTCTTCCTTTGCGACGAGACCCATGATGGTCGCGACCGTGGCGGTAGGCGTTGCGAAACCGAGAGGCGCGAAGATCCACTTGAGACCGTTGCCGAGATAACCGAGCAGGCTGTTATCCAACTCCATATCGACGTCAAAGAGGAACTTGCCGTCCACGACGCCGAAGCGGGAACCCGCCCAGATCACGATCGTGGAGAGCAGGATGATGGTACCTGCCTTCTTGATGAAGGCGCTGGCACGCTCCCAGACGGAGTGCGCGAGGTTGCCGACGGTCGGCATATGGTAGGCGGGGAGCTCCATGACGAACGGAGCAGGCTCACCCGCAAACATCTTGGTCTTCTTGAGGAGAATACCGGAGATGATGATGGCGGCGACGCCGAGGAAGTAGGCGCTCGGGGCGACCCACCAGGCGTTGTGGAACAGAGCGGCGGCGAGCAGTGCGATGATCGGGAGCTTCGCGCCGCAGGGGATAAAGGTCGTGGTCATGATGGTCATGCGGCGGTCGCGTTCATTTTCGATGGTACGGGAGGCCATGATGCCGGGGACGCCGCAGCCGGTGCCGATGAGCATCGGGATGAAGGATTTACCGGACAGACCGAACTTACGGAAGATGCGGTCCATGACGAAGGCGATACGGGCCATGTAGCCGCACGCTTCGAGGAATGCAAGGAACAGGAACAGCACGAGCATCTGCGGGACAAACCCGAGGACGGCGCCGACGCCTCCGACGATACCGTCGATGATGAGGCTCTCGAGCCAGTCGACGCAGTTCATCTTGTCGAGCAGCTTGGTCAGCAGTACGGGGATGCCGGGGATCCATGCACCGTAGTGATCGGCAGGATCCGGTACGTCGTCCCGCTCCATGGCGGCGTCATAAGCGGTCGTGATGTCGTAGCCGGCTTCATTCAGTGAGTCAGCATAGGTGCCGTAGGCTTCATCGAACGCATCAAAGTCTTTTTCATTGATGGCATCGAGGATGTCTTCAGCGCCGACGACGTCGGCATCAACAGCGGCTTTTACCGTGGCAATGTAGTCTTCCGACCAGATGTTCTTTTCGGCGAACTCGGCGTTTGCGGCGTTGAACTTGCCGCGGCCGATGCCGAGGAAGTACCAGCCGTCACCGAAGACGCCGTCGTTTGCCCAGTCGGTCGCCCAGGTGCCGACCGTGGTGACGGAGATGAAGTAGACGAGGAACATGATGAGGGCGAAGATCGGGAGCGCTGCCCAACGGTTGGTGACGACGCGGTCGATCTTGTCGGAGACGGTGAGCTTGCCGGCATCCTTCTTTTTGTAGATACCGCGCAGCAGGTTGGCGATGTACACATAGCGCTCGTTCGTGATGATGCTCTCTGCATCGTCGTCGAGCTCTTTTTCCACATCGGCGATGTCGCTCTCGATGTGCTTAAGCGTTTCCTCCGGGAGGTTCAGCTCTGCGACGGCTTTGCTGTCACGCTCAAAGAGCTTGATGGCATACCAGCGCTGGCGTTCCTCCGGCATGGAGTGGACGGACACTTCTTCGATATGTGCGAGCGCGTGCTCCACAGGGCCCGAGAAGGTGTGGAGCGGTACGGTCTTACCGCTCTTTGCCGCTTTGATGGCGGCATCGGCTGCTTCACTGATACCGGTGCCCTTCAGTGCGGAGATCTCCACGATGGGGCAGCCCAGCGCGCGGGACAGCTCGCTGACGTTGATCTTGTCACCGTTCTTTTTCACGACGTCCATCATGTTGATGGCGACGACGACCGGGATGCCCAGCTCGGTCAGCTGGGTCGTGAGGTACAGGTTTCTTTCGAGGTTGGTACCGTCGATGATGTTGAGGATGGCGTCGGGGCGGTCATGCGTCAGGTAGGTACGGGCGACGACCTCCTCGGGGGTGTAGGGCGAGAGGGAATAGATGCCGGGCAGGTCCGTGATGATGACATCATCATGCTTTTTGAGCTTGCCCTCTTTCTTCTCGACCGTGACGCCCGGCCAGTTACCGACGAACTGGTTGGCACCCGTCAGGGCGTTGAACAGGGTCGTCTTACCGGCGTTCGGGTTACCGGCAAGGGCGATGCGAATTTTCTTCTCTTCCATATTCCGTTATGTACTCCTTGTACGAATAAAATCGTCGATGGGAATGAAGCCTTATTCGACTTCGATCATGTCCGCGTCTTCATGGCGGAGCGAGAGAGCATACCCTCTTACGGTCACCTCGACCGGATCCCCGAGGGGAGCGACACGCACGACATGGATGTCAGTACCACGCGTGATGCCCATGTCCATGATGCGGCGTTTGACGGCGCCCTCGCCGTGGAGTTTGACCACGCGGCAGTCCTCGCCGACCTTGACCTCTCTGAGTGTCTTCATAATTTTCTCCTTTACTCTACTAATATCTTCTGTGCCATTTCGCGGCTGACCGCGACGCGGCACTCTTTGATATTGACGATCAGGTTGCCGCCCAGTGTTGCGACGACGGTAATGCTCCCCCCGATGGTAAAGCCCATCGTTTCGAGGTGCTGGCGCACCTCCGGTGCCCCGCCGATGTGGCGGATGATGAGCGGTTCTCCGGGATTTGCGAGTGTCAGCGGCATGATGTTCCTCCTCACTCGTCTGTCGATGCGTTTCGGCAGGCGATGTCGTTCCTTTTACGGGTCTTTCCGTCTTTATGTTCAGTCACGTTAGCATACGCTAACCTGTTCGGCGAAAAGAAACGTTAGCAAATGCTAACTTATTCCGCCAAAATAAAGTTAGCTCTCGCTAACCGTCTATATAATACGCTGAAGACCGAGGTTTGTCAATCGAATTTTGACAGTTTGACACGATTTTGCCATCCTGCTCACAAATAAATGCTATTTCAATTTGAAATTTGTGCATATTGCACAGAATGGCACCCGCCGCATCGACGACGAGGCAGGCGAGGGGCGTCACGCGCGCGCCGAGGGGGCAAATTGCATGACAGGACACGCCGGAATGTGGTACTTTTGTCAGGGAAACTGCCGGTTTTTTCGTGAAAACGCCTTTGCCCTCTGTTCCGGCTTCCGGAAATATGCTACAATATTGTAAATTGTGCGGCTGCGCGCCGGTCCATCAGGGGGAGAGAACGATGCAGAAGAAAAATTACCAGGCGGAGCTCGACGGATATCTTGCGTCCCTTGACCCGTGCCATCCGCCGCGCCTGCTTCTGCACGGCTGCTGCGCACCGTGCAGCTCCTATGTGCTGGAATATCTGTCCGCCTACTTTGCGATCACGCTTTATTTCTATAATCCCAATATCTCGTCCCGCGAGGAGTATGACAAGCGCGCCGAGGAGGAGCGCCGCCTGCTCTCCGCTATGCCGCTCACGCACCCGGCGGAGCTCATCGTCCCCCCGTGGGAGCACGAGGTGTTTCTCCGCGCCGCGAGGGGGGTAGAGGAGGCGCCCGAGGGCGGCGAGCGGTGCCGCCGGTGCTTCGCCCTGCGGATGTCCCGGGCGGCGGAGGCGGCGAAGGCGGGTGGCTTTGACTGCTTCGCCACGACCCTGACCATCAGCCCCTTAAAGAACGCCGACCTCATCAATACCATCGGCGCCGAGGCGGGCGCGCGCTGGGGCGTGCCGTACATCCCAACGGACTTCAAGAAGAAGGGCGGGTATCTCCGCTCGATCGAGCTCTCCCGGCGGTACGACCTGTACCGTCAGGATTTTTGCGGGTGTGAATTCAGCTACGCCGCGCGCCACGGGGCGGAGCCGCCCGAAAACTGATCCCGTCTATTTATATGTATCATTCGGATAAAGGAGTTATCATGAAACACGGTCTCGTACGCACACTCTCTCTTTTGCTTGCGCTGGCGACGCTGCTCGCGACGGCGTTCTTCACAGTGTCCTGCGAATTCGGCTTTGACGACGGCGGTACGACCTCCGGCGGTAATACGGGCGGCAACGGGGCGGGTGATGACGGCAATACGCCGACCATCGTCCCCACGTCCATCGTCATCAACGAGGTCTGCACCAAGAACACCGCGCGCCGACACACAGAGGACGGTGCGTACTGCGATTGGATCGAGCTCTATAACAAGTCGGAGGAGGATGTTTCTCTCGCGGGATGGGGCATCTCCGATCGTGCAAAGAGCGTGAAGCATATCTTCACGGCGGGCGTCACCGTGCCGGCAAAGGGCTTTCTCATGCTCTGGGCGTGCGGCACGGCAACTACCAGCGATAAGAACGGGGGAGTCAACCTGCCGTTCGCGCTCTCCAAAAACGGAGAAAAGCTGTACCTGTTCAACGCGGCGGGTGCCGTGACGGATTATGTCGTGGTCCCGGCATTGCAAAACGGCGGCTCCTTCGGCAGGACGACGGACGGCGGCGAGGTGTTCGCCGAGTTCGTGAGCCCCAGCTTCGGTCAGACGAACGGAAAATCCGACATTCTGCATCTCGATACCTCCCTCATGAAGTTCTCGCATGAGAGCGGATTCTACGGCGAGGCGTTCGATCTGCGGATCGAGGTGCCGGAGGGCTACACGCTCTACTATACGGACGACAGCTCCACCCCGACGGAGAATTCCGCGGAGTTCCCCGCGGCGGGTATCCGCATCCGCGACCGGAGCGGAGACCCGAATCTCTACAGCGGGCAGTATACAGGCGCGATGGAGCAGTGCTATGAGGGATATTCCAAGGTGCACGGTTACGCCAAGGATACGGTCGATAAGTGCACGGTTCTGCGTTTCCTGCTGGTCAACGACGACGGAGACGCGTCCTCGGTGGTCACCAAGTCCTTCTTTGTCGGCTCGCAGTTTTCGAGCGAGACCGGCGGGTACATGAATATGTCGGTCGTGTCGCTCGTCAGTGACCCGGCGAATTTCTTCGGGGATGAGGACGGGAACGGGAATGCGCTTTTCACCAATTCGAGCTATTGGAAGAAGACCGGTACGCCGGAGGAGCGCCCCGCCAACTTTACCTATTTCGGGGCTGACAAACAGTATTCGTTTGACCAGGATATCGGCGTTCGCCTGCACGGGACATCGACGCGTGGCTATAACCAGAAAAGCATGACGCTGTTTGCACGCCGTCAGTACGGTGCCGGAAAATTCAAAAAGAAAATCCTCGGCGTGTCAGACGTCGGCAGTCTCGTGCTCCGCACGGACGGCACGACCAAGCTTCAGGAGGGGTTTTTCCAGTCATTTGTCTCCGACCGGGCCGTTTCCACAAGCAATTATGAGCCGACGGTGGTGTTCCTCGACGGTGAGTATTATGGCGTGTTCAACCTCATGGAGCGCTTCTCCGAGGACTATGTGGAGGCGCACTACGGCATCGGCAGTGACAACGTGTATATAGTGAAAAAGGGCGAGGCAAAGGGCAGAAATTCCGCCGGTGTCTGGACGGACGCCGGAGAGGGAAATGTGGACGGCGCGATGAGCAGCTATATCGCGACCTTCCGCAACCTCCTGAACGCCGATCTCTCGGTGGCGCGGAACTGGCAGGCGCTTGTGAACGCCGTGGATCTGCAGAGCCTCGTCGATTACCTGGCGATACAGATTTTCCTCGGTAACATGGACTGGTCGTTCGCGCAGAACATTGCCGTCTGGCGCACGATAGACCCCTCGCTGGAGGACGGCGGGAACCCGTATGCCGACGGTAAGTGGCGCTTCGTTCTGTATGACCTCGACTTTGCCGCGGGGTGCTGGAACGCGGTCGCCAACTGGAAGGGCAGGACGGTGACGAACTACAACGCATCGACGAACTCCTTTACCGCCGCTATGCCGTTCGCGGGCGATGGCGTTTCCTCCATGCCGCAGATCCGGAACCTCATGAAGAACGCGACCTTCGTCGAAAAGTTTGTGCTCGCCTTTGAGGACCTCTGCAACGTCAATTTCGCGCCGGATGCCGCCGTTGCGAAAACGGAGGCGGCGATCGCGCGGATACAGAACGCGATGCCCAAGCACTTCAAGCGCTTCGGCGCCACGGTGAAAGCCTATAATACCGGTTCGGCAGAGGGCACGAACAATGACGCCTGGAAGGTAAAGACCTATTTCGGCGGCTATTCCGTCTATCCGACGACGGTGAGTGCCGCGACCTGGGCAAAGGAGATGCAGTTCCTCGTGGACTTCTTCCGCGACCGCCCGGCCTATGCCCTCGGGCACATGGCGTCCTTCTGCGGCGTGACGGGGTCTGCCGTCAGCGTCCGGATCGTTTCTGCGGGCGCGGCAGGCACCATCGTTCTCAATGGCGCGACGACCGTGTCGCTTGATGCGGACGGCAGCTTCACGGGCACCTATTATACGAAATACCCCCTTACCGTAACGGCGGTGGCGCCGGAGGGGTATGTGTTCAGCGGCTGGACGGTGGACGGCGCCGTGCTATCCACTGCGACCGGAGAGACGACGCGGCTCACGCTGACGAAAAACGGCACGCTGACGGCGAATTTCACGCCGCAATAAAAGCACAGGTGGCGCTGCGGTGCCCGGGGCAAGTACGGCTATACGAAAGGGACGATCAATTATGAAGAAGTGGATTGTGCGGAGCGTTGCGCTCCTCTTGCTCGCGGTCATGTGCTTTCTCACCGCCTGTGCAGATATAGGTCGCACCGACGACACCCCTCCCCGGCAGGAGGGCGGCACGACGGGCGGGCAGGGCTCCTCCGGCGACCGGGACGATGCGCCGGGGACCGGTACGCCGGGCGGAGAGGATCCCTCGGTGACCCCTGCGGAAACGGCGGTTGTCTTCAACGAGATCTGCTCCAAAAACAGTGCCTATCCGGCGCCGGACGGCGGGGTTTATGACTTCATAGAGCTTTATAATCCCTCGGAGACCGATGCACCGCTCGGTGGCTGGTCGCTCTCGGACGGCAAGAAAAACCTGCGTAAGTTCGTGTTCCCGGCGGACACAGTGGTGCCTGCGGGCGGCTATCTCGTCGTGTACGCCGACGGCGTCGGGGACGAAGCGGGCTCACGCTCCGGGCTGTATGCCGCTTTCAAGATCTCAAACGCCGGCGAGGACCTGTATTTCGCCGACCCGAACGGCATCCTGTCTTTCTCCCTGCGGGTTCCCGCACTTCGCAAAAATGAGAGTTACGGCAGGGCGATGGACGGCGGCGAAGCGTTTGCTACGCTGACCCCCACTCCCGGTGCCGCCAATGACGGCTCCGTAATTCTGCTCGCCTCGTCCGTCCTGACCTTCTCGCACGAGAGCGGGTTTTATGCGGATGCGTTCAATCTTTCCATGGCGGCACCCGATGGCTACACCGTCTACTATACGACCGATTGCTCCGACCCCGCGACCTCCGGGACGCGGCACAGGCTCACCCCCGGCGGCACCGTGGAGGTCACGGACCCCTCGGGGGCGCTCGGTGCTTCTGCCGCATATTTTGCCGGGAGAAAATATCCGAGTGCGTCCGACACCTCTTATGTGGACCAGTGCTTTGTTCTGCGCGCCTGCGCCGAGAACGGGAGCGGCGAGGTCACCGAGACGGTAACGAAGACGTATTTTGTCGGTAAAAATGAACGGGGGGATCTGCTCGGCATCCCGATCGTGCTCCTCACAACGGACGCGGCGTCGATCTACGGTGACGCGGGACTGTTCGCGGATTATCAATCGCAGGACAGGGAGGAGCGGGTGAACCTGACCTTCCTGCACCCGGACGGGAGCTACTGGTTTGACCAGGCGGCTGGCATCAGCATCCGCGGCTCCTCTACAAGAAATGCACCGCAAAGGGCGCTGAACGTCATTGCCCGCGCCGAATATGACGGCAATGCGCGGATGCTCGGCGAGCTGTTCCCGAACGCGACCTATACCAAGTCCTTTGCCCTCCGCGGGGACGGTATGAGCGGCGGGATGATCGGGCAGGGCTTCATGCAGGACCTCGTGCGGGAGCGGGATATTCTCACGCAGGATTCGTTTTATGTTACCGTGTTCCTTGACGGCGAGTACTTCGGGCTGTATAATCTCTATGAGCGCGTCAACGAGCATTTCCTGGCGGCACACTACGGCGTAGACCGCAACAATACGGAAATCGTCAAATTCGGCAGAGAAGGGACGGCGTCGGCGCTCGCGGACTACCGGGAGGTGATGAACCTTCTGAAAACGTCCGATCTCACCGACCCCGTGAACCTTGCTGCACTTGAAGCGCGGCTGGACCTTGACAGCCTGATTGACCTCTGGTGTGCGCAGCTGTACATCGACAACGGGGATTTCTGTATGTGGCAGAATATTTCCGCCTGGCGGGTGATGAATCCGGCGGCGGAGGACCCGGCGAATCCTTATGCGGACGGCAGATGGCGCTTTGCCATGTTCGATCTGGATTATGCCCTTTGCCAGTTTACCGATAAGGCGACGGCGTTCCGCAGGAACACCTTTACCGAGCTGCCCAAGAATAAGGCAATCGGCATTGCGTTTTGCGACTGGGCGGAGGTCAAGAATTTTATGAAAAGCGAGGAATTGCGTCTGCGCTTCGGCAGAGCGTTTCTGGAAATCGCCGATTGCTATGACTATGAAACGCGGGTGAAGCCCATGATGGACGGGCATCTCGCGGTTATCAAGGCTCGCGCGAATATTTACCTCCGCCGTTTCAACTATGTGAGCAGCAGCGGCGCCGTGCGGCAGGCGGAGACGTTCGACCGGTATTCTGCCCACCAGTACACGTTCCTCAAAAACCGCAAAGAGTATATTTTGCCCTATCTTTACACCTACCTCGGCGTCACGGCGGAGACGCTCGCCGGTGGCGGTGACTGAACCAAAGGAGACAGCATGACCTACGAAGAACTGTTTGAAAAGATCGAGGAGCTGCGCGGCACCTACAATGCGTTTGCCGTCGCGATCGACGGCATGGCTCGGGCGGGGAAGACGACCCTCGCCGCCTGCCTTTCGAAAAAATACGGCGCCCCGGTGGTGCACCTGGATGATTTCCGCCTCCCGGTCAGGGAGCGGGCGCGGGGCTGGGAGACCGTCCCCGGCGGGGATATGGATTTTGAGCGCTTCGAGGAGGAGATCGTCGCCCCGTGGATGGAGAAACGGCCGCTCGTCTATACGACGGTGGACCCCGAGACGGGAGAGCTGCTCGACCGCCGCGCCCTCCCGGACGGGCAGATGTTCATCTTCGAGGGGACCTATATCATGCACCCGATGATCCGTGACTTTTTTGATTTGCGGCTCTTTGTCCGTGTGGGGAGAGAGACGCAGGCGGAGAGACTCGCCGCCTGGGAGAAAAAATCCGGCGACGGCGCAGGGGCGTCCCGCCTGTCCCTTGAGCAGGCGTACTTTGACGCCTATATGACCGAGGCGCTCGCCGACGGCACCGTTGACGGGGAGATACCTCTCCCGGCGCCGGATCCCGTGAGCCCGGCAGAGCCGGAGAACCCGTGATCATTCCTCATCAAAATACTTTCGGGGTACCCGCCGGTCGGGTACCCCGAAATTTTGCTGTGGGAAAGTTTTTATGCCGGATCAGCCGGATCAGACGGCTCCGGCGCGGTCTGCGCTTTGCTGCCCGCGCCCCATTTTGCGGTCGCGTAGAAGACGATGGAGAGGGCTGCCGCGATGGTCCAGCCGATCGGCCAGGAGAGCCAGATGCCCGTCGTGCCGAGTGCGGTCCGGGAGAGGACTTCGGCGAGCGCGACCCGCAGGAACAGATCCGTGAAAGTGGCGATCATAAACTGTTTCATACGCCCGGCACCGCGCAGGATGCCATCGGAGACGAGCTTCGCCGCGACGATGAGGTAGAAGGGCGCGACAATCCGCAGAAACAGCACGCCCGCCTCCATCGCCACGCCCGAGGGGCTGTCGAGGAAGATGCGGAGCAGGATCCGACCCGCGAACTCATAGAGGAGCGCGAGCGGGATGCAGAGCGCCCAGACCAGCTTCAGCCCCGCGCGGAAGCCGGAACGGATACGGTCATACTTGGCGGCGCCGAGATTCTGCGCCGTGAAGTTGGAGATGCCGTTGCCGAGCGTGGTCAGGGAGGTGATGACCATGTTATTGAGCTTGATGGAGGCGGAGTAGCCCGCCATGACAGCGGGACCGAAGCCGTTGATGACGCTCTGGATCACAATGTTACCGACGGAGATGAAGCTCTGCTGGAGCGCGCTCGGTACTGCAACGACCGCGAAACTGCGGAGATGATGTAAGGAGAATATGCGGCATTTCTCATTCGTTTCGATCTTGCGGAAACGGCGGAAGACCACGACGAGCGCCAGGACGCAGCTGACCCCCTGGCAGAGGAAGGTCGCCCACGCCACACCGGCAACGCCCATGTCAAAGGCGGTGACAAAAAGGATATCTACCCCGATATTCGAGAGGGAGGAGCAGGCGAGGAAAATAAACGGGGTCCTGGAGTCGCCGAGCGCCGAGAAGATGCCGGTCGCCACATTGTAGAGAAAGACAAAGGGGAGCCCCCAGATGTAGATTTCAAGATACAGCTTTGAATCCGCGAGCACCTCCTCCGGCGTCCGGATGAGGCGCAGGAGCCCATCCGTGAAAACCGTGCCGACCGCCATGAGGATGGCGCAGACCGCCGCGCTGGTGATGAGAGAGGTGTAGACGGCGCTCTTGAGATCGCCGTACCGCTTGGCGCCGAACAGCTGGGCGGCGAGGACGGAGCAGCCGATGTTGCACCCGAAAGCGAAGGCGATGAAGATCAGCGTAATTTCATAGCTGTTGCCGACCGCGGCGAGGGCGTTGTCACCGATGAATTGCCCGGCGACAAAGCTGTCGGCGATGTTGTAGAGCTGCTGAAAAATGATGCTCCCAAAGAGCGGCAGGCAGAAGCGGCAGAGTACACTTTCCGGTTTGCCGACGGTCAGATCCTTGTTCATTCGGTCTTGCCCTCCGCGTTGTGCTCTGCGACGGCGGCGGCGATGACCGCCGCGGCGCCCTCAATCCCGTAATAGCTGGATGAGATCATCATGTCATAGCTTGCCGGCTCGCCCCACGGCGTGTCGGAGTAAAAATCAAAGTATTTTTTCCGCAGGCGATCGATCTTTTCCGACTTATGGGCGGCGGCACGCGTGCTGATGCCGTTGCGGCGCGCGATGCGCTGTGCGCGGTCTTCATTTTCGGCGTAGACGAATACGGACAGCACGTCATAGCCCCGCTCGCGCAGCAGAGAGGGCGCACAGCGACCGATGATGACGCAGGGGCCCCGGGAGGCGAGCTCCAGAATCACCTTCTGTTCGGCTTCAAACACGCGCTCCTCCTCCGAATAGAAGGTCTCGCCGAGCGTGATGCTGTCGGCAAAGGCGTTGCCGGAGACCATGGTGCCGAGACCGACCGGCTTTTCATCGTCGGCCTCGACGGTTTCCACGGTGAGTCCGGTCTCCCGCGCGGCTTGTGTAATGAGCAGCTTGTCGTAGCAGGTGAGGCCGAGCCGTTCTGCCAGCTTTTCGCCGATCTCGCGGCCGCCGCTCCCGTATTGCCTGCCGATACAGATGATGGTGTGGTTCATAAGAAATACTTCCTTTGCTTTTTGTGCGGGGTACGGGGATTGCTCTTGACGATTTCGTACCTGTACAGTATAATACCGTTGTTGCTATGTGTATAATCTTTATTTTGTATGGCAGCCATATCAAAAATGTATTTCAGTGAGGCACCCGATGAACATAAGCTACGACTATTACTGCGTTTTCTACTATGTCGCCAAATGCGGCAACCTGACGCAGGCGGCGAAGATCCTGCTCAATAATCAGCCGAACCTGACGCGGGTGATCAAGACGCTGGAGAGTGAGCTCGGGTGCCCGCTGTTTATCCGGAACAACCGGGGGATGCACCTGACCCCCGAGGGGGAGAGGCTGTATGACCATATCCGGATTGCGGTCGAAAACGTGGAGGCGGGCGAGGCGGAGATCGTCGAGAGCCGGAATCTCGAGCGGGGCTCGGTCTATGTCGCGGTGAGCGAGGTGGCGCTGCACTGCGTCCTGCTGCCGGTCCTCGGGGAGTACCGGGCGCTGTATCCCGGCATCCGGCTGCAGATCAGCAACCATTCCACGCCGCAGGCGATCGACACCCTGCGTAACGGGATTGCGGACATCGCGCTCGTGACCACGCCGACCGCCCCGTCGGCTTCGACCGAGGAGCTCACCGTCCGCCCGTTCCGGGAGGTCGCGGTCTGCGGCACGGCGTTTCCGGAATTGTCCGGGCGGAGCGTAGGCTTTGAGGAGCTTTTGCGTTATCCCCTGATCTCGCTCGGGGCACAGACCAAATCCTTTGAATGGTACACATCGTTCTTTGCGGACCGCGGACTGCCGTACCGCCCCGATATCGAAACGGCGACGGCAGACCAGATTCTGCCGCTGGTCAGGGCGAACCTCGGCGTCGGGTTTGTGCCGGAGGAGTTTCTTAAAGGGGCGGAGGGCGTTTCGGTCATCCGGACGGAGGAGGCGCTCCCGATGCGCGAGATCCGTATCGTGAAGCGGCGGGAGCAGGCGATCAGCCTCGCTGCCAAGGCGCTGATGCGCCTGCTTTTTGCTGGGAATACGGGGGCGGGGCATCCCTTTTCCTGACCGGCGGCGCATTTTCCGACAGGGGCATGAAAGAAATAAGAGCGAGAAAGCAGTGGGGATAAGAATATCGTTTGTCGTTTTTTCACAACAGCAAAACGCTTTTTTTGTACGCTTTGTATTGACAATCGCGCGCGGATATGCTACCATACCGATATAAATAGTCAATCAGTGATCCGGATCGAGGCATACTATGGATATCTTTTTGAGCCTGGCGGTGGCGCTCCTGGCGGGGCTGTTCCTCTCGCGCCTGGCGAAGTTGCTTTCTCTGCCTGCGGTGACGGCGTATCTCGTCGCCGGGGTGATTCTCGGCCCCTATGTTCTGGGGCAGCTGGCACACGTCTCTGCCTTTTCGTGGCTCTCGCATCTGTTCTTCACGGACGCCGAGCGCGTCGGCAGCCTGCACATTATCACAGAGGTGGCGCTCGGCTTCATTGCGTTCTCCATCGGCAGTGAGTTCCGTTGGTCGAGCCTGAAGCATACGGGGCGGCAGGCGGCGGTGGTCGGTACGGTGCAGGCGGTGGCAACGACGCTGGTCGTGGATGTCGCGCTCATCATGCTCCATTTCCTGTTCCCGGATGTCATCTCCTTCGCGTCTGCGATTGTGCTTGGTGCCGTCGCGGCGGCGACCGCCCCTGCGACGACCATGATGGTCGTCCAGCAATATAAGGCCAAGGGGGCACTGACCTCCATCCTGCTCCCGATCGTCGCTCTGGACGATGCGGTGGGGCTGATCGTGTTTGCGATCTCCTACGGGGTCGCCGGCGCGCTCGGCAGCGGCCATGTGGACCTCATCTCGGTTCTGGTCAACCCGCTCCTTGAGATTGTCTGCTCGCTTGCCCTCGGGGCGCTCATGGGTTTCCTCTTTACCTGGAGTGAAAAGTTCTTCCATTCGAGGTCAAAGCGGCTGTCCATTTCGGTCGCGTTTGTGCTCCTGACCGTGGGCTTCTCCATCATCACCATCCCGGTCGGTCGGGCGGAGATTTCGTTCTCCAGTCTGCTCTCCTGCATGATGCTGGGTACGGTTTTCTGTAACGTCTGCGATTTCTCGGAGGAGCTGATGGACAGGCTCTCCCGGTGGACAGGGCCTCTTTACATCCTGTTCTTTGTGTGCAGCGGCGCCTCGCTTGACCTGCGTGTCTTTGCGGATATCGGCATTGTGGCTTGCGGGCTCGCGTATGTGCTGTTCCGCATGATCGGTAAATATTTCGGCAACTATTTCAGCGCCAAAGCGATGAAGTGCGAGTTGAATGTGCAGAAAAATCTGGGGATTGCCATGTTCCCCCAGGAGGGCGTCGCCCTCGGTATGGCATCCGTCGCGGCGGCAGGGCTTGGCGCAGACGGCAGCTTTGTGAAGATGATTACGCTTTTCGGGGTTTTGATATTTGAGCTGTTCAGCCCGATGCTCAGCAAATTTGCCCTGACACGCTCCGGCGACATCACGCCGGAGAACAGACAGTCCTCACGCGGCAGGGCATAACCCTCCGCTGAAATATGAGAGATTTGGAAAGGAGATTCGCAATGAAAAAAGTGACGAAAACCGCTACCTATGATACCGAGACCGCAACCCTTGTGAAGAAGGTCACCGTCGGTTCTTTCGGTGAGACCACCGGTTACGAGGAATCCCTCTATGTGACCGATGAAGGCAAGTACTTCCTGTATGTCAACGGCGGTGCCGACTCCAAGTATCCTTGTGAGGAGATTAAGGCACAGATCGCAGTCGTCAACGCGTGGAAGAAAGCCAATCTGTAAGAGTACCCCTGACCATGATGTGAAACGCCCGGTAATACCGGGCGTTTTCCTTTTGACAGCGGGGGCGGCGTCTGGTACAAGAGGAGTGCGGGGTAAGGACCGCGGGATAAACGAGATGAGAACATGGCAGGAGAGTGGACGGGAATGAAGCAGGCAGAACGCCGTGAACGGACGAGGGGGGAGATCGAGAGGGCGTTTATGTCGCTCGTCTCGGAGCGGGGGTTTGACCGCGTCAGCGTCAAGGATATTTGTCTCCGGGCAGATGTCAACCGCAACACGTTCTATTTGCATTACACCGATAAGGATGACCTCGCGCGGGCGCTCCTCGACCGTATGCTCCTGACGCAGATCGGCGCGCTGGCGGAGGAAGCGTCCGCCATGTCGGAGGCGACCCCTGACCGCATTGAGGAGATCGTGCGCCGTATGCTGGGGATGCTGTATGCGGACAGGCAGTTCTACCGCGTGTTCCTGACGGACGAGGGGCTCTCGCGCCATGTGCGCCCCCTGCAACGGCTCGCGTACCGCATGGTGGTCGCGCGCGCCAGCCGCCCGGTCTCGGAGGTCGCCCTTGACTATATCATCAGCGGCGTGATCGGGGTGCTCACGACCTTTCTGTCCTCTCACGGCCGCACGATTGACGAGATTGCACCCGGGCTCGCCCGTCTGCTGTACCGCTCGTTCGGAGAGCTGCATACCGACCCCGAGGCGCACGAGGTGATTGTGCCGGAGACGACGCGCCCCGCCAACTGACCTCCGCTACCGCTTTCAAAAACATAGTTTGCCCCGGTCGGCGGTCTCATGCCGACCGGGGGCGTTCTGTAAGATAAAGGGCGCACCCGCCGTGGCGGGTGCGCCCTTTTGTTCGGATTTTTTGCGGTCGTGCTGCCTGCGCCGTGCCCTTGGGGAGAGAGCAGGCACCCGCGTCCGGGAGGTGTCAGGGTCCGGGGGCGTCACTCCGTCGGAGGTGTTCCGTCGGCTTTATCCTGCCCGTCGGCAGCACTTGTCGGAGGCGTCGCATTGCCGGCGCCCGCGGCTCCGGCCGCCTCGATGTGGCGGTAGTAGTCGCGCATACGTTTTTTCTTCTGCACCGCCGTGGTGATGCCGAGCGCCGCGACGAGGACGACGATGGCGGCGGCGACGATGTGCACCCATGCCTCGACGGAGTTCTCCGTTTTGAGGCTCTCCCAGAGCACATTGACATAGTCCTGTATCTCGGGGGTAAAGCTGTGGTAGTAGGGGTCGATCGGGGTGCCGTCTGCAAAGTGATAGTTGTCGTTGGCGCCCTCGGTGCCGTAGAGGATATCCATGGCATCCTCGCCCATATCCTCCCGGTACGTCTCGCTGTTATAGACGAGGCTGTTCGGGGATGCGTAGCCGATGTATTCCGCGTTGGCAACGGCGGCGTCCTCGGAGAGCATGAAGTTGATATACTCGATGGCGAGCTCCTTGTTCTGCGCGTTGGCAGGGATGCACATGGCGTCGACGAACACGTTTGTCCCCTCGACAGGGTAGTAGAACGCGAGCGCGTCGTTGTCCTCGACCATCGTGATATAGTCCCCGGCGTAGTAAGCGCCGATGGCGGCGGAGCCGCCGGTCATCTTGTTGAAGATCTCATCGCTGACGTATGCCTGGATGAGGGGTTTCTGCTCAATGAGCTTCTGGAGCGCGCGGTCCCAGTCAGCCTTGTCCACCGAGTTGATGTCGATGCCGAGCAGGTACTGCGCAGTGCCGAAGCCGTCCCGCGGGTTGTTGAACTGCAGGATCTTGCCGCGGTATTTCTCGTCCCAGAGCAGGTCCCAGCTCTGGCGCGCCGCGTCTTCTTCATCCACCAGGGTGGTGTTGTAGATGACGCCGATCATGCCGTAGGAGTAGGCGACGGTGTATTTCTCCTCCGGGTCGTAGTACTTACCGCGGAAGTCTTCGTTGATATACCGGTAGTTCTCGACCGTCTCTGCCGGGTTGAAGGCGTACAGCATCCCTTCCTCCGCCATCTTCTGGATCATGTAGTCGGAGGGGATCACGATGTCGTAGTTGCCGGCACCGCTTTTCAGCTTCGCGTACATATCCTCGTTGGTGGCGTAGGTGGAGTAGTTGACGGTCACCTTTTTGCCGGTCTTCTCGTAATAGTATTTTTCAAATTCCTTGTTGGTGTTGTAGGAACCCTCGAAGCCGTCCGAGATATACTCGCCCCAGTTGTACACGTTCAGGGTGAGCCCCCCGCGCGAGGTGGGCTGATCCTCCTCGTCCTGCCCGCCGCAGGAGACGGAGAGGAACAGGGCGGATAGGATCATGGAGAGGAGCAGGAGGCAGGACAGGATACGTTGTTTCATGCTTTTTTTACCCCCGCTTTCTTGGCTTCTTTTGCGGCACGCACGTTCGAGAAGATGAGCAGCGCGAACACCGTGACGATGACGAGTGTCGAGAGCGCATACATATCGGGCGTGACCTTTTTCTTGGTCATGGAGTAGATGAGCAGCGGCAGCGTCTGGAAGCTCGAGGAGCCGACGAAATAGGAGATGACGAAATCATCGAGCGAGAGCGTGAACGCCATGACGAACCCGGAGAGCACCCCGGGGAGGATGTTTGGCAGCTCGACACGGAAGAAGGACTGCACGGGCGTGCAGCCGAGGTCGAGCGCCGCCTCGGTGAGAGACTTGCCCAGCCCCTCCACACGCGGCAGGACGGAGAGAATGACGTAGGGCAGGCAGAAGGTCGTGTGTGCGAGGAGCATGTGGATGAAGCCCATGTCGTCATAGTTGGCGCCGATGATCCCCACCACCGCGACGAAAAAGAGCATCATCGACATACCGGTCACGATATCCGGGTTCATCATCGGGATGTTCGTGACGGCGAGGACCGCCTTTTTCATGAATTTGTTCTTCATGCGGTGGATGCCTGCCGCCGCCGCCGTACCGATGACGGTCGCGAGCGCGGAGGAGCAGATGGCGAGGATGAGCGTGTTACGGAGTGCGACGAAGGTCTCGGGCGAGCGGAACAGCTCCCGGTACCACCGCAGGCTGAAGCCCGTGAAAACGGCGGTGCTGTTGGACGCGTTGAAGGAGAAGAAGATCAGCGTCAGGATCGGAATGTAAAGGATGCCGAAGATGATGGTCAGATAGATCCTGGACAGGTACTTGGACGTCTTTGTCATACCACGATCCCCCCTTCGTCGTCGCCGAAGCGGTTCATAATGGAGAGCGAGATGAGGATGAGCACCATCATGACGAGCGAGATCGCCGCCCCCGTGTTGCGGGCGCTGGAGACGAACTGCCGCTCGATCGTGTCGCCGATGAGCTCAAAGGAGCCCCCGCCGAGCTTCTGCGAAATGTAGAAGGTGCTGATGGACGGGACAAAGACCATCGTCACCCCGGAGATGACGCCCGTGAGCGAGAGGGGGAAGATGACGCGCGTCAGCGTGCTGACGGGGTTGCAGCCGAGGTCGGCTGCCGCCTCCCACATCTTGGGGTCGATTTTGGAGATGCAGGTGTAGATCGGGAGCACCATGTAGGGCAGGAAGTCGTAAACCATGCCGAAGATGACGGCGCCCTTGGTCCCGATGATGTGCAGCTCCGTCCCGAGGAGGGTGTTGAGGAACCCGCCGTCATCCAGGATCGCCATGATGGAGTAGGTGCGGATGAGCAGGTTCGTCCACATGGGGAGCATGAGGAGCATGAGGAGCAGCTTGCGATGGTGCGGCTTTGCCCGCGCGATGAAATACGCGATCGGGTAGCCGACGAGCAGGCATACGAAGGTCGCAATCACGGACAGCTCAATGGAGAGTGCGAAGATGGCGGCGTAGTCGGAGAGCGCCGTAATGTTTTCGAGAGAAAATGCACCGTCCGCATCCGTGAAAGCGGAATAAATGACGATGAACAGGGGCATCAGGATGAACATGGCTGCCCACACCAGATGCGGTGCGGCGGCAACGGACTGCCCGAGTGAGCGTTTCTTTTTCATTTTCTGTGAGAGACCCTCCCGCATCAGTCTTCGTCTTCGTCTTCCTCGACGACAGAGAGCTCGTCGAGTTCGTCCGAATAGCTGGAATAGTCCCCGAACATACCGGAGTACTTGGACTTTTTCATGATATGGATTGCCTCGGGCTCAATATAGACGCCGATGGTCGCGCCCTCCTCCACAAAGTCGGTGGACTGGATCATCCACTTGAAGCCCTTGATATCCACGATAATTTCGTAGTGGACGCCCTTGAAGGTGACGGAGGTGACCGTCCCCGTGAGCATTCCCTTGCTCGGGGCGACGACGTCGACGTCCTCGGGGCGCACTACAACGTCCACCGCCTCATTCTTTGCAAAGCCGCTGTCCACGCACTCGAACGTGTGCCCCGCAAACTTCACTTTGCGGTCCTGGAGCATGACGCCGTCCAGGATGTTCGATTCGCCGATGAAATCGGCGACAAAGGCGTTCTTCGGCTCATTGTAGATGTCCGTCGGCGTGCCGATCTGCTGGATCTCGCCGTCTGCCATGACGACGATGATGTCGGACATGGAGAGCGCCTCCTCCTGGTCGTGCGTGACGTAGATAAAGGTGATGCCGATCGCCTGCTGGATGCTCTTGAGCTCGTTCTGCATATCCTTGCGCAGCTTGAGGTCGAGGGCGCCCAGGGGCTCGTCGAGGAGCAGGACGCGGGGCTCGTTGATGAGGGAGCGCGCGATGGCGACGCGCTGCTGCTGCCCGCCGGAGAGGGAGGTCACATTGCGTTTCTCAAACCCTTTGAGCATGACCATCTCCAGCATTTTGTGTACGCGGAGGTCGATCTCCTCCTTCGGCAGCTTCTTGAGGCGCAGACCGAACGCGATGTTGTCATAGACGTTGAGATGCGGGAACAGCGCATACCGCTGGAAGACGGTGTTCACCTGCCGCGCATGGGGCGGCATATCGGTGATGTCCTGCCCCTCAAAGAGGATGGACCCCTCGTCCGGCGTCTCAAAGCCGCCGATGAGCCTGAGGGTGGTCGTTTTGCCGCATCCGGACGGACCCAGTAAGGTGACAAATTCCTTGTCTCGGATGAAAAGGTTGAAGTCTTTTAAGACCGGCTCGCCGTCGAAACTCTTGGAGATCCCGCGGAGCTCGATAAGCTTGCCGTTGTCCTGCTGTACCGCAGGGGTGGTATCGGGAGCAAGTTTACCCATTCTGTCTTTCCTCACCAAAATCGAATTTTTGCCAAAACGCGCAAAAAGCGGCGATTTTAACGGGGTGTCCCACCGGCAAAATAACCACTTTTTCGTATTGCAAGGTGAAGTATAGCAAAGACGATATGAAAATGCAATAGATTTTGCAAAAAAACTTCAAAAATCTTTGATTTTCACGAATTATCATGAAATAGCCATGACTTTTTGGGATAAATACCGAAAAATCTTAAAAATGCTCCCGTTTGCTCCCGAAACCTCGCTTTTCCTTTACTTTCTTATCGCACGGGAGCGCGAGGAGCGCCCCGATGGAGAGAAAGGCAGGGTAAGTACCGCCCCCGGTCTGCCACAGCACGAGCAGAGACCCGACGGCGCCGAAGAAGATGGCGGCGAGCGTGACGCATTTGCCGACGTAGTAAAGACTGCGGCTGCCGAGACGCCCGGCGAGCAGGCACCGCAGGATGCGCTCTCCGTCGAGATCCCCTACGGGAGCCAGGTTGCAGAGCCCGGTGAGCAGGCTGATGTCACCGAAGGCGCGCAGGGCGGGGGAGACGCCCCCCAGCGCGATGCCGATGAGAAACGAGCCGAGGTTGGCGAGCGGACCGGCGGAGGCAATGAGCATTTCCTCCCGGTAGGAGAGCGTGCACGGGGCAACAAACCGCACGCCGCGCGCCACCGGCACGAGCCTCGGCGAGGGGAGCCCGAGCAGGGAAAAGGCGAGGAGATGTCCGCATTCATGGAAGACGGCGGAAAGTCCGACGAGAAGGAGAGAGTAGAGCCCCTCAAACCACAGTACCGCCAGAATCCAGAGCACACCCGGCAGAAAAAGGAGCAGGCGCCCGAGCTTACGTTTGGTCATGGTGTTCACCTCCACGGAACACTGTATGCACGGCAGAAAGAAAAAACGAGCGGAGCCGCGGCTCCGCCCGTTTTACGGTGCGTTAGTTTATTATTCGGTGATGGCGAGGATGGGGCGCAGATACTTCTTGACGTCATCCTGCAGGAGCAGACGCATGATGGCGACGAGCGTAGCGACGGCGTTGTCGTCCGTCAGCACCTCATAGGCGACGTGCTCCATGACGAAGAAATGCTTGCCGTTGCGTTCGGTCAGGTAGCACTTCATGAACCCGATATTTTCGTTTGCGTCGTTGATGAGGTCGTAGTTTGCCTTGGTGGGCTCCATCTCGTCAAAGACGAAGGTGGCGCGTGCGGCTCCGTTCTCGTTGAAAACGAATTCGAAACGGATATCGTCGTCAAACCCCTTGAGATGGACGCCCTTTGCAATCAGTTTGCCGACCTTATCAGAACTCTGGTCCTCAAAATTTAGGTAGTCGAGACGTTCACGCAGCATTTTGGTGCAGTTATGGATATTCAGCATGGTATGTGATCCCCCTCATGTAGTATTTCATTTGTATTATAGTGCGGAAAAAACGGATTGTCAATCGACAGGGCGTATTTTGTCAAAAAACAGAGCCCGGAAACGGGCTCTGTTTCGGTTCAATAGGCCTTGCCCCAATAGACGAGCTTCGTCGCGGGTCTGCCGCAGCAGACACACTTGTCGCCGATCGGTTCTGTGCCGAAGGGGATGCAGCGGGAGGAGACATCGGCGACCTCCTTGAGCTTCTCCTCGCAGGCGAGATCCCCGCACCACATGGCTTTGATGTAGCCGCTCTTGGTCCGGGCGATCGCAATCATTTCGTCGAGCGTGCGGGCTTCAAAGGTGCGGTGCTCACGGTTCTCGAGCGCCTTCGCGTAGAGGGCGGCGGTCAGCGTATCGAGCAGCTGCGGGATGGCGGTCTCGAGGTCCTCCAGGTTCACGAAGGTCTTTTCGCGGTTGTCGCGACGCACGACGACGCAGTGCCCCTCGGCAATGTCACGGGGACCGATCTCCACACGGAGCGGCACGCCCTTCATCTCATATTCGGAGAACTTCCAGCCGGGCGTATTCTCGGAGTCGTCCACCTTGACGCGGCAGATCTTCGAGAGACGGTCACGGAGCGCACAGGCGGCGTCGAGGACCCCCTCCTTGTGCTGCTGGACGGGGATGATGACGACCTGGATAGGGGCGACCGCAGGCGGCAGGACGAGCCCGCTGTCATCGCCGTGGGTCATGATGATACCGCCGATCATGCGGGTCGAAACGCCCCAGGAGGTCTGGTGGCAGTACTTGAGCTGGTTGTCGCGGTCGAGGTACTGGATGCCGAACGCCCGCGCGAAGCCGTCGCCGAAATAGTGTGAGGTGCCGCCCTGCAGCGCCTTGCCGTCGTGCATCAGTGCCTCGACGGTGTAGGTCGCCTCTGCACCGGCGAATTTCTCCTTGTCGGTCTTCTGCCCGCGGATGACGGGCATCGCGAGCTCATGCTCGTAGAAGTCGGCGTAGACCTCGAGCATCCGCCTGGTCTCCTCGATCGCTTCCTCGCGGGTGGCGTGCATGGTGTGCCCCTCCTGCCAGAGGAACTCACGCGTGCGCAAAAACGGGCGCGTGGTCTTCTCCCAGCGGACGACAGAGCACCACTGGTTATAGAGCTTCGGCAGATCGCGGTAAGAGCGGATAATGTTTGCGTAATGCTCACAGAACAGCGTCTCGGACGTCGGGCGCACGCAGAGCTTTTCGGTCAGGGGCTCGGAGCCGCCGATCGTCACCCATGCGCACTCGGGGGCGAAGCCCTCTACATGGTCCTTTTCCTTCTGCAAAAGGGATTCCGGGATGAACATCGGCATATAGACATTCTCATGCCCGGTTTCCTTGAAGCGCGCGTCGAGGAGCCGCTGGATATTTTCCCAGATTGCGTAGCCGTACGGGCGGATGATCATGCACCCCTTGACGGAGGAATAATCGACGAGGTCGGCTTTCTTGACGATATCGGTGTACCAACGGGCGAAGTCCTCGTCCATCGGCGTGATCTGTTCGACGAATTTCTTGTCATTTGCCATAGCGGAGTCTCCCTGCATATCCTGTACTGAATGATAGCATTATTATAGCGAAACGGGACGCTTTTGTCAAGTTTTCCGGCACCGGGACAAGGGCGCGTCCATCGGTGCATAGAAGCAGGTGCAATTTGTGCAAAAACAAGTCGTTTATACACCGAAAATTGGAAGATTTGCATTTTTTGAACAAATGACTTGCATTTTGAGCTATAAATCAGTATAATTGTAAAGACAGTAAACCGGAAAACTGCAATTTTCGGGAAGTATATTTTCATTCGGTGGGTACTATGAACTATCAGGATTTTTCACACGCAGAGTATGAGATAGCGCTCGGCGCCGCACGCGCCGAACACCGGGCGCAGTGCGAGGGAGGGCGGCGCATCGACCTTTCCAGAGGGAAGCCGTCACCGGAGCAGCTGGACATCAGCCTCCCGATGCTCACAATCGGGGATTACCGGGACGATGCGGGGGTCGATTGCCGCAACTATGGTGGGCTCCTCGGGCTGGACGAGATGCGCCGCTTCTGGTCGAGCGTGACGGGGATCCCTTTTGATAACATTGTGTCGTTCGGCAATTCGAGCCTCACGCTCATGTACGGTATGCTCTCCCGCGCCATGCTGTTCGGTATGCCGGGGTCGGAGGTGCCGTGGTGCCGTCGCGAGGGGCGGAAGTTCCTGTGCCCCGCGCCGGGGTATGACCGTCATTTTCGCATCACGGAGACCCTCGGCTTTGAGCTCATCACCATCCCGATGACCCACGAGGGGCCTGATATGGACGTCGTTGAAGCGGCGGTACGCGACCCGGATGTCCTCGGCATCTGGTGTGTGCCGAAGTATTCCAACCCGACGGGGATCACCTATTCTCCGGAGACGGTGCGGCGCCTCGCCCGCATGGAGACGGCGGCACCCGACTTCATGATCATGTGGGACAATGCGTATGCCGTCCACGATTTCGTCGAGGAGGGCGATCACCTCGCGGATATCATCGCCGAGGCGCGCAGATGCGGGCATGAGGACCGGGTGTTCTATTTTTCCTCCACATCGAAAATCACGTTCCCCGGGGCGGGCGTTGCCATGATGGCAATGAGCGCGCGCAACCTCGCGTATGTGAAGCCGTATCTCGGGGCAGAGTCTATCGGACCTGATAAGCTGAACCAGCTGCGCCATATCCGTTTTCTCCCCGATAAGGAGGCGCTCGTGCGGCACATGAAGCGCCATGCGGAGATCATCCGCCCCAAGTTCGATATTCTGCTGTCAACAATGGAGCGGGAGTTGTCTCCGAACGGCTACGCGACCTGGACCAATCCCTGCGGTGGGTATTTTGTCAGCCTGGAGGTGCCGGCAGGGTGCGCGAAGCGCGTCTGGTCGTTGTGCCGCGATGCAGGACTGACGCTGACGGACGCCGGCGCGTCCTTCCCCTACGGGCAGGACCCGCGCGATTCCAACCTGCGCCTCGCACCCACCTATTGCGGAGAGGCGGATGTACGGCTCGCCGCCGAAATACTCTGTACCTCCGTCAAGCTCGCCGCGCTGGAACAGTGCCGCTCCTGACGCCGGACCGGCGGTCGGGCGCGCGGGCAGAGCCGCCGTTGTGCGGCGGATGATATCATCGGAAAATAATGCCCCCGGTGCCGCGGCACCGGGGGCGTTTTATGTGATTGCGGTTTGGGTCAGTCAAACTTGCAGAGCAGCTCGAGTACGCGCGCGGCGCACTTTTCGAGTTCCGCCCGGGTCAGATAGCCGTACTCCAGCGCCTTCTGCAAGCGCTTTTTGGAGCCGGAGGGCATACGGATGTCGTTCCCGGCACGCACCTCGCGGAAGTGCTCCGCGTCGTTGTTCCAGTCGGTGGTGACGACCCCGAGATAGCCCCATTCCTCACGCAGGATGCCTTCCAGGAGCTCGCGGTTTTCGGAGGGGTAGGTGCCGTTGACGAGGTTGTAGCTCGTCATGAGGCTCCACGGCTGTGCTTCCTTCACGGCGATCTCAAAGCCGCGCAGATAGATCTCGCGCAGGGCGCGCTCGGAGACGCGGGAGTCGCTCCACTTGCGGTTGGTTTCCTTGTTGTTGCAGCAGAAGTGCTTGACACAGGCGGCGATGTGCTGGGACTGGATCCCGCGCACGCAGGCGGCAGCCATGCGACCGGAGATGAGCGGATCCTCCGAGTAGTATTCGAAGTTTCTGCCGCAGAGCGGGCTGCGGTGGATGTTGAGGGCAGGGGTCAGCCAGATCGCCATGTTGTTTTCCTTGACTTCCCGGGCGCCGGCTCTGCCGATCTCCTCCACGAGGGCGGTGTTCCAGGTGCAGGCGAGCAGGGTCGCGCACGGCCATGCGGTCGCGACGACGCCCTTGTTGTCCCAGACGCGCATACCCGCAGGCCCGTCGCAGGTCATGGCGTTCGGGATGCCGTAATAGTCGATGCCGCCGAAGCCGTGGGTGTCCGCGACGCCGGTGTTGTGCGCACCGCTGACGAGGTCGATGAGATCCGCGTCGTTCAGCTGGGCGAGGAAGGCGTCGAGCGTTGCCTTGCCGCTTGCAACGTCCGCGAGCAGGATGAGCCCCTCGGGGCGCTTGTTCTCGGTGCGGCAGAGCTGCAGATACTCAAAATTCCAGTGCGTTTTTTCGGGGAAGCCGGCGGTGTCCTCTGCCGGTGCGGGATAGTCCGTTACCTTGAGGGTTTCATAGCTGCCGTCGGCGCGCAGGCGCTTCGAGAGCTTTTTCGGGGAGACGTAGGCGTGGAGCTGCTCTACCACCGTATCCTTTTTGACCGTATAGGTCATGGCGGGGGTGAGCTCACGCACGGAGGTGCCGGTGTAGACGGTGTAGTCGCCCGCTTCCAGCACGCGCGCCGAGCGGCAGACGACACCCGTGTCGTCAAAGGACGCCATGTCGGAGACGGGGAAGGTCAGGCGTACGAGGCGGCTCTCGCCGGGGGCGAGGGTCTCCGTCTTGGCAAAGGCGGCGAGTACATATTTCGGCTTGCCGAGCTTGCCGGCAGGGGCGCTGAAATAGGCTTGCACAGTCTCCTTGCCTGCATAGGTGCTCCCGGTATTGGTCACGCGCAGCACCAGCGTGATGACGCCCTGCGCCTCTGCGGCGCTGACGTTCTCGAGCGAGAAGGTCGTGTAGGAGAGACCGTAGCCGAAAGGATAGTTGACGTGTGCCGCCGCGCCGGGGATCGTCTCGAAGTAGCGGTAGCCCACATAGATATCATCGGTATATTCGGCATACTCCTCCGATTCGTTGAAGTTGGCGGAGGAGGGGTAGTCCGCAAAGGTCGCGGCAAAGGTATCGACCAGCCTGCCGGAGGGGGTCACGGCGCCGGAGAGGATATCCCATTCGGCGTACCCGCCCTCGAGCCCCGCCTGCCATGCGAGCAGGACGGCTTCAATGCGGTCGTTCTCGCGGAAGTAGGAGGTATCGACCATGCCGCCGACGTTGAGGACGAGGACCGTGTGCGGGAAAGCCGCAGTCACGTCGGTGATGAGCCGGTTCTCTGCCTCGTCCAGGTAGAAGTCGCCGTCGCCGGGCTCACCCTTGCGGTCGGCACCCTCGCCGGAGAAGCGGCAGATGCTGACGATCGCGGTGTCGGCGAACGCCGCGGCATCCTTGAGCATCCCGTCGGGCAGGGGTGCCTCGGGGATGCAGCCGGGCTTTGCCCCGCCGTGGTACGCGTCGGTGACGACGCGGCTGTAAAAATCATTCAGCGGCTTGTAGACAGAGACGTCACCGCGCGCGGCGGCATCGTTCACGGCGTCGATGAGATTGTGCGTGTAGGCGGTCGTCACCTCGCCGGAGCCGCCGCCGCCGCGGACATAGTCGGCGCTGCCGACACCAAAGAGCGCGATGCGCGCCCCGGTTTTGAGGGGGAGCAGGTCATTGTTGTTTTTGAGGAGTACCATCCCCTCGGTCGCTGCGCGACGGGACAGTGCAATGTGCGCGGGGGACGCGGTGACGAGCCTGCCGTCTTCACCCATCGGTACGCAGGGCTGATAAAGGATGCGTTGCCATTTCGTGAATTTTCCCATAATTGATCTCTCCGTTGCATTTGTAATCGGACGTTTGTCCGTCGGTCACGTTTTCCGGTCGGCGACCCGTTTTTCCGCGGTAGCCTGTACCACTGCTATTATATCGGATATTTTTTTCAATCACAAGGACAATTTGGCTTTTATTATGGACGATTTTGCAGGTTTTCGGCACATTCTGCGTGCGTACCCGGCACCTGTGCCGCGCAGCGTCCGGTAAGAGCGCCGCGATCCTTGCGCGGCGCCGGGTGCCGGGTCGGCTCCGAGCCACGGTGCTGAATCAAAAAGGGCGGCAGTGCCGCCCTTTTCGGATCATGGGGAAAACGTTTGGGGAAACGGGCAGGGTGCCCTTTCGGCACCGACCGTACGGGAGAAAATGACGTGTCAGATGTCGGTCTTTTCACCCGTCCAGGCGAGGGGGAGAACGGAGACGGTCTCCACACCGCGGACGCCGAAGCGCACGAGGTCATTGAGCGTCGCCTCGCGGAGGTACACCAGGTTGGGGCCTGCCTCCACGGTTACCTTGCCGTTCACAGCCTCGACGAGCTTTTCCGCGCCGAAGATATCCGTCATGACCACATAGTCGGAGACTGTCCACGGCACATCGACCTCCGACGGGGTGAGCGGGGAGAGGACGACCGTGATGCGCTCGCGGGAGTTGGCGCGCGGGGCGAGCTCATAGATGAGCCCGGTGGGCTTCTCCGATATGACCTTCGTCAGCCGGGGGTCGGGGAGCAGTCTTGTCATGGTCTGGATCGCGTAGCAGGCGAGGCGCCAGTCGGCGTCGATCCAGCGGTTGTTGGAGGCGCCGGCACCGAGCTGGGACGAGTTGGCTTGGAACTGACCGTAGTTGCATCCGTCGGTATCGACAATGGACATGAACGTGACGCGGTCAACGCCGTTCCGGATGGCGTAGAGGTAGAACTGCAGCTGCATATATGCCTGCTCGAGCTGGGTGTGCTTACCGTCTGCGAGCATACCGCCGTCGCTCTTTAAGACGTTCCAGCCGCATTCGGTGAACCAGATCGGCAGATTTGCCCGGCCTTTGGCAGACAGGAGCTTGCGGATCGAATTGATGTTGCCGGAGAGGCGGAAGGAGGAGTTGTGACCGAAAGGCGAGGTCGCCTGGTTGCCGTCGATGTAGGGGTGCGTCGAGAGGATATCCATGGTCGAGGCGGTGTCGATGTCGGCTTTGGAGGTCGTGCCGTCCACGCCCATGATTTTTTGCAGCTTGGCGGATTTTGCGATGGCACTGTTGAGGATGTCATACAGCGTGACGCCCGTCGAGCAGGTGCTCGATTGCTGGAAGATCGTAGTGTTGTCCATCGCGAGGACGTTGCTGATGAAGCTGGCGTCCAGCCCGTTGACGCCGCCGGTGCACATACCGACGACGTAAACCGAGGGGACATTGTTCGTGGGGTCGTCCGGGCAGATGGATTTGATGGTGTAGTAGGTGACGATCTGCTGGAGCGCATAGGCGCAGCACTTCAGATAGCTGTAGGCATCATCGGTGCCGTCCGGGCGCCGCACTGCGAACAGGTACTGGAAGTTCGGCTCGTTCTGCACCTCGATATAGCGGATCGGGTTATAGTTGCCGTCGTAGTCGTTGAAGAAGGTGCCGTTGGGACCATACTTGCCGAGCAGGGTCGTGAGGGAGTCGACGATTCCCTCCAGAAACCCGACAAAGTTATAGTTGGAGAGATTCCACAGGTCGGGGTCGTCGTTGGACTTCTGCGCGGCGCCGCTGTAGTAAGCGCCGAGGTTGGCACCGTGCGTCAGCATGACGGAGGTCTCGCTCTCACAGAAGGCCTCCATCACCTGGTCGTTCAGCCCCGAGCTGTTGGTACGGAGGTTCGCGATACCCATTTCGCTGAAATCCTTATAGAAATTCAGGTATTCATGCGCGGCGCCGACATAGATGCCGTACACCGGGACATCGCTCCTGCCGGCGGCGATGATCTCTGCCGCGCTCCGCAGGCTGGCGATATCGGTCGCGTCCACGCTGGCACTGCCGCCGCGCGTTGCATAATCGGAAGCAGGGAGGAAGTCGTAGCCGACGCGGATATTCGTCCCTTTGACCGTGACGCCGACGGCGTCACGCATATAGGTACCGTTGTCCTCCGGATGGTAGTCACCGGAGGGGGGATTCGGGCCGTTCGGCTGGTCGGGCGGGGTCGGCGGGTTATCCTGGTTGCCGGGGTCGTCCCGTTGGATTTTGCAGGATGTCACCATGGCGGAGAGCATGGCGATGAGGAGAACGGCGGCGACGACGGTCATTATAATTTTTTTCATGAAACGGCTCCTTCCGGGGAATGTGCCTGCGTACCTATGCAGTGTATTTATACAAATATTCTATCATGGCAGATTATTTAACGTCAAGGAACATAAGTACCAAATGCAGTCAAAAAAATTGGTTGAATTGGACAAACGAAAGGGGCAAACCGCCTGCCGGCGGTTTGCCCCCGAAAACAGCGGGTCAGCGGCAGTGGCGGACATAGAGAGGGCAGGGGCCCGCGTCGAGCGTGAGCCGTCCTCCCGTCACGTCGACGGTCGCCGTGTTGCCGAGCATATCCGTGATCTCGGCGGCAGTGTCGCTCCACGGGATTGTGATTTCCGCCGGAGCGTTGGCGTGGAAGACCATGACGACCTCCTCGCCGCCGGGCGCCGCCTCGAACACATAGGCGTACTTGTTGTCCTTTCCGTCCAGGAGCGCGCCGATGAGCTTGGGGTCGGGCATGAGGCGGATCATGTTTTGTACGGCGAGCGCGGAGGGGCGCAGCGTGCCGTCCCGATCCACGAACCCGGGGTTGCAGTTGTCCGTGTCCATGATGTACATGGTTGTGATGCGCTCGACGCCGAGACGCATCCCGAGCGCGTAGACCTGCGTATTGAACGCCGCCTGTTCAATCCTGTCATTGCCCTTTTCGCAGGTGGGGAAGTAGCCTCCCTCCCCGGGGCGGATGAACCAGCCGAGCTCGGTGTACCAGACGGGCATATCCGGTACGCCCCCGGCGGCGAGCAGCTTACGGATCTCCGCATAGCCGGAGGCAATGGAATATTTCAGCCATCCCATCCAGGCAAAAGGCGAGATGGGGTCCACATACGGATGCGTGGAGAGAATGTCCATCGTGTGATAGATGCGGGGGTCAAGCTCACAGCAGAGGCGGATGAAGCCGACGTCCGCGGCAGACGCCCCGCCGGCACCGAAGCCCAGGACCTTGACCTCCGGGAACTCTGCCTTGATTGGCGCGTAGATCGCGGTCTGGAGCAGGGTATAGAGACGCGCCTTCTCGCGGATGTCGGTCCGGTCCGGCACCATGTAGCCGAAGTTCGGCTCGTTGAAGATTTCAATATAGCGGATGGGGTGATACGGCACGTCCGGGTGCTCCGTAAAGAAGGTGCCGCCGGGACCGTAGCGGCGCAGCTTTTCAAGGGCGTTGTCGATGTTGCCCTGTACGAACGCCTCGTCCGAGTCGAACCCGCCGCGCGCGAGACCGACCGTAATCATGGCATTGAGCCCGCCACGGGCGATGGGCTCAAATTCCGCATCGGTGAAGGGTCTGCCGCCCGTGCGCAGACAGCGGAAGCCGATTTCCTCGATGGCTTTCCCATATACCGGATAATCGACCCCCCAGCTGTAAATGCCGTAGATCGGCACCTCTCCGCGCGGTTTGCGCAGGATGGCGGCGAGGTCGGGCAGGGGCTGTCGGTCGTCGGTCTTGCATCGTTCGGCTTTGATCGGTGCCGGCTGCGGGATGAAAGGCAACGCTTGTTTCATGGCAGAATGCTCCTCGTGTGTATGGTTGATAAAATGAAATTTTGTCCGGAAAAATGCGGGAGGCTCCGTGGTATGCGGCTCCGCCCCGCCTCGTCGATGATTTTACCATGTATCACCAGCAGACGTCAATCAACATTAGTGCCAAACAGACTGAAAAAAACTGGTGAGGTTGCACAAAAGGCAGCGGCACATCACGGTGTGGTGATGTGCCGCTGTCTGCGGGGTGCCCTCCGGTGTTCGTTACTCCGCGAGGAGGGCGAGCAGTGCCGCCTCGTCAAGGATCGGGATGCCGAGCTCCTGTGCGCGGGTGAGCTTGGAGCCCGCTTCCTCCCCGGCGACGACGTAGGAGGTCTTTTTTGAGACGGAGGAGGAGATTTTTCCTCCGGCAGCCTCGATTTTCTCCGACGCTTCCTGCCGCGTCATGTGCGGCAGTGTCCCCGTGAGGACGAAGGTGTTGCCCCGGAGCGTGTCCCGCGTGACGGTCCTGACCGCGTCGGTGCGCACCCCTGCGGCGACCAGACGGTCGATGCGGGCATTGTTCTCGGGATTGGCGAAAAACTCAATGAGATTTTCCGCCGTGATGTCACCGATGTCGGAAACGCCTGCAAAATCCTCAAAGGATGCCGCGCGGACATTCTCCAGCGTTCCGAATTTCCGTGCGATGGCGGCGGCGGCGACCTCTCCGACCTGACGGATGCCGAGGGCGCACAGCAGGCGCTCGAGTCCGCGTTCCCTGGAGGCATCGATGGCGGCGATGAGATTGGTGGCGCTCTTTTCACCCATGCGGTCGAGCGCGGCAATCTTGTCTGCCTTGAGGGTATAGAGGTCGGCTACGTCCGTGATGAGCCCGGCGGTGAGCAGCGCCGCGATGACCTGCGGTCCCAGACCGTCGATATCCATGCACCCTTTGGAGGCGTAGTGGATAATGCCGCGCATCTTCTGCGCGGGGCAGGCGGGATTGACGCAGCGCACGGCGGCACCGTCGCCGCCCGCGTCACGGACGACGGGGGCACCGCAGGCAGGGCAGGCGGCTGGCATACGGTAGGGCTCGGAGCCCGCGGCGTGCCCGTCTCCCGCCCGCCGCACGATCTCGGGGATGATCTCTCCCGCCTTGCGGACGATCACGCGGTCGCCGATACGGATATCCTTTTCCGTGATGAAGTCGATATTGTGGAGCGTCGCACGGGAAACCGTCGTCCCCGCGAGATGCACGGGGTCGAGCTCCGCCGCCGGGGTCAGAACTCCCGTGCGCCCCACCTGGATGGTAATATCGCGGAGGGTCGTCTCTTTTTCCTCGGGCGGGTATTTGAAGGCGACAGCCCATTTCGGGCGCCCCGTCCCCTCGCCGATCTCGCGGCGGTGGTCGAAGCGGTCGAGCTTGATGACGGCGCCGTCCATATCGAAGGAGAGTGTGTCGCGCATTTCGCCGAGTGCCCGGACGTGTTCATTAATGGCGTCCTTGCCGGTGAGCCGCTTGCGGTGCGGCAGGACATGGAAGCCGAGTGCTTCGAGGCGGTTGAGCGTTTCGGTGTGCGTTTCCACCGTGCGCCCGTCCGTGTACAGGTCGCCGGACTGCAGGTTGAAGACCATGATATCGAGCCGGCGGGAGGCGGCGATTTTGGGGTCGAGCTGGCGCAGCGACCCGGCGGCAGCGTTCCTGGGGTTGGCGAAAAGGGGCAGCCCCTCGCTCTCCTGGATGGCGTTGAGCTCGGCAAAGACGGTGCGCGGCATATAGACCTCGCCCCGTACCGTCAGCGTGAGCGGCTCGGGGAGCGTCAGGGGGATGCTGCGGATGGTGCGGATATTGCCCGTGACGTCCTCGCCGACGAGCCCGTTCCCGCGTGTTGCACCGCGGATGAGTTTGCCGCCCTCATAGGTCAGGGCGACGGACAGCCCGTCGATTTTCGGCTCGACGGAGTAGTAAGCCCCGGGGAGCTCTGCCTCGATCCGGTCGAGGTACTGATCCAGCTCCTCATACGAGAAGACGTCGGTCAGCGATCCCATCGGGACGGCGTGCGTCACCTTTTCGAATTTCTCGAGCACCGCACCGCCGACGCGCCTCGTCGGCGAGTCCCCGGTCACAAATTGCGGGTATGCCGCCTCCAGCGTTTCCAGCTCGCGGAACAGCGCGTCATATTCGTAGTCGGAGATCTCCGGCGCGTCCTTGCGGTAGTAGAGGTCCGCGTGATAGCGGAGCTCCCGCCGCAGTTCTTCTATGCGTGCCTGTGCTTGCTGTTCGGTCATATTTCCCTCACTTCCGGTCTTCCCCCGCAGGGTGAAAACCGTCGATTTCTCCGCGGCAGATGGCGCCGAAGATGCGGTGCCGCAGTCCGCGGTGCTTGGTGTCCAGCTCCCGAAGGAGCAGCTTCATATTTTCCCTCTCCGTTGCGTGATCCTCCGGGCAGGTAGATACCACCACAGGCAACTGTGCCTGTCTGGTAAAGCTCACGATGTCTTTCTCCCGCGCGTAGAGCAGGGGGCGGATGAGCGTCAGCTCCTTTCTCGACAGGTGCGTGACGGGTGAAAAGGTCCCGATGCGCCCCTCAAAGAACAGATTGAGCATAAAGGTCTCGACAACGTCGTCTGCATGGTGCCCGAGCGCTACCTTGTTGCATCCTGCCGCCTTTGCCGCGTCGTGGAGTGCGCCCCGTCGCATACGGGCGCAGAGAGAGCAGGGGTTGGGCTCTTTCCGTATGTCAAAGATGATTTTTGCGATTTCGGACTTGACCTGTATGTAGGGGATGCCATGCGCCTCGCAGAGGGCAGTGATCGGGGCAAAATCCATTCCGTCGAGCCCCATATCGATGGTGATCGCCACCACCTCAAAGTGCTTCGGATAGAATTTGGAGAGCTCCGAGAGCGCCAGCAGGAGCGTGAGGGAATCCTTGCCGCCCGAGACGCCGACGGCGATGCGGTCGCCCTCCTCGATCATCCGGTAATCGTCCACAGCCCGCCGGACATAGGACAGGAGATGCTGTATTTCTTTCATGCACGACCTTTCCCGCCGCCTCATATCCTGTATTGACAACGATACGGAGGAAGCGTATGGCTATTCGTGTATATATTGATCAGGGACATAATCCCGTCAGCCCGAATACCGGGGCAGAGAGGAACGGACTTACCGAACAGGAAATTACTTACGAGGTCGGCAGATTGCTGTATGAGAAGCTCCGCGCAAACCCGAATTATGAGGCGCGCCTTTCGCGCCCGACACCGACGACCCAGCTCGGCACCAGCAATGCGGGGAGCCTGCGGGCACGGGTGCAGGGGGCGGAGGAGTTTGGGGCGGATCTGTTTTTGAGCATCCATACCAATGCGTCACTGGACACCTCGGCGAGCGGGTCGGAGGCGCTGGTCTATCGGGTGGACTCCGCTGCGGGACGCATCGGAGAGAGCATCCTGCGGTCGATGACCCGTCTGACGGGCTTACGGAACCGAGGTGTCATCGCCCGGCCGGGTCTGTATGTCCTGCGGAAAACCTCGATGCCGGCGGTTCTCATGGAGATCGGGTTTATTTCCAATCCCGGAGACGCCGCGCTCATGCGTGATAATCCCGACCTGTTCGCAGAGGGGATTTATCGTGGACTTAACGCCTATTACGGTTTTTGACGGGTGCCCCGGGGAGACTCGGGGTATCCGTTCGTTTTGCGCATCGCGGGTCAGTCGGCGGCCGGCGGCTCCAGTACGACCCTGTCGGTCGAGAGCACATCGAGCGCCGCGTTGACGCTTTCGCAGGGGTAGACCTTTTCTGCTCCGCAAACGGGGCAGAAAACGGCGATGCCGTCATCGGAAATATTCAGGTCATAGTCGCCGCTGTGGCAGGGGCAGTCGATGGCCCCGTCCGCCTCGAGCTCCTTGACCCAGAACCGCATGATGTCGTAGATCTGCGCGTCGGTCAGGATCTGCTCCGGATCCACGTCGGGGGAGGACTGCAACTCGGAGAGGGAATCCATCCCCATTTCTTCGGCGAGCGTGTTCAGCTCCTCACTGCTCTTTTCGACGGCGTCGTCTACCTGCTCCTTGGTGCCGATGAAGCAGATGTCCATGTGGGAGTACGGGCAGTCGAGCAGAAACAGCTCCCCGGAGAAAAAGACGTTCGGAGAGACGACGTAGTGATGGCTCGTCCCGCAGAACAGGCAGGGGACGGTCAGGCGGATTTTGCCGTCCGAGGTGTATTGGAGGACGAGCTCTCCGCCTCCGCAAGTGCATTTGAGCTTGAGCATACGCTGGGCATTCAGGGCGAACTCGCCGACGATGCCGTAGACGGCGTACCGGCAGTGCGGGCACCGGTAGGCAATGAAGGACTGTTTTACATCAAGAACCATACGATTTCCTTTACGTTTTACAGGTCTGTCCGCCGCTCCGGTGCCACCCCCGGGGTGTCACGAGGTACGGTACGGAGACGTCATTTTCCTCGGTGGGGAGGCAGGGAACAAGCTCGTCTGCCGCGACGACCAGTACGGCAGTACCGGGGAAGGCGGGGAGGAACCGGTCAAAGTATCCCCCGCCGTAACCGATCCGATACCCGTCGGTGTCACCGAGGAGCGCGGGGACGAGGAGGAGCGTCCGACCGGTAGGCAGAATCCCGGGGGCGTCCTCGCCGGGCGAGGGGATGCCGAACGTACCGGGGGAGAGCACCGTGCGGTCGGACACCGCCCGGTAGGTCATGAGCCCCGCCTTTTCCACACGCGGATACCCGACGGGGATACCGCGGCGCATTGCCAGCTCGGCGAGCGGTGAGAGGTCCGGCTCGCCCCGGACCGGCGCGTACAGTAAAACGCAGTCTGCGCGCAGAAACAGCTCTGACGCTGCAATGAGCGCACACAGCGCGCGGTCTTCACGGGCGCGGGCTTCTTCGCCTTTGGCGAGCCGGCGTTCCAGCGCGTGGGAACGCAGCGCCGCTTTTCTCTCGGCGTGTGTCATTTACCGAGGATGCCCGTGTAGAGCTCTGCCGCCGCATCGATGCCGAGCAGACAGCTGACGAGCTCGGCGCCGAATTCCTGTGCGGCGCCCATGCCGACGGCGGTCGTGTAGCCGCCGTCCGTGATGACGCGCCCGTCGGTCTTTTTCGCACCGTCCAGGTACTTTTCAAAACCGGGGAAGCAGACGGCGTAGCGGTCGCGGAGCAGTCCGCGCCGCCCGAGGATCATCGGCGCCGCACAGATGGCGGCGATCCGGCTGTTCTCGCGCGCGGCGCGGGCAAGCAGGTCGTCCATCCCCGCCCATTCGTCCAGGTGCCGGGTCCCCGGCATACCGCCCGGCAGGACGAGCATCTCCATCGGTTCGGTCATTTCTCCGGGGGTCAGGTCGGCGACGACCGGGATGCCGTGGGCACCCGTGACGGTCCTGCCCGTCACACCGACGGTCCGGACCTCGAGCCCCGCACGGCGGAGCATATCGACGGGGCAGAGGGCTTCGATCTCCTCAAACCCGTCGGCAAGCATGACATAAATCATAGTGTCTTTCCTCTTTTCCTCGGCTCGGGGCGGCGCCGTGCCGTCGGGCACCGCACCGCCTTTTACCGTTTTTCAGTCGCCGGAATGGGATTCCCGCGCAACCATTTCCATGAATTCGTCCTTGGACATCAAAATTTCGCGCGGCTTGGAGCCGTCGGGCTCGCTGACGATGCCGAGCATCTGCATCGTGTCGATATAGCCCGCCGCTTTGCCGTAGCCGAGCTTGCATCTGCGTTGGAGGAGCGAAGTGGAGATCTTGCCGCACTCAAAGGCGACGTTGCAGGCTTCCATGAAACGGGAGTCCTCGAAGATGCTGCCGTCGTATTCCTCGTCGCCCTCGTCGCGGGAGCGCTCCTTTTTGCCGCTGTTTTTGTATTTTTCGGTCTCGGATTCGATCTGTGCGCTGACGATCTCGTCGTAGACGACGGGGCCCGCGTTGTTGCGGAGGAAGGTGGTGACGTTTTCCACCTCGTCGTCGCTGGCAAAAGCACTCTGGATACGCATAGGCTCGGCGCCCGCCAGCATGATGAGCATATCACCCTTGTCCAGCAGCTTTTCGGCGCCGTAGACGTCCAGGATGGTACGGGAGTCGGTCCCCGACGTGACGTGCAGGGCGACGCGGGAGGGGATGTTGGCTTTGATGGTACCGGTGATGACGTCAACGCTCGGGCGCTGCGTACCGAGGATCAGGTGGATCCCCGCGGCGCGCGCTTTCTGCGCGAGACGCATGATGGAGCTTTCCACAGCGTCCTTTGCCTGCATCATCAGGTCATTGAGCTCGTCGATGACGATGATGATCTTCGGCTGGATCTCGCCGCGGTCGGGGTCCTCACGCACCCACGCGTTGTAGCTCTCGATGGTGCGGACGTTGGCTTTGACCATGAGCTGGTAGCGGCGTTCCATCTCGCCGACTGCCCAGATGAGCGCACCGGCGGCGCGCTTCGCGTCGATGACGGGCGGGACGAGCAGGTGCGGGATGCCGTTGTAGAGGGACATTTCGACCTGCTTCGGGTCCACGAGGATGAGCTTGACCTCATCGGGCCTTGCACGGTAGAGGAGCGAGAGCAGGATGGAGTTGACAAACACCGATTTACCCATACCGGTCGCACCGGCGACGAGCAGGTGCGGCATCTTGCAGATGTCCGCAAAGACCGGGGCGCCGGTGACGTTGGCGCCGAGCGGGACGGTGGTGACGTTCTTCGCGTTGCGGAAAGCGTCGGTGTCGATGAGAGAGGCGAGGCTGACGTTCGTCGGGCGGCGGTTCGGGATCTCCACGCCGAGATAGGGCGTTTCGGGGATCGGCACGATGCGTAGCGTCTTGCTGGACATGAGCCGGCAGATATCTTCGGTGAGGTTGGTCAGGGTGTTGATGCGCACGCCGGCGGGCGGCTCGATGCTGAACCGCGTGATACGCGGACCGACGACGACCTCGCGGATCTGAATATCGATTTTGAAGGTGGCGAAGGCGGCAATCAGCAGGCGCCCGAGCTCTTGGATCTCGCTCTCGGTGTCTCCGTTCACGACCGGGATCGGGCGGTTCAGGAGCGACAGGGGCGGGAAGACGTAGTTCTTGGCATAGTCGGGCGTTTTGCGCTTCGGTGCTGCGTCGTCCGCCGCCGTTTTCGGCTCTTTCGCTGCCTTTTTCGGCATGTCGTCCGGGATGGGATAGCGTGCGCCGTGCTCGACGACGCGGTCGGTGATGGCGATCCCGGGGTCGGTCGCGGCGGTCGATTCATAGCTGCGGATGACAGGGGTGCCGGCATTGCCCCCGGGTGCCGCGGCAGTTTCCGCGGCGTGTATCTGCGGCGCCTCCGCGTGCAGGGCGGCGGTGTCGGCAGGGTCCGGCTCCGGCAGGTTGGGTCTCACGGATGTCGGCGGCGCCGGCGGGGTAAAGGCGGCGCCCCGGTTTGTGCTCTGCGGCTGTTCGCTCGGCTGTGTTGCCGGGTGGACGAAGGGGAGCGGCGAGACGGGGGTTTCGGCGGAGACGGCGCGCCCGGTGATGTCCGCAAAGTCGGCGGCCGTCTTCGGCGCCGCTCCGGCAGTACCGCCGGGATTGCGTGTGGTCGGTACGTCCATGTGCTCGACGCGGATGCGGAAGGAGCCGCCGGCAGCCTCTGCCGCGGTCTTCTTTCTGCCTGTCGGTGCCGGTACGTCGCGCCGCTCGCGTCCGTCGGTATTGTCCGCGGGGAACAGGACGGTGCTCCCCGCGCCGGAGAGATCGTCATGGAGCGGGTCGAAGGAACGGAAGACGGCATCGGCGCGCGCGGAGCCGACCGGCTCTGCCGTGACCTTGAACGACGCATCCGCCGTGGCGGGTACGGGGGTCGGCAGAGGGGTATCGACGGACATCGTGCGTTCCGGCTGTGCCTTGCGCTTTTCGGAGCGCTTCGGAGGTCTTGTTTCGTAGTTGGTGGCAGGGCGCGGCTTTGCCGTGGCGAGCCCCGAGCGGCGGATCTCCATCTGCTCGGCGTCGAGGCGGCGGCGGAGCTCGTCAAAGGTTTCTTCTTTTTCACCGGGGAAGTATCCGGCTTCGTCGTGTGCCCGGCGCTTGCGCTCGGCGGCTTCAGCGGCTTTTCTCGCCCGCTCCGCTTCCTTTGCCTGACGGCGGATCTCGCGCGCCGATGGGCGCTTCGGTGCCGGTTCAGGCGCCTTGACGGGAGCGGGTGCGGCGACAGGCGCCGCAGACTCGGAGACTTCCGCCGCCACGGGTGCCGTTTCGGGTGCCCCGGCGGTTACTGCCGCCGCCTCTCTGGCGGCAGCCTTTTCGGCGCGGCGCTTTGCCCGCTTTTCGATGAGAGACGCCGGCGTGATGTGCAGGAAATCATAGAGAAAGAGCACGACGTACAGCGCCACGAGGACGGGGACGCCGATGTAGTAGGTCAGGCGCCACATTCCGTAGCCGAGGAGGGAGCCAAAGAGACCCGCCCCCTTCATTTCGGTACCGGCGCGGTAAAAGGACGGGATGGAGAAAACGACGTTCTCGGGATCCTGGAACATATAGAGCAGTGCACCGGCGAGGATGGGCAGCAGTGCAAAGTAGATGATCCGGCGCACGGCGCGGTGGCGGCGGATGTCCGAGCGCCAGCGGATGCCCATGATGAGCAGAAGCGCCGGGAGGATGTAGACGCACTGCGAGAACAGACCGGCGAAGAACCGGACGCTCCACTGCCCGAGCCTGGTATCATTCATGCCCCGGTAATCGAGGACGAGGAAAAAGCCCAGCAGCACCGCCACCGTCACAAAGAGACAGGGCAGGATGCGGTGCAGGGGGCGGTCGATGTCGTAAAAGGGCCGCTTTTCCCTGGTGGTGGGGGTGGGGGTATCACTGTTCTTGTTGTTCTTCTTTTTTGCCATGGCGGCTCCTTTCTTCCCGACGGTCGGACTTGTCCCGTTTATTAATGCTATAATATTATACATAACGCCGCGCCGAAAAACAAGAGTTTTCGTGGCAAACCTTTCGACAAAAATCTGCCCGTTTTTTCTCCGTCTTTGAGTGGTATCTCCGTCTTGACAAAGTCCCTGTCGGCTAGTATAATATCCTGAAAGAAAAGTAACGGAAAGAGGCATACCATGCTGCTCTATAATTCCATCAGTCACGAGAAAGAGGAATTTGTCCCGCACACCCCCGGTCATGTGACCATGTACACCTGCGGTCCGACCGTCTATCACTACGCGCATATCGGCAATCTGCGCACCTACATCATGGAGGATATCCTCGACCGGTACCTGCGGTATATCGGGTATGATGTGAAGCGCGTGATGAACATCACGGACGTCGGGCACCTGACGAGTGATGCCGACGCGGGCGAGGACAAGATGCTGAAAGGGGCGAAGCGTGAGCACAAAACGGTCATGGAGATCGCGAAGTTCTATACGGATGCGTTCTTTGCCGACTGCGAGAAGCTGCGGATCCGCACGCCCGACATCGTGCAGCCCGCCACCGGCTGCATCGAGGACTTCATCCGCGTCATCTCCGCACTGATTGATAAGGGCTATGCCTATGTCTCGGGCGGGAATGTCTATTTTGACACGTCCAAGCTGGATAAATACTACGTTTTCCACGGCTTCCGTGAAGAAGATCTTGCCGTCGGCGTGCGTGACGGCGTGGAGGCGGACGCCAACAAGCGCAACCAGGCGGATTTTGCCCTGTGGTTCACCAAGTCGAAGTTCGACAGTCAGGAGCTCAAGTGGGACAGCCCGTGGGGCGTCGGTTACCCCGGCTGGCATATCGAGTGCTCCTGCATATCGATGAAGTACCTCGGTGAATACCTGGACATCCACTGCGGCGGCATCGACAACGCTTTCCCGCACCACACGAACGAGATCGCACAGAGCGAGGCGTACCTCGGGCACCCGTGGTGCAGGTACTGGTTCCACGTGCTGCACCTGAATACCGCGAGCGGGAAGATGAGTAAGTCCAAGGGAGAGTTTCTCACCGTTTCGCTCCTGGAGAGCAAGGGATATTCGCCGCTTGCCTACCGTTTCTTCTGCCTCGGCTCCCATTACCGGAAGTCGCTGGTCTTCACCTATGAGAACCTGGATAACGCGGCGACCGCGTACCGTAAACTGATTGCTAAAATTTCCGCCCTGACGCCCGCCGCGGGCGAAACGGTGGACGAGGAGGGGGCAGAACCGTTCCGCGCCGCATTCCGCGCCGCGCTGGACAATGACCTCAACACCTCGCTTGCCGTGACCGTGCTGTATGACGTGCTGAAGTCGTCTCTGAACGCCGCGACCAAGCTCGCCCTTTTCGGTGAGTTCGATACCGTGCTCGCGCTCGGTCTCACGGACGGGGAGGCGGCGCCCGCCGCACCGGCTGCCCCGGAGGGCGGCATGACGGCGGAGGAGATCGAGGCGGCGATCGCCGCCCGTGCCGAGGCGAAGAAGAACAAGAACTATGCGGAGGCAGACCGCATCCGTGCCGACCTTGCGGCGCGTGGCGTCACCCTCACCGACACACCGGCGGGCACGACCTACACGGTCGGCTGAACCGACAATTGATACCAATACCGGGAGCGGCAGGAGAAAAACCTGCCGCTCTCCTGTTTTTTTCCTCCGTTTCCTTCAGTTCGGGGTACCGCCCGCCGGCACTGCGGCGTATAATGGAACAAAGCCAATCGGCAGGGAGATACATAAAGATGGAACTGATCGTCATCAGCGAGACCAAACTGAAAGCGATCCTCACGGAGGAGGAGATGGAGTGGTACGGGCTCACCGACAAGGAGGGAGAGGAACCGTCGCGCGCGGCAGTCGAACGTCTGCTCGCGGAGGTGCGGCGCCTTTCCGGCTTTGATGCCGTCGGCGCGCGCGTCCTGGTACAGCTCTGGCGTGACCGCTCGGGCGGGGGAGAACTTTTTGTGACACGGCTCTGTGAAGATCCTGTCGGCGGGGAGGGGGGACACCGTATGCGAAAGAGCAGAGTGCTCTATGCCTTTGATGCGATGGACCGGATGACGGCGGCGTGCCGCATCCTTTCGGAGCGCGCTTATCGCGGCACCTCGGACGCCTATCGGGGCGAGGACGGCGTATGGTACCTGTCCGTGGAGGACGAGGATGACGGGGAGGAGCCCGGAATACTTGCGATTTTGTCCGAATACGGTGTTCGCCGTTCGGGTGCTGTCATGATGGTTTTGCCCGAGCACGCGCGGCTTATCGCGCGCGGCACCGCCGTGGACGCCCTCGCCCCGCTGGCGCGCTGATGCCCCCCGGGCGTCCCACAGCACAAAGGGGCTTTTTGCCGTACGATCCCCTGCTTTCGGGTCGCCGCGGCACTGTACACACAAAGACATAAAGACAAATACAGCGCCCCGCCTGGTCAAAACAGGCGGGGCGTCTTTTGTGATCCCGATCGGGTGTTATCTGTTTTCGTCCTCGATGGCTTTCATCATATCGAGGCGGATCTGATGCCGACCGCCCTCGAAATCCGCAGAGAGGAAGGCGTCGAGCACATCCTCCGCGAGACATTCGCCGATGACGCGGGCGCCGAGGCAGAGGACGTTGGCGTTGTTGTGGTTGCGGGTCAGACGCGCCGAGTAGGTGTCCGAGCAGACGGCGGCGCGCACACCGTGGAACTTGTTGGCGCACATACTCATGCCGATACCGGTGCCGCAGACGAGGATGCCGAAGGTCGTGTCCGGCGCCGCCTGTACCTCGCGGCATACCTTTGCCGCGTATTCCGGGTAGTGGCAGGAGGCGGTGGAACCTGTCCCCATGTCGGTGACGTCATAGCCGTGCTCGGTGAGGTGGGCTTTCAGTTTTTCTTTCAGCGGGTAGCCTGCGGAATCCGCCCCGATATAGATCTTACGTTTCGTCATGATGATGCTCCTTGCTATTTTCTTTTCCTTTTTCTATTAAATCACGCTCCGCTTGCGGGAGACGCAGATAGACGGGGCGCAGCTCGTCGTCGGTGACGGTGAGCCCGTTTCGGCAGGCACGCAGGGCACAGCGTGCGACGGCGGCGGCGTCCTGGGCGCGCAGGGCGCGTGGCGTCTCGGCGAGCCCCGGGCACCCCGCATCGCGGAATGCCGCATAGGCGATGTCGTAGCCGTCACCCGCGAGGTAAACGGTCTTGCCGGGATAGTCCCGCATGACCTCGTCCGTCAGGTCGGAGAGCGCCATGGCGCGGTCGGGCGCGAGGCGCGTCAGCACCCCTCCCGAAACGGTGAATATGCCGCAGTAGACCTGCCCGCGGCGCGCGTCCATGACGCCGATGAGGACGCCCGGCAGCGGCGCGAGCCCCTCCGCGAGCGCTTCCAGCGTGGAGACCCCGGCACAGGGCTTTCCGCGACCGAAGGCGAGCCCCTTGACGGTGGCGGTGCCGATGCGCACGCCGGTGAAGGAGCCGGGCCCCGCCGTGCAGGCGAACAGGTCGACGTCGTCGAGCGTGACGCCGGCGGCGTCCAGCATGGCTTCCGCCATCGGCAGGAGGATTTCGCTGTGCGTCAGTCCGTTGTTGGCGCGCGCGACGGCGAGCGTCGTCTCGTCCCGTGTGACCGCGACGGAGGCGGTGACGGCGGTTGAATCAAGTGCCAGTATGTTCAAAGGGCTTCACCTCCGATGGTGATTTTGCGTCCGTTTTCCGTGTCTGTCCGCCCGATCTGTACGATGACGGCATCCGGCGGGATGATCGCGGGCATCCGCTCGCTCCACTCCGTCAGGATGTAGCCGTCGCGGCGCAGATAGTCGTCATAGCCGACGGTATAGAGGTCGTCTTCGTCTGTCAGACGATAAAAGTCAAAATGAAAGAGGGGCAGTGGCTCGCCGCGGTGCTCCGAGACGACGGTGTAGGTCGGGCTTTTGACAGAGTTGATCCCCAGGGCGCGCCCGAACCCGCGCGCAAAGGCGGTCTTGCCGACCCCCATCTCCCCGTAGAGCGCTACATAGGCGCGGCGCGCCCCGGATGCGAGCAGTGCACGGCAGAGGGCTTCCCCCACCGCCTCTGTTTCCGCGGCAGAGTGCGAAATGGTCACAGTCGGTTTCATAGGCGTATCTCCCGCAGATAATCGTCGGGGTCACCCCCGGTCAGACGCACGACCAGCGCGCGGTAGGCTGCCGTGAGCGCCGTCGCCTCCTCCGAATCCTCGCGGAAATCGTGGCGCCGCCGCGCGATGAGCAGCGTGTTCTTCGGCGTGTCATCCGGGTCGGTGAGCTCGCTCGCCGTGACCGCGTACCCGCGGGATTGCAGGAGCGCCAGGCGGAGCCCCTCGGTCAGTACCTCGCAGAGCTTGCCGCGCAGGTGCGGATAGTCGGAGACAAACGCGAGCGAAGGGTCGGCGAGCCGACGGTTCAGGTACCGGTGGCAGCAGGGGGTGGACAGGATGACGTCGGCGCCCAGGTCCGCGGCGGTCCCGAGGACGATGTCGGTGGCGATGTCGCAGGCGTGCAGGGAGACGACGAGATGAGGATGTACGTTGCGCGGCGTGAGACGGATGTCTCCGGCGACGAAGCGCATACCGGTGAAGCCGGCATCTTTTGCGACCCCGCGGCAGTAGGCGATGACGTCCTCCTTGAGGTCCATGCAGAGCATATCCACTTCGCGCTGCTGCAGGATGTGCAGGTAGTAATAAACGGCGAAACTCAGGTAGCTCTTGCCGCAGCAGAGGTCGTAGACCGTGATTGTCCCCGACCGCGGCAGGTCGCCGTAGATGTCCGAAACGTATTCGAGAAAGCGGTTGATCTGGCGGAATTTGCCCTGCTTTTTGTCGTGGATGCGTCCCGTAGCGTCCGAGACGCCGAGTGCACGGAGAAAGGGCTCGTCCCCGCGGAGAATGTACTGCTTTTCGCGGTTGAGGGATCCGATGAAGGTGTCGGGCGCGGTATCATCGTTTTGCAGGCGGCGTAGGAGTGCCTCCCCGCCGATGAGCGTCTGCTGCCCGCGCCTGGAGGTGCGGAGCTCTGCGTCGCCGACGCCGGTCATGACGTTGATCTGCGCATAGCGCGCGAGGAGCGGCGGGAGCGTCTCCGCGAGAGTCTCGGTGCGCAGGGCGCCGTGATGTACTTTCCCGCCGCCGAGCATCTCCTCATAGGCGAGGACGTTCTGCCCCCGCGCGAGGGAGAGACGGCACACGACGCGCTCTGCGCCGCCGTCGAGCGGCTTTGAGAGGGTCAGGCGCCGGAGGGTGCCCCTTTCCGCGGCGCGGCAGATGATGGCTGCGATGGTTTCGGGTGCTGTCACAGGTCGTAGTCCTCCTCTCCGCCGGATTGGGCTCCGCCGTCGCCGCCGCGGTCACGGTGCAGGGAAAAACGGGGCTCCTCGCCGTTGCGGAGACGGTTGATATTCCCGCGGTGCGCCCAGACCAGGATGCCGGCGATCAGGAAGACGATGAGTACGTTTGCCCAGGGGGCAGCCTGCCCCGTGAATGCCAGCTTGAACATGGAGGCGTAAAAGATCGGATAGGCGGCGGCGGCGACGACGGAGCCGAGCGAGACGTATTTCGTCAGGGCGACGGTGCCGAAAAATACGATGAGCTCCGCAAGCAGGATCCAGGGCGAGAGCATACCGATTGCCACGCCGGCACACAGGACGCCTTTTCCCCCGCGGAAGCGGTAGTAGACGGGGAAAATATGTCCGAGAACGCAGAACAGCGCCGCCGCGTAGGCGGAGGGGGAGCAGGAGAAGGTACTGCCGAAGGGATGCGGCACCCCGCTTTCCGGTATGATCCAGTCGCCCCCGAGGAGGACGAACGCAATGGCAACGGCGAGAAAGGTCTTGATCATGTCAAAGAGCAGGGTAAAGAGACCGGCACGGACGCCGAAGACGCGCTGCATATTGGTGGCACCGGCATTTTTGCTACCCTCGGTGCGGATGTCGGTGTGGTAGAACAGGCGCGAGATGAGAATGGCGGAGTTGATGCTGCCGAGCAGGTAGGCGATGACGATGGTGAGGGCGAAGAACGCAAAATACAGTGCGTAAACTGCACCGTCCGTTTCGAGGTGCAGCCATTTTGAAAAGTAGGGGAACAATCCTTCCTGCAAGAATGCGAACATGACCTCTCCTTTCGGAATCGCAGGCGTCGCTCCCGTGCGGTGCGCGCCTGTACAACAATACAGTATAACAGATTGAAACGAAAAAAGCAACGCCTGACCGTTTGTTTTTGCCGACCGGCGCACTGCAGGCACTTTTTGTGGCACCTGTCCCGTGCGCCGCATCGGGGCGGAGCCGTAAATCCGGGCGGCGCTCCGACCGCGCTCCCTCCGGCAGGATGCGGCGCCTGCCGCGCGCCCGAAAAACAAATATCGGAAAAAGTGTTGCATAAAGATGCCGGATGTGTTATATTTAACTTACATAACTGTATCTACATGGATACGATTGCCGCCAAACGGGAGGGTGTCACATGAAACGACAGACGAGACTGTTTTGCCTTGTTGCCGTGCTTTTGGCTGTCTGCTGCCTTTTCACTGCCTGCGGAAAAAGTGACGGGGGCGCGAACGGCAGCTATGCGCCCGGTGACGCCGGGAATCCGGATATCAAGTCGGAGACCATCTCGGAAGACCGCAAAATCGTTGTGCGGGCGGATTACTCCATCGAGACGTTGAAGTTTGACGAGACCCTAAGACAAATTGAGACAGCGACCGTGCAGACGGGCGGTTATGTCAGCGAGTCCCGTGTGAGCCCCGCGTACGACGGCGCCCGCGGGCACGCGATGCTGACTCTCCGCATCCCGGCTTCGGAAGCCGACGGATTTATGACCGCCCTTTCCGGGATCGGTAATGTGACGAGTGCCAATGTCCGTAAGACGGATGTCACCCTGACCTACGACGATGTGTCCGCGCGCGTCGCGGTCCTGCGGGCAGAGCAGGCAAAGCTCCTTGAGCTGCTGCAATCTTCCTCCGGCGTGACCGAGACCATTGAGATTGAAAAACGGTATTCCGAGGTGACCCAGGAGCTCTCCTCCTATGAACGCCAGTTGAATTCGCTTGAAAACGCCGTGTCTTACGCGACCTTTACGGTGAGCCTCTATGATGTGAAATCCTACTCGGAGGGGGAGGATCCGTACATTGTGCGCTTCGGCAGGTCTTTCGGCAAATCGTTTGTCAGCTTCGCCGGGGTACTCGGGCAGGTGCTGATTGTTCTGGTGTATCTCCTTCCGTATGCGCTGATCGTCGCGGCGGTCATTGTCCTCGTGGTCGTGATCACGCGCAAAAACCGGAAATGGAAGAACATCCATCAGCCGACGCCACCCACACAGGGGGGCGCAATGCCTATGCGCTTCGGCGCCCCGGACGGCAGTGCACCGGCTTCTCCGGCGCCGCCCGACGACGGTAATCAGGACCCGCCGGCGCAGGAGACCCCTGCCGACGGTACGACACAAGAGGGAGATGCGGTATAAACATGGCAAGCATTCACGAATCGGGGGAAATGTACCTCGAACATATCCTGAACTTGGAGCAGGAGCTCGGTCATGTCCGTTCTGTGGACATTTCGCAGAGGACGGGGTATTCCAAGCCGAGCGTCAGCCGCGCCGTCGGTCTGCTGAAAAAGAACAGGCTGATCGATATCGACGGGGCAGGGTATATCACTCTGACGGATGCCGGTCGTATGATCGCTGCGCGGATTTTTGAGCGGCACGAGTGTCTCACAGACATCTTTGTCTCGCTCGGTGTCCCGCGCGAGACTGCCGTCCGGGACGCCTGCAAGATCGAACACGATATCAGTGAAGATACCTTTCAGGCTCTGCGCCGGCATTTCGGCAAATAAATACCGTACCAAACAAACGGTCGTAGAATACATCGGATGTAGGAGGACTTTGACATGGAACCGTGGCTCATTGCCGTCATCACGCTGGGGGCGCTCGCCGTTCTGTCTCTCATTCCCATCTGTATCAGGTGGCGCGCCGGGAGAATTGTCTCCTGGTTCAACCTGCGCAAATTGGAATTGGACCGCCCGATCGATCAGTACACCCGATTGCTCCTGGACGAGAACGGACTTGCCGATGTGGAGGTGGAGGTTGCGGGCTTCTTCGCCAGCTTCTTTATCGGTAACACATATGCGCACCGTCGCCGTGTTATCCGTCTCTCGTATTTCACCGCCCGCCGTGCTACAAAAACCAACCTCGCCGTTGCCTGCCGGCTTGTCGGGCTGGCGAAGAATTGCGAGGGGGGCGGGCGCGGTGCCGCGCTCGTTTCTGCCAACCGCTTTGTAGAGCCGCTTTCGCTTCTGATGGTTCCGCTCTGTGTCATCGGGCTGATTGTGGACCTCTCCGCAAACGGCGCGCTCGGCGCCCTGTTCCTCGTCCTTTCCTGTATCGGTATCGCTCTGACGCTGGCGGCGTGGATTTTTGCCTTGGTTACATACGGCGCAAACAAGCGCGCTCTCGCCGACGGGCAGTACATCATCCTCGCCTCCGGGCTGCTCACCCCCGAGGAGGAGAAAAAGATGAAGTCGCTGTTTGCCGCATGGCGTCAGCTCTACTTCTTCGATGCGCTTTTGACCGCATTTGAACTCATCTGGCTGTCCTTCCGCGCTGTCGCGTGCCTTTTGTCCATTTCTTCCAAAAGGAGATAATCATCATGTCGGACCGCTCTCAATTCCTCCGGAAAGAAACGCGCGTTTCCACGGTCGTGTGGAGCATTATCTGTATCATCGCCATCATCATGCTGACGCTCCTGGCGCTTATGCTGAATAGGCGTGAGATTGCCGTCGTCGGCTCGGTGGTCCTTGCGCTCTGCCTGTCCTTTGTGCACGGTATCACCCAGCTCACCGTGCTCCGCGATTACCGCTCCTCCCACCGCTATCTGTCGATGGACGGCATCATGCACATCTGTCTGACCGTCATTATCGCGATGGCGTCTGTTCTCTATCTGATTGTGGAGGGTATCCGTGCCGGCGGCGCGGACATAGCGTCCTCCTTTGACTTCCGCTACATGGTTGCCGTGTTTATTTTCGCTGTCGCCGTATGGCAGTGTGTGGTGACGTATATTGCCTTTCGCCGTCGGCATTTCAATGCGCCGGTGGAGGCACTTCTCGCCGCGTCGTACGTTATCAGCGGCGTGGGGGTCATCGGTCAGGCGACCTTTCACCATAAGGATACCGCCGCCGTCTTTCTGCTTGCCGCAGACTTTTTACTCTGCGCGGTGACGCTTTTCTATCTCTTATTCAGTTATGTTTTCCGGTCTCCCGAGTATCTTGTGACGGAGGAGGGGATGCAGGCGCTCCGTCGTGAGGCGGAGATGCAGGCGCAGCGCGCCGCCCGCTTTGCCCCGTTTGCGGCACCGCCCCGCCCGGGACAGCCGACGCCCCCGCCGCAGATGTCCGGGACCCCGGCGGCTCCTCCGACAGCGCCGACGACCCCACGGGAGGATGTTGCAGACCGGCTCATCAAGCTGAAGAATCTGTACGATGCCGGCGTCATCTCCGGGGAGGAGTATCAGGAAAAGCGCCGGGAGCTCCTCTCCCGCCTGTGATAATCCTTGCGACAGACCCTGCGGCAAGATGATCTGCTGCATGAAAGAGGCACCACCGCAGCGCGGTGGTGCCTCTTTTGTGTTGGTACGGGTCGCCTCCGGGCAACGTGCCGTACAGGAGAAACAGCGGTGCCGGGGTCAGAAGAACTCGCGCTTTTCCTGCGTTGCGTCCGCCTCGCCGGACGACGCGTCGGCGTGAGTGCGGATGTAGCGGGTCCAGCGGATATAGCCGTAGGTGGTATTGGTGATGTAGCCAAGCTTCAGCACCAGCAGGATGAACTGTCCGGAGATGATGTTGATGACTGCCTCCAGGACGGCACAGGCGTACCAGGCGATCCATTGCTCACGGAAGCGGAAGAAGATAAAGAGCCCGTTTGCGACGCCGACGGCACTGGCGCAGGCATCAAGATAGCAGACGACGTTTGCCAGCGTCTCATTTCCGCCGAACAGGTCGGTATGGATGTCCAGCCCGCTGAGGAAGTACCCGACGAGCACCGTCCAAAGGGCGATGCCGGCCAGGATGAGCACCTCCTGCCATCCCTTGAGGGTACGGACGCGGGTGACCTCCTCTTTTTCGCGGTCGGGGTGCTTCGACCAGTTGATAAAGCTCAAAATATCGATCGGCAGCCAGAAGAAAAGCGTCGTCAGCATGGTGGCGAAGCGGTACATGAGCACGATGCAGATGAGGATCTCGGTGATTTCGACGGCGACGGAGACAATGAAGTTCCAGCGGCTCTGTTTGGAGATGAGCAGCTCGCAGAGGATGTTCAGGAATGTGTCGAGCAGGTAGAGGAGCATGATCCAGATACCGCTCACACCGTTGGCTTCCTCCTCCGGCATAGCAATCGCGAATACGGCGGCGAGCACCATGATGGAGAGAAACCAGATTTTTTCATAGGTGGAGAACTGGCGGGCGAAGAAGGTTACCACGCCGAGCGAGAGCGCGAGGAGCACGAGGACGATGGCGGTATTGTAGATCGGAGATGCCTCCTCGGCAAAGTAATCCTTGACGGCGGCGCGGATTTCCGGCTCGTGTGCCGGATGATCGAACGCGGCGACGGCACCGCTTTCAAAGGTATAGATGTAGGCGGTGATGGTGGCGTCCTCGGGGAGCGCTTCCCATTCCGCGTAGGAATAATCGACGCGGCAGATTTTTCCGCTTTCCCCCCGGTAGGTCACGGTGCAGATTCGGTTTTCGTCCGCATCATAGTCTTCTGCGTAGTCGGGGTCATCGGGAGAGAGACGGCGCATGGTCTCCGTGTTCCCCGGGCGGTTGTATGCTCCGGCGTCGCGGTTGACGCGGGCAATACCGACGGCGAAAAGCGTCAGGGAGGCGACGAGTAAGGCCACGAAAAGAATAAACTCTGTAAGGCGGAGCCATTTGCGCGGCTCCATATTGTTTTTGATTCTGCGAATGAGTGACATAGACTTTCCTTTCATATTGAATTTATGTGGGTTTGAGTAGGAAAGCCCGGATTATGTCGTATCCAGTTTGCTGAAGACCCGGTTTGCCATCTCCGAGACGACCTCGGGGCGTGTGACGATGAGACCATTCTCGTCGTCGCCGAGGACGAGCAGCGTGTCGCCCGGATGGATGCCGAAGGTGTCGCGCGCCTCTTTCGGTATGACGATCTGCCCCTTGTCGCCGACTTTGACGGTACCGAAAATGTAACGGCTCTTTTTGCGGCCGAGCAGATGCTTGCCTGATGCCATGCGCTTCCTTTCCGCACCGCGCCACCGCGCGGATGCTCGTTATACTTTTCCAACAAGTATGAATTATATCCGAAACGGCATTTCTTGTCAATTAAAAAGATGCAAAGTAAACTTTCCCATCGGAAGCGGAAGTTTAATAGGCGTTATTTCGGCACTGACCGTTCTTTCAACAGATGAAATCGTACGCATGGAAAGCTGACTTAACGTACATAAGCACAAATAAAAACCGCACTGCCGGAGCAGTGCGGAGTTCGTTTTCGGTGAGAGCGATGTCAGACAGCCTCCCGGGGCATATCGGCATCGACGTAGTAATGCTTGCGGTCCCTTGCATACACGATGCAGAACAGGAGCAGCTCGATGGCGCCTGTTACGATCCACGAGATGGGGTAGGAGAGCATGAGGGAGTACATATTGTGGAACCGCGGGGTGGGGAAGATGAGATAGATCCAGGCGAGGCGCAACCCGCAGACACCGGCGAGGCAGACGCTCATCGAGAGGATGGAGCGCCCGACACCGCGCAGGGAGTAGGCGAAGGTGTCCATGAGCCCGCACAGGCAATAGGTACAGCAGACGGCGAGCATCCGCTCACCTGCGGCGGCGAACGCCGCTGTGTCTTCGGGGCGGAGGTAGAGCCCCAGGAGCGGGCGGCGGCAGAAGTAAACAATACCGCCCGAGAGCATCCAGACGGCGACGACGAGGACGGCGGCGTACAGGACCGTGCGCCGGACGTTCTTCGGCTTCTTTGCACCGTAGTTGGCGGAGACAAAGCTGCCGGCGGTCTGTGCTACGGAGTTCATCGTCGCGTACACAAAGCCCTCCAGGGAAGCGGCGGCGCCGTTTCCGTCCATGACGGAGGTACCGAAGCTGTTGATACTGCTTTGCAGCATGACGTTTGAGATGGAGAACAGCATCCCCTGGATGCCTGCCGGAATTCCGATGAGCGCTATCTCTTTCGCCACCGCGCCGTGAAAACGGATTTCACGGAAGCGGAAACGGAAGAAGCCCTCATTCTTCAGGAGCGCGATGACGACGCACAGTGCCGAGATCCCCTGGGAGATCGAGGTCGCGAGGGCGACGCCCGCCACATCCATGTTACACACGATAACGAAGAACAGGTTGAGCAGGACGTTGACGATACCGGCTGCCGAGAGGAAGTAGAACGGGCGCTTGGTATCACCCGTTGCGCGCATGATGGAAGAACCGAAGTTATAAATCATGGAGAAGGGCAGACCGCAGAAGTAAATGACGAGATAGGAGGTCGAGAGCCCGATGATCTCCTCGGGTGTGCCCATGAGGTCGAGAAACAGATGGGAGGTGGTTGCGCCGATGACCCCGATGAGGAGCCCCGCCCCCAGGGCGAAGACCATGGAGGTGTAGACGACCTTTTGCCCGTGCTCTCGGTCGTTCGCGCCGTAACAACGGGACATGAGGACGTTCGCTCCGACGCTGAGCCCGACGAGGAGCTGTATGTAGAGGTTGATGAGGGAGGATGTTGCGGAGATGGCTGCCACACTGTGGGAGGAGCCGAATTGCCCGCAGACGATGAGGTCCGCCGCGTTATAGAGGAGCTGCAGGAGCGTCGATAAAATGAGTGGGGTCGAGACGCGGAGGAGCTTCACGAACAGGTTGCCGTCTGTCAGACTGATTTCGTGGGTTTTGGCTTTCATAAAATACCTCGTGCCAAAATGGCAGACAACATTATAACGGCAAAGTCGGAAAATGTCCATAGATTTTGAAAAAAGGTTACAATTTTGTACGGATGCGCTGCGGCGTATTGGAAAACGCGTGGCGACGTGCTATAATCGAAGAAAAAACGTGGGTGGAGCGCGGCAATGAGTTGGTTCAACGGATACGGTCTTGTATTCATGGCGGTCATTCTGATTCCAAACATTGTGTTTGCCGTCAGATGCAAGGACGGGTTTGACAATGCGTGGAAAAACAAATGCGTGGAGGTGCTGGAGCAGATCGGTCGCTTCGGCTGTTTTATCTTCATGGTGTTCAACATTCCGGGGACGTGGTTCGGCTTCTGGTTCCGCGGGGCGCTTGTCACCTATGTGGTCGTGGATGCCGTGTTGCTCGCGGCTTATTGCCTGATCTGGATCGTGTGCTTCCGGCGTAGCAGTGTTTTCCGCGCGCTGGCGCTGTCCGTTATCCCGTCGGCGCTGTTCCTGTTCAGCGGCGTGATGCTCCGGTCGGTCCTTTTGCTGGTCGCCGCCGTCCTCTTTGCGCCCTGCCATATTCTGCTCTCGTATAAGAACGCCGTGACAGCGGCAGGGGAGTGAGGCTTTCGTCCCCCCCCCGAAATAACACCTGGAAATCAAAAGCAGACGCCCCGACGGGCGTCTGCTTTTGTCTTTGAGATGTGAAGTGGCGTACCGGAGGTTTTTGCCGGAGCCGGCTTTGCTGCCGACCCCGCCCGGTGGTCACTCTGAAAGAGTATTAAAACAGGGCTTCAGAAATGCTTGCCGCAATAAGGGCAGTAATCAAAGAGGTAACTACCGCTTGGCGTATGCAGCGGCATGTGACAATAGGGGCACCGACTGATAAAATACCCGATGAGCCATGACAGGAAAGTGGCGAGCAGAGCCAGAAGCACACCGACAAAGAAAGGTACGTTCGAAAGGACCGTCAGCAGGATTGCCGAAAGGCAGCCAACGGTTCCGCCGACGACAAAAATGATATTCGCGATCACAATTTTTCTTCCCATAACACCAACACCCGGGCAGGGGCGCCCTCCTTGTCCGGCATCATTATATCGTTCTGTACGCGTCGCCGACTATCATGCCCGGGTATGAACAATGTAAAATTCATGCTGCTTCGGAAGGTCCCCGTCTGTGATACCGCCCGGCGGCGGTATGCGAACCTGCGTCGCTGACGCGACAGGTTCGGGTCGGGAGCCTACCCGACAGGGTAACTCGCTTTCGCTCGTGATGCCGCCTGACGGCGGTATGCGAACCTGCGACGCTGACGCGACAGGTTCGCTACGGGTAGACAAAAAGGAGCGTCTTTTTAAGCCCAAAAGGGGGCAGGCGTCCACGGGGATTTGAACCCAAAATATATAAAAACATTGGGATGGGCGGTGGAGAACTATTGAAAAAGTGGAGGAATATGGTATAATAATAAAAACAAACAACGGGTATTGGTTTATGGAAAGTAAACGACATAAAAAATTATACGATCATTATAAAACTGTTTTCGGCGAAGAACCGATTTTTAGTTTGAAATTGAAAAAGAATGTTTTGCCGACAGATATGAAACCGATTACAACTCATGTTTTCAAACCGACAGACGAAATGCCATTTTGGAAACTCTGTACAATCGGTGCGAGTGATTACCTAATGCCCGAACGTGAGATAGGTTGGGGTAGAAAAGCAAACCGACGAAATGAATATATGATGCTGATTGCACCAGAGGTGGAAGTCAGCGAGTCAACCACTGAATGGCTATTCTTAAATTCGCTACTGTGGTCTACCGCCGAATATGCTTTTAACGAAAAGGATAATCTTACTG
>CAKRNO010000008.1 GCA_934371135.1 uncultured Eubacteriales bacterium
CTTCTACCGCGTGGATAAGTCGCGCTCCCGCGCGACGGGCGGTACCGGGCTCGGGCTCGCGATCGTCAAGCATATCTGTGACCTCTACGGCGCCGAGATCGCCCTGACCTCGAAGCCGGGCGTCGGCACCACGGTGCGCGTCACGTTCCCGGTCGGCGGGGCAACCGCCTGACGCAGTTACGGTCACGGGAACGGTATCGGATGCCCAAGGTGAACGGCTCCGGTAACAGAGAAAACGGCGGGGACGCCAAAAACAGCGCCGGTACCCCCGGCGCTGCGGCAATTTATTGCGTTGTTGCGTTTTCCCGCTTTACTCGTTTTTCCCCTTGTTTGATATATCTGAAAATACAAAGAGAGCCCGCGTCACGCGGGCTCTCTTTGTATAAGACGGTGCGGCGGCATCCGTCGGGTCATCTTTGCTCCTCCGCGGCGGTGTAGGGCTCGGCTGCCTCTGCGGCGGCGCCGACCGTTTCTCCCTCCGGTACTGCCGGGGTGTTATCCCCCTTCGGCATGACCTTGCGGAGCACATGGATGAAGTAGATGATCTCCCCGATGGCGGTCAGCGTCCAGGAGAAGATGTAGAGGAGGTACAGCGAGGGGATGGTACGGAAGTGGGCGAACACGGTGTAGATCCACAGGATGCGGAACAGGCAGGAGCCGGAGATCACGACCGCGGTCGGTACGATGGTTTTTCCGAGCCCTCGCGAGGCGGCGATGGTACCGTCCATAAAGGCGGAGATGCAGTAGGAGAAAGCCATGATGGAGAGGCGCTTCATCCCGGCGTCGATGACCTCCGGTTCGGTCGTGAACAGGGCGAGGAACTGCCGCCCGCCGAAGAACAGGAAGAAGCCGAACGCGAGCGCGAAGGAGAAGGCGAGCCCGACGCAGATGCCATAGCTTTTCAGCACCCGATCACGCTTTTTTGCGCCGTAATTCTGCGCCATGAAGGCGGTGCACGCCATATAGAACGCCGCCATCATATCGTAGACGAGCGCGTCGGAGTTTGCCGCCGCGGAGTTGCCCTCCACCATGATGGTGTCGAAGGAGTTGACCGCCGACTGGATAAAGAGGTTGGCGACGGCGAAGATGGAGTTCTGCAGCCCGGCAGGGAGCCCGAGCGTGAGGATGGAGCCGGAGGCAGCGCCGTCAAAGCGCAGCTCCCGCACAGACAGGCGGTAATGCTCGCGGCAGGTGAAAAGGCGGATGAGGACGAGTACCGCGGAGAGATACTGGGAGGCGACGCTCGCGACGGCGACGCCGAGGACGCTCCACTGACAGACGATGACGAAAAACAGGTTGAGCCCGATGTTCAGGGCACCCGACAGGGACAGGTACAGGAGCGGCCGCCGGGAGTCTCCCGCCGCCCCGAGGATGCCGTTGCCGTAGTTGTAGACGGCGAGGGCAGGGGCGCCGAGCAGATATACGCGCGTGTAGAGCTCCGCCCCGGCGAGCAGCTCCTCCTTGGTGTCGAGCAGACGGAGGAGGGGGCGCGCGGCAGAGATGCCGACCGCCGAGATGAGGATGCCGTATATGACGGAGATCAGGAGGGCAGAGTGCACGACGCGGCGCAGGCGGGAGGTATCGCCGGCGCCGATGTGCCGCGCGGCGAGGGAGTTGATGCCGCTCCCCATCCCGATGAGGAGCCCCGTAAAGAGCAGGACGAGCGTCGAGCAGGAGCCGACGGCGCCGAGCGCCTCTTTACCGGCAAATCTGCCGACGACGGCGACATCCGACATATTGAAAAGGACCTGCAGGATGTTGGAGAGCACGAGTGGCAGGCTGAAAAGGACAATATTCTTAAAAAGAGGACCCTCGGTCATATCGATGGTTCTTTGTTTCATTCGCTTCGTTCACCTGAAAAAAGAGATTGGAGGCTGATGTGGTGCGCCGTAAAACGGCGGCTCGCGGAGACAGCCTCCGCTTGGCGCACAAGGGGGCATCCTCCGGGCGCGCCTTTCGTTCTGCGGGCAGAACGCGCGCAGGCAGGCGCAACTCTATTATTGTAACGATAAACAAAGGGAAAAGCAAGCCCCTGCGGGCGCTTTTTTTCAATATGCGGGGAAGCGATGCCGTGTGACATACGGCGGCGACCGCGGGCTGTCAGCCTGCGTCGCCGGTATAGGCGCTCGGCGGGATGCCGACCCGCGCCTTGAACATCCGTGAAAAATAGGCGGCGTCCGAGAAGCCGCACGCCTCTGCGACCGTGTCCAGGGATTCGTGGCTGGCGCGCCGGAGCAGGAGCAGCCGCTTTGCCGCACGGATGCGCAGATCGAGGAGATATTCGTGCGGGGTCTTGCCCGTCTCGTGGCGAAAGAGCCGGCGGATGTGGTCGGCACAGTAGCCGCTGCCGGCGAGCACCTCGTCAATGCGGAAGGCGGGGTCGGACATATTCTGCGTGAGCAGGCGGATGACCTGCCCGATGCGTATGTCTGTCGGTGCCTGGCGTGTGCGCAGCAGGAACAGCTCCTCGAGCGCATCCACGAGGTGCCCCGTAAACTTGGCGGCGCCGTCTTGCCCGCGGCGGTGCAGGATGGGGAAAATAAGCGCCATCAGCGCCTGCACGGTGTGCCCCGCATCGTCCGTGAGGATCACCGGGTCGCTGTCGTCGGGGAGCGGGAACCCCGAGATGCGGAAGGAGTAATTCTGATAGGAACTCGCCGAGGCCTCCGTGTGCGGGGTGTTCGGCGGGATGCAGATGATGCTGTACGGGTCGAAGTGCTCGGTGCGTTCGCCGTTGCCGAAGGTGATCTCGCCCTCGCCGCGGATGATGGCGAGGATTTCCCACGTCGCGTGCGTGTGCAGCGGGCAGGAGGAGAGGACGGGAGATTTCCAGCCGTAATCTATTTGCATTGTGTGCCTCCGTGACGGCGGATCCGTCTTTTCGGCTTATATCATAGCACGGCACAGTCGGGAAAGCAATGTGCCTGCCTGAAAAAATGTCGGAAATGTCCAAATAGATGTCGTTCCCGCACATGGCATTTTTACGGCAGGATATCTATACTGTTCTCGATGGATCGGGAAAGGAGGGACCACATGATGCGTGATCTGACGCGCGGGAGACCGCTCGGGCTGATTGCGGCATTTGCCGTTTCTCTTTTGGCGGCAAATCTCATGTCGCAGATCTATAGCCTCGTGGACAGCGTGATGGTCGGTCGGCTGGTGGCGCCGGAGGGCATCGGTGCCATTGGCGCCACAGGGAACATTATCGGTGTAGCAAACTCGCTCGGCGGCGGGCTTATCAGCGGCTTCGGCATCACCCTCGGGCGCTACTGGGGGGCGGGGCAGAAGGATAAGCTGCGCCGTGTAATGGCGAATATATGGTATCTCACCACCGCAATGTCCCTTTTGCTGATGGTTACGGTTGCGTTGACGCTCCGTCCGATGCTGCGCATCACCCATGTGCCGGAGGAATTGCTCCCGATGGCGCTTGACTACACATACATCGTCATTTACTCGATGCCGCTCTCTTTTTTCGGGGGCGTTTTCGGGACGGCGTTCCGTTCGCTCGGTGATAGCAAAACGCCGCTCCTGACCTCGCTCATCGGCGGCGCGGCGAATGTCGGCTACAACTACCTCTTTATGCGCGTCATACCACTCGGGATTGCGGGGGCGGCGATCGGTACCGCGCTCTCCGCCGGGACCTCGCTGCTTCTGAATCTCGTCTTTTTCTGCCGGAGGCTGCCGATGCTGCGTATGCGCCGTGCGGACGCGCGCCCTCTGTTCGGTGAAATGGGACGGCTTTTCCTCGTCGGATTTCCCGTCGGGCTGCAAAACTCCATCACCAGCATCAGCGGCATTATTCTGCAGGATGCCATCAACCGGCAGGGGATGGAGGCGGTGACGGGTGTCGCCACCGGCAACAAGATCGTAGGCATGATATGGGTCATGATCGCGACCATCGAAACGACGCTGATCTTTTTCGCCGCGCAGAACCGCGGCGCGATGGAGGTCAGGCGGATCCGGCAGGGGATGCGCGAGACCGCATTTGCAACACTGGCGATGATGGCGGTCATTACGCTGGCGGTCGACCTTCTGGGGGAGAGGCTGTTCGTGCCGTTTGTGGGGCATGACGAAGCGCTCCTGTCGATCGCTGCCGATATGGTGCGTACACAGCTGTGGTTCTTCCCGTTCATGGTGATGCTCTCTATGCTGCGCGGTACGGTACAGGGTATGGGCTACACGGCTCCCGCCGCTATCTGCGGGGTCATGGAGCTGACGGCGCGTTTCGTTGTTTCCCGCACGGCGAAGACGCTCCGGGCGCTCTATTTTGCGGGCCCCGCAGCATGGGTGCTGACCACGCTGTTTCTCGCGGTGCTCTATCCGTTCCTTCTGCGGCGCCTTAACAGGCGTGTGGAGGATGAAAAGCGGTTGCGGGTGCCGGCGCCCTGCGCCGGGGCTACGGCGGTACCGGATGCGGAGGAGCAGCACGCCGCGGTATAACAAAGAGGAGCCGAAAAAATACGGCTCCTCTTTGTGTTATGTCTTTTGTGCGACGTAGACGAAATCGACCTCCTGGTACCAGAAGGATTCGTCGCCGAACAGGTCTTCGAGCTTTTTGAGGGCGTATTCCATCCACCGCACGTCGTTCGTCAGCGTCAGGCTGTCCGGGTCTTTCGCGAGCAGGTTCTGCAGGTAGTTGATGCGGTAGGCGAACCGCTCGTCGAAGATGTCCATCCGCTCGTCAAAGTCCTTACCGGTCAGATCCTTGACGTAAGGGAAAGCCCGGATCTGCTTGTAGCCGGAGGAATAGAGCTGGCGGTAGAGCTTGCGCCCGTTGTGGCGGTCGGAGACGCCGGGGGTGGACAGGTGCTTGTCGATGATCTTCTGCACGAGCCCGTCGTCTCCGTAGGAGATTACGCTCCCGTCGTCCGATCCGCGCAGGATGATGTACCCGCCGCGGCGCAGGAACTTCCGCAGTCGGCGGAGCGCGCCGACGGGGTCTTTCAGGTGGTGGATGACGAGGGAGGAGAAAATGATGTCGAAGGCAGGGATGCCTGCCGCCGCCATGAGCGCTTCCATCCGCTCCTCGAAATCGGGGGCTTCCATATCCGCAGTGTCAAAGGTGAAATGCGGCTCGCGGTTGCCCGCCTTGGCCTTTTCGATGCAGGAGGCGCTGCGGTCGATGCCGAGCAGGCGGATCTCCTGATCCGTCCTGCCGCCGAAGCGGTCGAAGGTCACATATCCGTAGGCGCAGCCCGCGTCGAGGATGTGGACGACGGGCTCCGTGATGTGAGAGAGCGCGTATTCGATGGCGGGCATATCGGCGGGGCGGGTATTCTCCGCCTGGACGTGGAGCCGCCGCAGCTCCCGGTGTGCAGAGGGGTCATAGGAGGAGTCGCGGGCGTCCCTGTTCTGCTTTTTCGCGGTGCTCTGCTCCGCCTTTTTGCCGAGCGCCGAGACGACGAAGGCCGCAACCTCGTCCGGCGCTGTCGTCTCCAGGGCAAAGGACTCGAAATTGCGGAGCGCCATCGGGCGGTCTGCCCGCGCGATGCTCTGCGAGAGGTAGGGGACGATGATACCGCCCGGCTTGTCCCCCGAGAGGATCTCCTCGTGAAAGCTGCTCCACTCGTACTTGACCCAGGTGGAGGTCAGGTATTTGAGGGAGGAGCCGATGACGATCATGACGCGCGCTTCGATGAGCGCGTGCTCGATGGCGTCCTTATAGGCGGCTTCCCCGAACTCAAACAGGGTGACGTTGCTGAAAAAGACGTTGACCCCGGCATCCTTGAGCCGCGCATAGAGCGCCTCCGCCAGCTGGCTGTCCGTCGTGCGCTGACCGTTGCTGTCGTTGTTTTTAAAGGAAATAAACGCTTCGTATGCCATGGCGGCAGCCTCCTTTTTCGTGAAAATCAACATTATAAATTATACTCCCGCGCGCGCGGCGTGTCAATCGGCGGAGGATAAAAATTCATGCATTTGCCATTGACAAGCGGGAGAGGATATGGTACAATAAGCTATCCATAGGGGAGTAATTGACGCGTTCCGGCGCGTAACAGTTTCAACAACACGGGCACCTCGGGTGCTTGGGACTGTTTTAAACGATGAGACTTGTGGTACAGCCCGAGCTGTGCCGCAATGACGAGAGGTCAGGCACGGCGCCTGACTTTTTTTGTTGAATCACGCACGGTGCGTAAAAACAGGAGGACGGTATGAAACCGTATTGGAACCAGACCGGGGACGAGACGCTGAAGACGCTCGGGTCCGGCACCGAGGGGCTCTCCTCGGCGGAGGCGGCGTCCCGCCTCGAAAAGAACGGGAAAAACAAACTCGCAGAGGGGAAGAAGACGCCGCTCTGGCGTAAGTTCCTCGGGCAGCTCGCCGACCCCATGATCATCATCCTGATCTGCGCGGCGGCGATCTCTGCCATCATCGCGGTGGTGGAGTCGCACGGGCACGCCACGGTCGGCGACTTTGCCGACGTGATCATCATCATGGTGGTCGTGCTTATCAACGCGACGCTCGGCGTCCTGCAGGAGTCTAAAGCGGAGGCGGCGATCGAGGCGCTGAAGCAGATGACCGCCGCAACGACCAAGGTCATCCGTGACGGTAAGCAGATACAGGTCAGGAGCGAGGACCTCGTGGTCGGTGACGTGATCGTGCTGGAGGCGGGTGACGCCGTCCCTGCCGACGCGCGCATCCTGACCTCCGCGAGCCTGAAGTGTGAGGAATCCGCTATGACGGGTGAGTCTGTCCCTGTCGAGAAGAATGCGGATGCCATTGAGGGCGACGAGGGGCAGACCGTCCCGCTCGGCGACCGTCATAATATGGTCTTTATGGGCAGCACCGCCGTGTACGGCAGAGCGACCGCCGTCATTACCTCGGTCGGCATGGATACCGAGATGGGTAAGATCGCCGGGGCGCTCGCCGCGGCAGAGGACGAGAAGACCCCGCTCCAGCTGAAGCTGGCGCAGCTCTCGAAGATCCTGACCTATATTGTGCTCGCCATCTGTGGCGTGATCTTTGTCGTGAGCCTGTTCCGCGTGGAGGAGTTCACGTTCGTGAACATCCTGTCCGGCTGCTTCATCCCCGCCGTCAGTCTGGCGGTTGCCGCCATCCCCGAGGGGCTCGCCGCCGTCGTGACGATCGAGCTCTCCATCGGCGTGACGCGGATGTCGAAGCAGGGGGCAGTCATCCGTAAACTGTCTGCCGTCGAGACGCTCGGCTGTACGCAGATCATCTGCTCGGATAAGACGGGCACGCTGACGCAGAACAAAATGACCGTCGTGGATTACCGCGGCGCCGATGAGCAGACGCTCGCCCGCGCCATGGCGCTCTGCTCGGATTCGAAGATCGATGAGAGCGGCGAGGTGGTCGGTGAGCCGACCGAGAACGCGCTCGTCGCCTATGCGCAGAAGCTCGGGATGCCCAAGTCCGGGCTGGAGGAGGAGACGCCCCGCGTCGGCGAGGTGCCGTTCGATTCCGGGCGCAAGATGATGACCACCCTCCATCAGGCGGCAGACGGCGTCATTCTTCAGTACACCAAGGGCGCACCGGATATGCTCCTCGCCCGCTGCACCGCCTACCTGACGGAGGACGGGACAGCCGCGCCGATGACGGAGGAAAAACGCGCCGAGATCCTCGGGTGGAACAAGGAGATGGCGGACCGTGCGCTGCGCGTGCTCGCCGCCGCCGGGCGTACCTTCACCGCGATGCCGGAGGAGGTATCGGACGGTGCGCTGGAATGCGACCTGACCTTTATCGGACTTGTCGGCATGATCGACCCCGTCCGTCCGGAGGTCAAGGCGGCGATCGAAGAATGCCGCACCGCCGGTATCCGCCCCATCATGATCACGGGCGACCATAAGGATACCGCCGTCGCGATCGCGAAAGAGCTCGGTATCATTACCGACGCATCGCAGGCGATCACCGGTGCGGAGCTCGATAAAATTTCGGATGAAGAATTCGCGACGCGCGTGACGGAGTATTCCGTCTATGCCCGCGTCCAGCCCGAGCATAAGAGCCGGATCGTCAAGGCATGGCGCGCCCTCGGTAAGGTCACCGCCATGACGGGCGACGGCGTCAACGATGCCCCGTCCATCAAGGCGGCGGACATCGGCGTCGGTATGGGTATCACGGGGACGGACGTCACCAAGAACGTCGCCGACATGATCCTGTCGGACGACAACTTCGCGACCATCGTCAACGCCGCAGAGGAGGGCAGACGGATCTATGATAACATCCGCCGCGCCATCCGCTTCCTGCTCTCCTCCAACATGGCGGAGGTCATCGCGGTGTTCGTGGCGACGCTCATCGGGTTCACCATCCTGAAGCCGACCCACCTGCTCTGGATCAACCTGATCACCGACTGCTTCCCGGCGCTCGCGCTCGGGATGGAGGTGGCGGAGCGCAACATCATGCACCGTCCCCCGCGGGATAAGAAAGAGGGCATTTTTGCCGGCGGTCTCGGTACCGACGTTGCCTATCAGGGCATCCTCATCGGCGCGCTCACGGTCGGCGCCTACTTTGTCGGTCATTGGCTGGAGCTCGCGCTCCACGGGGACGTTTCGACCTACTGGGCGACCTTCCGCAATTCGCCGGACGGCATGACCATGGCGTTCCTCACTATGTCGATGACGGAGATCTTCCACGCCTACAATATGCGCTCCGACCGCGGCAGCATCTTCACGCTCAAAGGGCATAACAAGTGGCTGTTCGGCGCGATGCTCTTTTCGTTCGCGGCGACCGCGCTCGTCATCTATGTGCCGGCACTCGCCCGCCTCTTTGACTTCTCGTCGATCAGCTTCGTTGAGTACGCCGCCGCCATCGGCATGGCGCTGCTCGTCATCCCCGTCGTCGAGCTCGTGAAGCTCATCCAGCGGAAATATGCAGCGCGCCGCGGCATGACGATTGCCTAACGCCCGCGCACATAAACCAAAACCGGCACGACCCGTCAGGGTCGTGCCGGTTTTCTCGGCTCCGCGCCGTTATTTTTTGCTGTCCTCGATCATTTTGGCGATGCGCTCGAGCGCCCGGTCGATGTGGCGCACCGAGTAGGCGTAGGACACGCGGACAAATCCCTCGCTGCATTTGCCGAAGGCGGTACCCGGGACGACCGCTACGCCGTAGTCATAGAGCAGCTTTTCGCAGAAGGCTTCGCTCGTCATGCCGAAGCCCGCAATGTTCGGGAAGACGTAGAAAGCGCCTTTCGGCTCAAAGCAGGGGATGCCGAGGTCTCGCAGCTTATGGACGAGGTATTTGCGGCGGCGGTCGTATTCCGCGACCATCTCCTCGACGTCCTCGTCACCGTTCTGCATGGCTTCGATGGCGCCGAACTGCGCCGTCGTCGGCGCACACATGATGCCGTACTGGTGGATCTTGAAGATCTCGCGGATCATGGCACAGGGCGCCGCCAGGTAACCCAGGCGCCACCCCGTCATGGCATAGGCTTTGGAGAAGCCGCTGACGAGGAGCGTGCGCTCCCGCATCCCGGGCAGAGAGGCGATGGAGACGTGGCGCGTGCCGTAGGTCAGCTCCGCATAGATCTCGTCCGATAGGATGAGTGCGTCTGTCTTTCGCAGGACCGCCGCCAGCCCCTCGAGGTCCTCCCGGGTGAGGATGGCGCCCGTCGGGTTGTTCGGGAAGGGGAGGATGACGAGCTTCGTCTTCGGGGTCAGCGCCCGGCGGAGCGCCTCGGGGGTGAGCTTGAATGCATCCGCCTCCCGGGTCGCCACCTCGACGGGGACGCCCCCGGCAAGCGTGACGAGCGGCGCATAGCATACGAACGAGGGCGTGGGGATGATGACCTCGTCGCCCGGGTCGATGACGCCGCGCACGGCGAGGTCGATCGCCTCGGAGCCGCCGACGGTGACGAGCAGCTCTGTCGCCGGGTCATAGGAAAGGGAGAAACGCCGCGCGAGGTAGTGCGCGATCTCCTCCCGCAGGCGCGGGAGCCCCGCGTTGGAGGTGTAATAGGTCTTGCCGGCTTCCAGGCTTTCGATGGCGGCGGCGCGGATGTGCCACGGTGTCACGAAATCCGGCTGCCCGACCGTGAGGGAGACGACGTCCTTCATGTCTCCGAGCAGGTCGAAGAATTTACGGATGCCCGACGGCTGTATCTCCCGTGCGCGATGCGACATCCGCTCCGAGAAATCACGCGTCACAGACAGTTCCCCCGTTCGTCGATCACGGCGGGGCCGTACACGACGCCCTTATCCTTGTATTTCCGCAGGACGAAATGGGTCGCCGTGGACAGGACGTCCTCCAGCGGCGCGAGCTTGCGCGCGACGAAATAGGCGACCTCCTTCATGGTGCGCCCTTCGATGAGGACGGCGAGGTCAAATCCGCCGGACATGAGGTACAGGCTCTGAACCTCGGGGAAGTTATAGATCTTTTCCGCAACGCGGTCGAAGCCGCGGTCCTTCTGCGGGGTGATCTTGATCTCGATGAGCGCGCTGACGTACTCGCGGTCGGTTTTGTCCCAGTCCACGAGCGCCTTGTAGCCGAGGATGACGCCGTCATGCTCGTATGCCTCAATCTGCTTTTTGACATCTCCGACTTCCTTGTCGCACATGAGCGCGATCTGCTCTGCCGTGAGGCGCCCGTCCTGTTCGAGTAATTTGAGTATAGAACGATCCATAGCGGAGACCCTCCCGTGTATATTTTAGATATCATAGCATGATTTTTCCCGCTCGGCAACCCCCTCCCGGGTAAAACTGCAAGAAAATGCGGGAAAAGTGGTCTGTCCCCTTGCCAAGCGGGAGGAAATCCGCTACAATAATCTATATGATTTCAGACGGGGGGTATCATGATGAAAGCAGTCATTACCGCAACCGGGCGCGACAGCGAGGGGATCATCGCCGCCGTATCCACCTATTGTGCGGAGCACCACGCGAACATTCTCGACATTTCGCAGAGCGTGCTCTCGGAGTTTTTTGCTATGATCATGCTGGTGAGCATCGAGCGGCTGTCCGTGCCGTTCGCCGCGTTTGCGGACGGGCTCGCGGCACTCGGGCAGGAGCGCGGGCTCGACATCCGCGCCATGCACGAGGACATCTTCAATACCATGCACCATATTTGAGGTCGGATTATGCTGAATACTGCAGATATACTTGAAACCATCCACATGATCCGCGAGGAGAACCTCGACATCCGTACCATCACGATGGGGATCTCGCTTTTCGACTGTGTGTCGGAGGACGCTGGTCGCTTCGCGGACAAGATATACGATAAGATTACCCGTACCGCCGCGCGGCTCGTCGCCGTGGGGCAGGAGATCGAGAAGACGTACGGCATCCCGATCGTCAATAAGCGCGTGTCGGTCACCCCCCTGTCGCTCGTCGGCGGGGCGATGACGCCGGACGGCTATGTCCGCGCGGCGCACGCGCTTCAGCGCGCCGCCGAGACGACGGGCATCAACTTCATCGGCGGGTTCTCCGCCCTGGTGCAGAAGGGGATGACCGTCGGGGCGAAGAACCTCATCGCCGCAATTCCGGAGGCGCTCACCGAGACGGAGCTCGTCTGCTCCTCCGTGAATGTTGCGTCCACCAAGGCGGGCATCAACATGGATGCCATCCGCATGATGGGCGATACCATCGTGAAGACGGCACACATGACCGCTGACCGCTCCTCCATCGGGTGCGCCAAGCTGGTGGTGTTTGCCAACGTGCCGGAGGACAACCCTTTTATGGCGGGCGCCTTCCACGGTATGGGCGAGCCGGAGACGGTCATCAATGTCGGCGTCTCGGGCCCCGGCGTCGTCAGCTCTGCCATCGCGCGGGCGGGCGACTGTGACCTGTCCGCTCTTGCGGAGATCATCAAAAAGACGGCGTTCAAGATCACGCGCGTCGGTCAGCTCGTCGCCACCGAGGCGGCGGAGCGGCTGGGCGTCCCCTTCGGCATCGTCGATCTGTCTCTTGCACCGACTCCCGCTGTCGGAGACTCGGTCGCACACATTCTCGAGGAGATGGGGCTGGAGAGCTGCGGTGCACACGGCACCACTGCCTGCCTCGCGATGCTCAACGACGCGGTCAAGAAGGGCGGCGTTATGGCGTCCGGCCACGTCGGCGGTCTGTCCGGCGCGTTCATCCCCGTCTCGGAGGATGCCGGTATGATCGCCGCCGCAGAGCGCGGGGCGCTCACGCTGGAGAAGCTGGAGGCGATGACGGCGGTCTGCTCCGTCGGGCTGGATATGATCGCCATCCCGGGTGACACCCCGGTCGATGTGATCTGCGGCGTCATTGCGGACGAGATCTCCATCGGTGTCGTCAATACCAAGACGACCGCCGTCCGCCTGATTCCCGCCGTCGGTCACGGCGTCGGTGACACGGTCGATTTCGGCGGCCTCCTCGGCCACGCACCGGTCATGCCGCTGAACACCTATTCGCCCGCGAAATTTATTGCGCGCGGCGGGCGCATCCCGGCACCGATCCACAGCCTGAAGAACTGACGGCTGTCAGGCAGAAAAGACATACGCGGCAGTGCCGCCCGGCGGGGCGGCACTGCCGTTTTTTGCCCCCGGACACATAAGATGCCGTCGGCTCCCATATAGTGTGGCATGAGTATTGCGGAAATAGTATTGATTTCGTTCGCCGTGTCGATGGATGCGTTCGCCGTCGCGGTGTGCCGCGGACTCGCTGCGGAGCGGGTCAAATGGAGGGAAGCGGTGCGCGTCGGCGCCTGGTTCGGCGCTTTTCAGACATTGATGCCGCTCCTCGGCATCCTTCTGATGCTTTCCTGCCGCCGCGTGGTCGCGGTCGCCGCCGTGACGCCGTATATCGCCGCCGCGCTCCTGCTCGGCATCGGGGGGAACATGACGGTCGAGGCGGTGCGGCACGGGGACAGCCCGGCGGCGCTCCCCGTCATCGGTGCCGGGGAGATGTGCCTGCTCGCCCTCGCCACCTCGGTGGACGCCTTTGCCTCCGGGGTCGCCATGGGGTGTACCGTGACCCTGCCGGCGTCTCTCGCCGCCGCGGGGACGATGGGCGGCGTCACCTGCCTTCTGTGCTTCGCGGGTGTTATGCTCGGCGGGCGTCTCGGGCAGCGGGTGGGGCACCGCGGAGAGCTCCTCGGGGGCGTGACGCTGCTCCTCCTCGGCGTCAAGCTGCTCCTTGAGGCGCTCGGCGTTGTGCATCTGCCTTTCTGAACGTGGTATTTTCCGACGCCCCGCATCAGGCACATGAAAAGCCAAAGAGGAGCCGCATCTGCGGCTCCTCTTTGCGGTTATCTGTTGTTTTACAGTGCTTTTGCGCGGGTTACCGCGGCAGGACCTTCGGCAGTGTGACGGCGAAGGAGGCGCCCTGCCCGGGGCGGCTGCTGACGCGGACGGTGCCGCCGCAGAGCTCCACGATGCGCCGCACGAGCGCGAGCCCGAGACCGTTGCCGGAGCCCTTGTGCGACGGGTCCGCCTGGAAGAACTTATCGAAGATGTGCTTCTGATCCTCCTCGGAGATACCGATGCCCTCGTCGGAGACCACGACGTGGACGTTCTCCGCATCCTCATCGCAGACGACCTCGATCCTGCCGCCCTGGTGGCTGTACTTGATGGCGTTGGAGAGCAGGTTGGTCCAGACGAGCGAGAGCATTTCCTCGTTGGACGTGTAGGTCACCTCGTCGAGCTCCAGGTCGAGACTAAGCTCTTTGCGCCCCCATTCCTTTTCGAGCAGGACCAGCGCGCGCCGGATCTGCTCGTCGATCGAGAAGGTGGAGACGGAGGTGACGATCTGCTGGTTCTCAAAGCGCGAGAGGAGCAGGATGTTGGTGGAGAGGCGCGAGAGGCGGTCGCACTCATCGATGATGATCTGCGTATATTCCCGGCGCTCGTCATCGGTGAGCCCCTCGGACTGCAGCTGCCGCGCGAACCCGCGGATGGAAACGATCGGAGTCTTGAACTCGTGCGAGAAGTAGTTGATGAAGTCGTTGCGGAACAGTTCGACGTGCGAGAGCTCCTCCGTCATGTTGTTGAACGCGCGGATGAGGTCGCCGAACTCGCCCTTGTGCCCCTTGTCGTTCACCTTGACCTTGTAGTTCCCGCGCGAGACCTGGTTGACGGCGTCGGACAGGTCATCCGCCGTTTTGAGCCACAGCTTGGAGGTCGTCACGGCGAGGATCATGCCGAGAAAGAGCGCGAACAGCAGGGCGATGATGAAGTACCACACCTTGGTATGCTGTGTGGCGATGGAGGGGACGACGTTGTAGAGGAGCAGGCAGATGCCCGCCGTGATGGCGGCGGACGCCGCCATGAGCCCGATGAAGAAGAAGACCAGCGAGAGCCGGATGCTCCACCACGGGTGCCGTTTCTGTTTTTCGTTTTTCATGAATGGATCACCGCCTTATACCCGAGCCCGCGGATGGTGACGATCTCAAAATCCGGGTCGTCGCGGAAACGGTCGCGCAGGCGGTTGATGTGCACATCCACCGTGCGTTCATCCGTCTCGGAGGTCATGTCCCAGATCTCGTCCATCAGGGCGCGTCGGGTGAAAATTTTGCCGGGGTAGGAGAGGAGCGTGAACAGGAGCAGAAATTCCTTTTGCGGCAGCGTCTGCGTCTTATCGCCTGTCGTGACCGTAAAGGCGTCGTAGGAGAGGACGGTACCGCCGACGCGGATCTGCCGGTCGTTCGCAATCTTCGCACGGCGCAGGAGCGCCGCGACACGCAGGAGCATCTCCTCCTCGTCCACGGGCTTGACCATGTAGTCGTCGGTCCCGGCGCGGAAGCCCCGGCGGCGGTCCTCCACCGCCTCTTTTGCCGTGACCATAAGGATGGGGAGCGTGTAGCCCGCCTCGCGGAGCGCCGCCGTCAGCTCATAGCCGTCCATGCGGGGCATCATGACGTCGGCGATGAGGAGGTCAATGTGCTTTTCGTCCATGATCACGAGCGCCTCGGCACCGTCCGCCGCCGGGACGGCGGTATAGCCTGCGCGCGTGAGCACGGCACACATGAGTCGGTTGGTATTGGCGTCGTCCTCCGCGACGAGAATGGTCAGCATGGGTCAGCACCTCCTCTGCGGCACCGGAAGCGCCGCGAAATATACATAGTTTGTTCACATATAGATTGATACTTGTTCATAATGCATTGCTATAATTCCATAGCAATATGACAAGTGACCGACTCCCGGAGTCGTGCATATTTTGTCAGGGGATCAACAAAGATGGTAACAAGAGGTATCAAATATGGTAGCACTGGAAGGCTTGGAAGTCGTACACAAGGTATTCGGTAACGGCATCGTGGAAAAAGTCAGCGACAAATATGTGACGGTGCGCTTCGCCAACTTGCAGAAGGTGTTTGTGTACCCCGATGCGTTTGATGTGTTTCTCGCCGCTGTGGATGAGGCGGTCGCCCGCGACATCGCGGCGGACCTCGCCCGGGTGAAAGAGCAGCGCCGGGCACATGATGCGGAGGTCGAGAAAGCGCGCGAGGTATCGATGCGCGGTCAGGTCAGCGCGGGTCCCGAGGAGCCGCAGCCTGCGACCGACTACACGCCCGTCCCCGAAGATACGAGTGAAGAAGCATGATCCGCGCCCCTTTTGGGGCAGGTGACCGACGCCCCCTCCGGGCGTCGGTTTTTCTTTATAATATTGTACCATTGTGCCCGGAAAAAGTCAATCGTGCGACTGGACTTTTCGGGGGCATTGTGGTAAAATGAAAGAAACGTCAAAAGGCTGCGGGGGACACCCCGCGGGGAGGTACCATGCGGATACACGGATACGATCGGGTGCTGTGGGATTTCAACGGCACACTGCTGGATGATGTGGCGCTCGCCGTCGCCTCCAACAATATTCTGCTCGCGCGGCGCGGGCTGCCGCCGATCCCCGACGAGGACGCGTACCGTGAGCTGTTTTGCTTCCCGGTCGCCAACTATTACCGCGTGCTCGGGCTGGAGAGCGAGGGCGAGGCGTTCAACCGCGTCGCGCACGAGTGGATGAAGGAATACCGCGCCGGGGAAAAGGACGCGCCGCTCCGCGTGGGGGCGTCTGAAGCCCTCGATTTCATCCGTTCGGCGGGCATCCCGCAGGGGATTCTCTCCGCGACGGAGGAGACACAGCTCGAGGAGCAGGTGTCGGCGCTCGGCATCCGCCCGTATTTCGACCATCTGTTCGGCAGAGAGGATATTTATGCCACCGATAAGAGCGGGATCGCCGCGCGTTACCGGGCGGAGCATCCACAGGAGCGGGTGCTCATGATCGGCGACACCGTCCACGATGTCGAGACGGCGCGGGCAGGGGACTTTTCCTGCGTGCTGGTCGCCGGCGGGCATCAGAGCCAGGCACGCCTTGCGGGCGCCGGGGTCAGGATCTTCCCGGACTATCCGTCGCTCATCGCCTACCTTTCGGAGGGGATAGAAGCGTGATACCACCCCCGGGGTCAGCGGGGAGAACAGGAGACAGATATGGCATTTGATGCCGGCTTTTTGCGGGCGGTCGTGTGGGAGCTGAATCGCGACCTCGCCGACGGCAAAGTAGATAAGATCGGGCAGCCGAGCGCTGACGAGATCGTGATGCAGATCCGCCATTTCGGCACGACGAGGCGCCTGCTCATCCGCGCAGGCGCGAGTCTCTCGCGCCTGTCCCTCACGGAGGAAAATAAGGACAACCCGGCGGCACCGCCGATGTTCTGTATGCTCCTGCGCAAGCACCTCGGTGGGGCGAAGCTTTTGCGGGTGGAGCAGCCCGGCTATGAGCGGGTCGCCCGCCTTGCCTTTTCGGGGTATGACGAGATGGGGTATGAGACAGAGAAGTACCTCGTCGCCGAAATCATGGGCAAGTACTCCAATCTTATGTTGATGGACGGGCATGACCGTATTCTCGCGGCGCTCCGCACCGTGGATTTCTCGACCAGCCGCGTGCGGCAGGTCCTGCCGGGCATGACGTATGAGCTCCCACCGGCACAGGACAAGCGGGAGCCCCTCGCGGAAACGCGTGACGGTTTCCTCGCGGCATTCGCCGCGGCGGCACCCGAGACGCAGGCAGATAAATTCCTGACCGCGACCTATCTCGGCACTGCCGTCCAGGTTGCGCGGGAGATCGTCTACCGTGCCACCGGCAGGACCGACACCCGCCTTTTTGAGACGACGGCAGGGGCGCTCGCCGATGCCTTTTTCGCGTGGCACGAGTGCCTGCGGGAGAACCGGTATGCAATGACGCTCACGCGTGCCGCGGACGGCACGCCGCTTGAGTATTGCTATGCGCCGCTCACCTATTTCGGCGCCGATGCGGTCAACGAGACGTACCCGGACGCGGGCGCGCTTCTGGACGCCTGCTTCGGCGAGCGGGAACGCCTCGCCCGCGTGCACAACCGTGCGGCGGACCTGTTCGGGCTCGTAGAGCGCGCGACGGCGCGCCTGGAACGCAAGACCGAGGCACAGGAGGAGGAGCTCCGCCTCGCAAGACAGGGCGAGGTCTGGCAGCGACGGGGAGATCTGCTCACCGCCAATCTGTGGCGGGTGCAGCGCGGTGACGCGGCACTGACCACGGAGGATTTTTATGAAGACCCGCCGGTCCCGGTGACGATCGAGCTGGACACGCGCCTGTCTCCCGCCGCAAACGCGCAGAGGTTTTATAAATACTATACGAAGGCAAAACACGCCCGTGTACACCTGGAGGAGGAGATCGCGCGCAACCGTGCGGAGGCAGAGTATCTCGCCACCGTGCGCGACGCACTGCTGCGGGCAGAGACGGAGCAGGACCTCGCAGAGATACGGGAGGAACTGTGGCGCGCGGGCTACGCTGCCCGCATGAAGGGCTATGCACCGCCGAAGCAGCGCAAGGCGAGACCCCTCGTTTATCGCTCGCCGAACGGGTATCGCGTGCTCGTCGGACGCAACAACCTGCAGAACGATACCCTCACATTCCACACCGCGGAGCGGGGAGACCTCTGGTTCCATGTCAAGGGGGCGCCCGGTTCTCACGTCATTCTGGCGGCGGGCGGGGAAGAGCCCCCGGCGGAGGATTACACCTATGCGGCGACACTCGCCGCCATCCATTCGAGCCTCTCGGGGGATGCGGTGCCGGTCGATTATACGCGGGTGCGCTTCGTGAAGAAGCCGCCGGCGGCGAAGCCCGGGTATGTCACCTATTCCACCAACTACACAGCCTATGTATCGACGGCGGACAAAGAGAAGTACCGCCCCGAAGGAGAATAAATGGGACAGTATACACACATGATCGATCTTCTGGCAGAGCAGAAGCGGTTTATCCTCGCGCACCTCGGTGCGGGGGACACGGCAGTCGACTTCACGATGGGGAACGGGAACGATACGCTGTTCCTCTCCGAGACGGTCGGCGAGAGCGGGCACGTCTATGCTTTCGATATTCAGGAGACGGCGCTGGAGAGCACCGCGGCACACCTGAAGGCGGCGGGCGCCCCCGAGAATTATACGCTGATCCACGCCTCCCATGACCGTGTATGGGAGTTTGTCACAGGACCCATCAAGGCGGGGATGTTCAATCTCGGCTACCTGCCGGGCTCCGGACATAAGGAGCGCACCACCATGCGGGCGACGACCATGCCCGCCGTTGAGGCGGCGCTCGATCTGCTCGACAGCGACGGGATCCTGCTCGTCGCGGTCTACCCGGGGCACGAGGAGGGGCGGCTGGAGGGCGAGATGCTGGATGCCTATTTCCGCACGCTCGACCGCCGCAAGATCTGCGTGACGCGTATTGAGATCATCAATTCGCCGACGTCGCCGTTCTTTTTCGTCTGCGAGAAAAAATAAGCGACCCGGCGGCGCGGCACCGGCAAACGGAGCTCGCGCGCCCCACCGGGGCAGTCAACGGGCGGAAATTTACAAACGCATTTCCTTTCGTTTACAGGTCTGTCATATTCTTTGGATATAGTATTATCAAGCGATACTTTCGCAGAGAGAGGTTATATGTACTATTCACCCATTCCGGAAGAAGCTCCTTACCGTGATAAAACAAAGGAGTTTACCCGTCATTTAACACGCGCATACGGGCTCATGGCACTCGGGCTCGCCGCCACCTTCCTTGTGGCGCTCTTGACAGTCAGAGTCCTGCCGACCAACCTTGTGTTCAGTTTTCCGTTGGCGGTCATTTTGATGGTCGCGGAGGTCGTGACGGTCATTGCGTTCAGCGCGCTCCTGACCCGGGCGAGTTATGGGGCGATCCTCGGGATGTTCTTCTTCTACGCAGTACTCAACGGTGTCTCCATCTCGTATATCTTCCTGTATTACGATCTCGGCAAAGTGTTTCTGTGTTTTGCGGCGGCGGCGATCTCCTTCGCCATCATGGCGCTGCTCGGGCACACGACCAAGCGTGAGCTTTCCGGGCTGCTCGGCTTCTTCATCGCCGGTCTCATCGGGATCCTGTTTCTGACGCTGATCAGTTTCTTCCTGAAAGACATCACCAAACTGGAGATCATCATCAGCTGTATCGGTCTTGTCCTGTTCCTCGGGATCACCGCCTTTGATGCACAGCGCCTGCGCCGCTTCTACGAGTCCACTGCGTCCGAGGATGATGCAATGACGCGTAAGTTCGCGGTCTACAGCGCCCTGCAACTCTATCTCGACTTTATCAACATCTTCTTCTACCTGCTTCGCCTCTTCGGCAGAAACAGACGATAAAACGCGGTCGTTTCATTTTCGGGTGCGCCCCATTCCGGGGCGCGCCCGTTTTTTGTCCCGGTACTTGCCCGCGTTCACCGCGCTTACCCCGCGCCCGCCCGGCACCGCGGGGTACCTGCCCGGCACTCGTCTGCACACGCCGGTGTCCGGATGCGCACCGGTTTCACCCGGCACCGCGGGGTACCTGCCCGGCACTCGTCTGCACACGCCGGTGTCCGGATGCGCACCGGTTTCACCCGGCACCGCCACCTGTACGGGGGAGCTGCACAAGGGAAGGGAAAGCGGAGGGAAAGATAGACCCCGTGTGCGGGAGCTCCACGCCTGAAAATGAGAAAGACTTCCGTACGAAAAAAAGAACCCCCGACGAAAATTACCGTCGGGGGAGGGCAGATAAAAGTATTTTGGAAAACGTGCGGTGAGTGGTTTTATTCGGCGGTGACCGTTTCACTGTCGGCTGCCGCGGCGTTGCCGCTTTCGGTGCCAGGTTCACTGTGCACATCGTCCGTGGTGTCGGTAGTCGCATCGGTCGCTCCGTCGGCGGTCTCTCCGGCATCGGCTGCTTCCGCTTCTGCGGCGGCTTCCTCTGCCAGGCGCTTGGCTTCAGCCTCTGCGGCGGCTTCTGCACGGGCGGCGGCTGCCGCCTGGGCGACAGCAAGCTCACGCTCCATTGCCTCCTGCTGCTCTGCCTGCGCCTTGTCGCGGGCTTTTCTGCGCGCCTCGCGCAGGGCGGCGGTGCGCTTTTTGCGCGCGGTCTTTTCTTCGTCTTCATCGTGATAGATGAAGTTGTAGTCGGTGAGCAGTTGTTCTTCTCCCCGTTTTTTGAGCCCCCAGGCGATCAGCTGACGGATGAGGTCATAGACAACGACAAAGAGCGGGACGCCGATGAGCAGCCCGACGAAGCCGAACAGGTCTCCGCAGAGCACGACGGCGAACAGCACCCAGAAGCCCGAGAGCCCCACCTTGTCGCCGACGATGTAAGGGTCGAGGATATTGCCGTCCAGCTGTTGGATGACGACGACGATGATGAGATAGGTGATGACGTGGACGGGGCGCGCGAGGTTCGGCTCGGACATCCATACGATGATGATACAGGGAATGGCGCCGATGTAGGGACCGAAGAAGGGGATCATGTTGCAGAACGCCATGAACACGGCGATGAGCGGCGCCATGGGGATCTTGAAGATGGAGAGGAAGATAAACAGCACGATCCCGACGATGAAGGAGTCGAGGAGCTTACCGGTAAAGTATTCCGAGAATTTCCGGTCGGTGAATTTTCCCTCTTTGACGAGCCAGTCGGCGACCGGCTTCTTGAAGGAAGCGCGCACGATCATGTTGGCTTGCGCGGCAAAGCGCTTACGGTTGATGAGGATATAAACGGTGGAGACGACGGTAATGAGGATGTTGACGAGCAGGTTGAGGAGCGTCGAGATGACGCGCATGGCGGTGGAGATGAGCTCGTTGTAGTTCTGGATGAGCTTGTCGATGATGCTTCCGGAGGAGTTCTTTATGACTTCGTTGATTTTTACATAGGCGTCATAGACAATCTTCTGGAAAGTGCCGCCGCTTTGCCCGAGCTGGTTCATGTAGGCATCGAGCTTTGCCAGGTAGCCGGGCAGGTCATTGCGGAGGGTAATGATGGAACCGATCAGTGAGGGGATGATGAGCATGATGATGCCGACCACAATCACGGCGAACACAATCATGGCGACGACGATGCTCCAGGCTTCCGCACGGCGATGCACGCGTTTCTCGGTTATCTTGCCGGACGCGATGCGGTTACGGTAAACGTGATGGACAAACCAGTTGCCGAGCAGGACGTCCAGCCGGTTGCACAGCGGCTTCAGGAGGAACGCGATGAGCGCGCCGGCAAGAAAAGGGGCGAGCACCGAGAGAAAGGCGAGGAACCCGTTTTTGACCGTGCCGATGCGGGCAAGGAAAAAGTAAAAAAGCAACGTGCACGCGATGATCGTCAGGACAACGCGGATGATGGTTTTATATCGCTTCGGCAGCGGTTCTCTCATAGTGTACCCCCCTGTACCATGATCAGTCATGCGCGCGTGGGCGCCGCAAATTCATAATATGATTATAAAGGGGACGCGTGCGGATTGCAAGTACTTCACGAATTATTTACGACTTTGTTTCCAAGGCTTTACGGTCGGCGGAGAGAAACGGTGTGATAAATAGGTGACATACGCCCGGGAAAAAAGCGAAATCGTGTAGCAAACAACTATTTACAATGAAAATGCAAATAAAACAATACATACGTGAGGGGCGTTCCTGACACGTCACAAAGACGGTTTTTGTGCGGTACATTGTCGGGATAACGTCTCCCACCTTGACGATGAGGGTATAAAACCGGGGGTTTTTACCCAAAAAAACGAAGATTGACGGTTTAAGTCGATAAGATGTCGGACAAGTATTTGCATAAATCCCTTGATTTTTTACAGGTACTGTGCTATACTGCGTATAGGCTCGGGGCACGGCTCCGCGCCGTTTGGAGGAAAGATAATTCAATGAAAAAACTATTGCTGCTTGTTCTTGCGGTGGCTTGTCTGATGGCTTGCCTCACCGTCGGAGTCACGGCAGAGGAAACGGATCCGGGCACGACCGACTCCGGCACGTCGGAAACGACGGCGACGGTTGCGGGCACGGCACAGGACTCCACGGGCTCCGGTACCGGTAAAATCTCTTCCGTCAAAGATCTCACACTGAAATTCTTTGAAAAGGTCGCGTCGGCGTTCTGGCAGCTCCGCGTGTACTACGGTAAGGCGATCTCGCATTTCGGCGCCTTCGCACGCTATATGCCTGTTGTCCTCTCCGTTGTTCTTCTGTTCTTCTGCTTCTTCGGCTACCGTCTGTTCCGCGTGGAAACGGTGCTGGTCGGTGCCGTCACGGGTTATGCGATCGCCTATGCTACCTATGATTTTCTGCTCGCTTGGCAGGGACACTGGGCGTTCCTCGACAGCTGGGAGAAGATCCTGCGCTGGGTGCTGGTCGGTGTTTTCGCCATCCTCGGTATGTTCATCGGCAGGCTCCTCCGTCGCGTGGGTGTGTCCCTCGTCCTCGGGCTGCTCTCCGCTGCCTACTTCGCCCGGTATTCCTCGAACGTCTGGGTGCTGGCTGCCGTGTTTGTGATCGTCATGCTCATCGGCATCGTTGCCATCAAGCCCGTTGTCATCTTCGTGACCGGGGTGCTCGGTTCCGTCCTTGTGGTGCGGCTCCTCTCCTCGTTCCTGCTCGGGGCGCAGGGCTTCTTCCCGATGGATATCAATGCAAAGCTCGGTATCTCGCCCGCCGTCAATGTCGTTCTGATCGTCGGCGTGCTCCTCGGTCTCATCTGCGCAGGCGTACAGGCACGCACGGGCAGAGGCAGACGTTACTATTAAGATCTACCCCGTAAGAATATACCCGCAAGGGAATATACACGCCCGCCGGATTTTCTCCGGCGGGCTTTTTTGCCGCGTTATGCGTTGCAAACCGGCGCCGCATGGTGTAGAATAAAGAAAAATGGCACGCCGTACGGCGTGCGGGAGGTACACAGTGAGAATTGATTATATCGGTACGGGCGCGGACGACTGGCTGCCGGGCGAGCTGTCCCGCACGGGAGAATACCGCCGCCGTACGGCGGCACTCATAGACGGCGTCCTGGAGATTGACCTCGCAGGTACGACCCCGCCGGAACGTCTGAATGGTGTCAGCGAGGTGATCTTCACGCACTCGCACCGTGACCATTACGACCGCGAACTATTGCTTCGCCTGGCTGCCGGGCGCGCACTGACCGTTTATGCGTCCGCTGACTTCGCGGCGAGGCTGGCAGCGCTGTTGCCGGAGGGCTCGCGCGCCGTCGCCATGGCACCGGGAGACACGGTCGTGACCCCGGGGGGCTATCGCCTGACCGCGCTGCTCGCCAACCATGTGGTCGGAGACCACCCGGCGGAACAGCCGCTCCATTATATCATTGAGAAGGACGGTCGCCGCCTCTATTGGGGGACCGACGGCGCCTGGATTGCGCCGAGCGCGTGGTATACACTGTGCGCGGCGAAACCGTTTGACCGGATGGTGCTGGACGGCACCCTCGGGGATGCCCACGGTGACGGGCGCATTTTTACGCACAACAGTCTCCCGATGGTGCGGGAGCTTGCGGCGGCGTTCCGCGGCGCAGGGCTTCTGAAGCCGGATGGGCGGATCGTGGTCACTCATCTGTCCCGCGATTCGCAGTATCCGACGGCAGAACTCGACGCTCTGCTCGCAGCGGACGGCATCCGGGCGGCACATGACGATGAAAGGGATGAATTTTAAAATGGAAAGCAAATTTAACAAAAAGAAAACGGAAAGGATCAATGAACTCTGGGCACTCTCCAAAACGCGTGAGCTCACCCCGGAGGAGACGGCGGAGAGAGACGCACTGCGCCGAGAATACCTGGAGTGGTTCCGCGCATCCATCCGCGGAGAGAAAAATAAATAAACGTCGGATTACGGCGCCGTACATTCTCCCGGAACCGGGAAAGTACGGCGTCGTTTTATATATGTCCGCATGGAAAATGTTAAGTTTGCTTTCCTTCCGGGTAGACTGCAAAACGCTTTGCCCGTCCGAGGTCACTACCGTATTAAAACGAATGTGCGCGTGGACGAAAATGCCGACGGTCGGATATGCCCGCAACCGGATACAACAACGACCGGATGATGCGGTATGCCAGGGGAACGGACGGGCTCGTGCAATGGAAGGCTTTTTCACGCGTTTTGCAGGTACCGCCCGATTCGCGCTCTTTTGCCGTCATTCATCCCTCACATACCTGGATGAAAAAAACAAAACTGTTGCAGCACGTTTCGTTTTTGCAACAGTGACGAAAACGCTGCTTTGTGCTTGTGCAATGTGTTTAAAATCCGCCCGAAAAAATCACCAAAATTAACGAGGATTTCTGAAATTCGTTGACTTACAGCTGCATCGCATGCTAAAATTTAGACATAGTATGAAGGAAGTTTTACCAAAGGTTCAACTCCAATTTCTGATAAGAGAGGTCAAAGAAATGAAGCGACACAACAGAATCATTGGTCTGGTGTTGGCTTGTCTGCTGCTGCTCGGCAGTCTGACGGCGTCTGTTTTCTCCGTCAGCGCCGACACGACGGACACGCCGCTGACAGAAGATCATCTGCCGGAGGGGGCTACACCGTATGACGGCGTTCCCTCGACGAGTCTCGCGGGCTCGGGTACGGAGGAAGATCCGTATCTCATTGCCGATACAGCAGACTTCGTGTATTTTTATGAAAGCATGGCGGCGACCGCCACCGCCGGTCAGGTCTTCAGAATGACCGGGGATGTCTACTGGAACGCGAAAACCAGCAAGACGAAATATGCGGTGTCGAGCCAGAACTTCGACGGTATTCTGGACGGCAACGGTCATACGGTGTATAACGCTTTTTATACCGGCTGGGGCAGTCAGACCGTTTTCGGGACTGTGACCGGTACGATCCGCAATCTGACGTTTGACGGCACCTCCCTTACGGCGAGCAACGGCAGCGTCGGCGGCGTCTGTATCACGCTCAAAGGCGGTCTTGTCGATAATGTCCACATGAAGGATGCGGACATCGGCGGTCAGCATATCGGCGGTATCGCCAAGAACATCGCCTCCGGTGCCACCGTCAGCAACTGCACGGTGGAGGGCACGCTGCATTACACAGGTTCTGCCGCGAACGGCTCCATCGGCGGTATTGTCAACTCCATTGCGACCGGCGAGAGCGGTACGATTCAGAACTGCATCAACCGCGCATCCCTGACCGGTGCCAAAGCCGCGACGTTCGGCGGCATTACTGCGTGCTCTGCCACCAATAACAACGCCATCGAAGCATTGACCATCAAGGATTGCGAAAACTACGGCGAACTCGTAGCAACGCAGGCGAACGCCATCATGGGCGGTATTCTCGGCAACGCCTACCGCATCAAGAACCTCCTGATCGAAAACAATACGAACTACGGGGCGCTCACCGGGACTGGCAACGTCGGCGGTATCCTCGGCTATGCCAAATGGGGGATGAGCAATACGGGGACAGACATTGTGGTTCGCGGTTGCTGTAACAAGGGGGCGATCATCTCCTCCGGCACCTGTGTCGGCGGTATTGTCGGCAACGTTGATGACGTCAAGAGAGATACGCAGATCATGGGGTGCGCCAACTATGCGGATCTGACCGCCGTTGACAATGTCGGCGGCATCATCGGCAGAAACAACTCCGGCGAGTGGCAGGATCAGAAAGTAGTGATCGTCAATTCTGCCGTGTACGGGAACGTGACGGCGACCGGCAATTATGCGGGTATCCTCGCAGGTTTCCATGTCGCTACTTATGCGTCGGGTGCCATCTCGGCGACAAACTGTGTCCTGACCGGTACTGTCTCCGCCAACGAGGGGGCAGGCGGTATCCTCGGCTACATCGGCTACCGGCAGGCGAAGGGTGCTACCTCTAATCTCAAACTGATCAATACGTTCGCAGATGTTACCGTAAAGGTACCCACGGGCGCCAATGCGGGGACGCTGATCGGCGGGGCACAGAGCGGTATCACAGGTCTTACGCTGGATACGACCGACTCCGGTGTTTCTGTCAAAGTATTTGAGGGCGACAGCGCGGTCGGCGCTCCGGCTGCTTACTATACATATCCTGCCGACGGCGCGCTCTCCGCGCAGACGGCGGAGCTCCCGGCACTGGCAGATGGCGCCATGACGGATGGTACCGTCAAGAACCGGCTGAACACATATGCCACCGCGAACTCGCTCGGTGCATGGACGCAGGGCACAACTGCCCCCGTGCTGCTGGCGTTCTATGAGTGGCCGGCGGTTTTCACGAACAAATCGGCGCTTTCGCACGCCTACACCGGTGAGGCGGTTGCAGCCGAAACGAAGGCAATGCGTACCGATGTCGCGCGCGTGGACGTCCTCTATTATCTGCGCTCCGATCTTTCGGCGCCGCTCTCCGGCGCACCGGTGAATGCCGGCGAGTACCGTGTGACGCTGCGTGCGTATGATGCCGCAGGGAACGAACTGGATGCGGGGAATGATTTCTCCTATGATTTCGAGATTACCAAGGCAAAGACGGAGATTGTCCCCGTCCTCTCCGGGCTGAATAAGAACGACGACGGTACCTATTCCGTCGAATATAAGGGGCGGGAGATTGCCCTCATCGCTTATCTCAGGAATTCTGCAACGGGCAAACGCATTAATGCCGCCGTTTCTGCCGCGGTGACCCTGGACGGCAATCCGGCGACAATGAAAAACCCCGGTGTCTATGTCATCACGTATGCCTATGGCGGCGATGACAACCATGAGGCAGCCGAGACGCTGACGCTGACGGTAGAGGTTACGAAGACGGCGGTCAGCTACCCCGAGAACATCTGGACAGTGAACGGCACGGACGCTCTCCCTGCCGATGCCAGACTCCCCTATAACGGGCTGGAGCAGACTCTCCGCCTCCTGGGTGTGGACGAGAGCATTTTCACCGTAGACTATGTAAACAATGCAGCGACCAATGCCGGCGGCGCCATGACGGCGACGGCGACCGTGTCGCTCCGCGCGGACATTGCGGATTACTATGAGCTCACCGGGACGGCACCGACCTATGAATGGACCTGGACGGTGACAAAGGCGGCGGTCAGAGTCGCCATTCTCCGCACGCCCGGCGACCTCTCCTCCGCTGTGGAGTTGACAGACTGCGAATATCCCGGCGAAACGGTTACCTATTACGTTGTGTTCGCGGATGAGGCGGGGAACATCGCCTTTACCCCGGAGAATAATGAGATCGTCGTGAGCGGCGCCGGTGCCGTCGAGCGCACGTTCACCTGGGAGGGGAATACCAACTACGAGGCGGCTGACGAGACCATCACCTTCCGGGTCACCCCGAAGAAGCTCGGGGAAAACGGCGGCTCGCACGCGGACCTCAATCGTACCTATGACGGTAACAAATCGACGTTCCGCCCCGATTTCGGCACTGCCCCGACGGGCACGACCTGGTCGGCGGACTATGAGACGCTGCTCGAGCGCAAGAACGGCGACACCTACGAAAATGCAGACGAGGCGCTCCGTGGCGGTGAATACCGCGTAACCTTCACGGCTGTGACGGAGGACGGGAACTACACGGCATCCTTCACGGTGACCTTTACGATCGCCCGCGCGGCGGCGACCATCACCCCGCCCGCGACCGGCTGGACGATGGCAGGGGAAATCTTTACCATCACCTATGACGGCAAGGAATATTCCTTTAATGCGACGACTGATTCCGACGGCGAGCTGACCGTCACCTACGACTGCGACGGCAAGACCAATCTGCCGAAGGTCGCAGGCACCTACACCGTGACCGTGACGGTTGCGGCGAGCGACAACTACGAAGCGGCGAGCGCGACCTATACGGTGCGCGTCGACAAAATGGTGATTCCCGCCATCCCCGAGGGGACGGAGCTGTGGGATTACGCCGGAGCCTTCACCTACGACGGGCAGGAAAAGCGCGTCGCGGTCAAGGCGGCTTTCCTCGCACAGTACGGTCTCTATCTGGACTACCGCTATGAAAATGCGGCAGGGACGGCGGCCGGCGACTACACGGCACGCGTCATCTTCAGCCTGGTGGATACCAAGAACACGAGGTTTGCGGAGAGCGACGGGACCGAAGTGACGCGCGCGCTTGGCTGGAAGGTAAACAAACTTATCCTCTCTGTTGCAGGCGTCACGCTCCCGGATGCCTCCGGCATCTATAACGGCAGCGCTGTCACGACGGAGGTCGGGCTCCCGGATGCCCTCAAGGGCATGGTGAATGTCCGCTATGAGTGGACGCTGAACGGAAAGACCTACACGGGAGACGCCGTGAACGCCGGTACCTATACCGTTACTGCCATCCTGACCCCGAAGGACGCCTCCACCGAGTTCACTGGCGGCGAGGCGGAGTACAGGACCGCAGCAGCGACCGTGACGATCCGGAAGAACGCCGCGACGATCGGCATGACCGGGGACCGGGACTTTGACCGGACATACGACGGCACGACGACCGACCCGCTCGCAAACGTGCAGCTCACCGGCTCCGACGGGACGGTGTTTGACGTGGCAGACTACCTGACGGTCACCCTGACGAAGGACGGCAAGACGGTGACCGCCATCCGTGACGCCGGCACCTACCGCATCACCATCTCTATCCGGGCGAACGACAATGTGACGTCGGCGTCCGCCGCGGCGGCATCGCTCACGCGCACCGTGACGGTGAAGCGCGCCACCTATGATGTGGACGGGAAGATCACCGTCGTCGGTGATACGACCTATGTGGAAGGCAAGACAGCCGACATCACGCTGCGCGTGGATGTCAAGGGGGCGGACGACGTCGCCGTCAGGGTGGATGAGAGCCGCCTGCCCAAGCTGCCGAAGACGCCCGGCACCCATACCGTCACCTATTACCTGAAGGGCTCCGACAACTATGAGGCGCTCGAGGCGTTCACGGTCACCGTGACGGTGAAGCGCGCGACGGTGAAGGACAGCCGGAAGTGGGATGTGCGCGTCGTCTTCGACAAGGGCGCGGATCCCGACATCAGGCTTGAGGTCGTGGAGAACGCGGTGGATAAGGATGTGAAGAACCTGCTCGATGGCGCTGCCCTCGGCAAGAGCATCAACCACCCCGCCATCCGCCAGCTCTACCGCTATACCTTCAAGGACAAGGACGGCAAAGCACTGAATTATAGCGATCTCGGCGAGCTGTCCGTGGTGATCACGCTCCCGGCGAAGTACCGCGGCTACACCAAGGAGGCGCTGTTTGACGAGCTCTCTGTCATCTGCGTGAGCTACAATAAGGGGATCGCAGGCAAGATGGACGTCGAGGATCCCAAACAAATCGTCTATGATGCAAAGGCAGGGACGCTGACGCTGAAAGTCACGAGCCCGGATGTGGCATACGGTTATGTCACCGAGGCGAGCCCTGTCGCGTCGTATGTGACGATCGGCATCGGCGGCGTTGCACTCATCGCCGTCATTGTGCTCGCGGTCGTCCGCGCCGTCGGCGCATCCCGCTGCACCTGCCCGGAGGGACCCGACACGCCCGACGGCACCGACGCCGGCTACGGCGAGGGCACAGAGGATACCGATGCTGCGGGCGGCACCGACGGTGCCCCGGATGAATCGGATACCTCTGCACCCGCAGACGATGCGGACGTGATGCCCTTACCGGATGAGATGCCGGTACCCGACGAGGATACGCCGCGTCCCGCGGAGGAGTAATCTCCGTTAAATAAAACCGTTGCCCCCGCGCCATCCGGCGCGGGGGCTTTTTGCTTGCGGGGGCGTCCGGGGCAGGGGAGTGCCCGGCGGGGAAACGCCGCTCCCCCCGCGGTTTTGGCGTTATTGACAACCGCCCGTGTGGCGGTTTGTGGAAAGTGGACACCGGGCAGCGCGGAAAGATGAGAACCCTTACGTTTGCGCTTGAAAAAACTGTCCCATATATAGTACAATATTTAACAAAAGTGATGCGCCCGGAGGATGGAAATATGTGTCGGAGAAAGGGTTTGTGCGCGGTACTGGCGCTTTGCCTCGTGCTCGCGGCGGTGCTGGTACCGCCCGCGGGCGTTCTTGCCGTACCCGCAGGAGCGGCAGGGGACACCGTGACCGCCGGCGCAGAGGGCTCGGTGACGGACCTCGCGGGTGCGGAAAATGCGGCGTTGGCAGCGGCTGCCGGTCGCTATCCCGACCGACGGGAGCCGATACCGGACGGGCTCGCCGTCTGGGACGGTGTCGTCCGCACGGAGGACAACTGGACGCAGGAGAGCATGGCGGCATACATCGCCTCCTGCCCGTTCGCGGGCGGGGCGGGTACGGAGAGCGACCCCTACCGCATTGCCACCCCTGCACAGTATGTGCATTTCGTGATGCTCTGTCGGTATGCGCTCGTGGACCCGTCGCTCGACAGACCCTTCCGCGAGCTCTCGTATGTGATCACCGAGGACCTCTGCTTCAATTCGGATTTCGCCGTCACGGAGGATGTGGCGTCGGGGCGTGATACGGATCTGCACCGGGTGCCCTCCGTTTCGTCGCAATTCAGCGGGACGCTGGACGGCGGCGGGCATCGCCTTTTCAACCTCTATCAGTACCAGCCGCAGAGCGATCAGAAAAACGAGGAGCCTGTGGGGCTGTTCGCAGAGTTGTCCTCCGGGGCGACGGTGACCGGCGTACACCTCGTGCGCGGCTATATCGGGTCTGCCGGGGGGGATGTCACGGTCGGCGGGATTGCCGCCGTCTGCCGCGGGCAGGTGCGGGACTGTTCGGTCTCCGCGACGATGCGTCTCACCGGCGCCGGCGGCGGCGTCGTCGGCACCATCGGGACCTCCGGGGCAAAGGTGACGTCCTGTGAGTTCTCCGGCGAGCTTACCTCACGGGGGAGCGCCACCACACGAAACGGTGTCCCGATGCTGAACGTGCCGGGTAACGGTCTCGGGGGAATCCTCGGCAGCTGCACGACGCCGATTGACACCGTCTCCGTCACGGGCTGCGTGAACCGCGGGACGGTCAGCGGCGCCGGGCGCATGATCGGCGGCATCGTCGGCGCGGTCTATAATGCCGGGCGGACGGTCGGCGGCATTGCCATCTCGGACTGTGTCAATTTCGGGGAGGTGACATCCGCCTATAACCCCGCGACGGATATATCGGAGCCGAAAACGACGCTGGCGTCTTACGTCGGCGGCATCGTGGGGTATATCAACCGTATCAGTCAGAGCGGCTCGAGGAGCATTGCCCGCGTCGCCAACTTCGGGCGCGTCAGCGCCCTGCACACCGGCTGTGTCGGCGGTATCGCGGGCGCTGTGCTGGCGGATCAGAGTCCGGCTGTGACGCTGACGGTACAGAGTGCCTTTAACATGGGTGACGTTGCGGGCGCCGACCGCGTGGGGGGACTCGTCGGTTACGCGCAGACCCGCCTGCATATCTATGACTGCGCCGTGTCCGGCGCCGTGTCCGGCGACACCTCCGTCGGGGGGATGGTCGGGCAGTCGGAGCACCCGTCGAACTACCTCGCCGCCTCCGTGCGCATCGACAATTCCGCGGTGCGGGCGACGGTTACGGCAACCTCCGGTTCGGCCGGCGGCATTTTCGGGACGCTGTTCTCCGGCGGGCAGGCGACGCTCACGGTCGGCGGTGTGCTGGTCTCGGCGGCGGTCTCGGCGGAGAATGCCGCCGGCGGCTTCATCGGCACGCTACTCTGGAGCCGGGATTTTTCGCGCACGGATACAGCAAAGCCCGAGGCGGTGCAGAACCTGACGTTCAGTGGGACCTACTCCGTCCTGGATGCCGCCGTTGCGGCACCGGGCGGGGGCGCCGCGCTTTTCCTCGGTGAGAACCGGGAGCAGACAGACGGTCGCACCCTGGAGGTGCGCGGCAGCTTTGCCTCCGTCGTCGCGCGGGAGCGCGGTGACACCGCCCTCCCGCGGGAGATCCCCGGGGCGGCGGCGAGCAGTGTCTTCACCTCCGCGGCGCTCACGGATGCGGGGCTCACCGACGGCTCCTGCCGGGATATCCTGAACACCTTCGCCGGTAATAAGGGATATCGCAAATGGGAGCAGACGGCTTCGCTGCCGATGCTGCCCACCGTGGCACAGCTCGGGGCACTGCCGCTCACGCGCCCGTTCAGCGGTGAGCCGACTTCCTTTGCGGACAGCCGCTGGGCAGACGCTTCGATCTATGTACGCTATTGGCGCCGCACCGCAGAGGGCACCTGGGAGGAGCTCTCCACGCCGCCGACGGCGGTCGGGCAGTATCGCGCCGAGGTGGCGGTCCTGTCACAGCGTGCGAGCGGTGCCGCGGTGCTGGAATTTGAGATTGAAAAGCGGGTCTTTGACCTCTCCTCCTGCCGCTGGCCGGAGCAGACCGCCTACGAGTATATCGGAGAGGAACAGACGGTAACGCTCTCGGGTCTGCCCGCAGAGGCGATCCCCGTGTATGAGGGCAACCGCGGGACGGTGCGGGGGACCTACCATGCGCGTCTCCTTACCGTGGAGGACCCGACGGGGAATTACACCTTTACGGGGCTCTCCTCCGTGGCGTCGTTCACCTGGGAGATCACGGTGGTCGATATCGATTTTAATTACGTCACCTGGCGCGGCAGCACACCGGACGATAAGCAGAACGCGACCACGGTCTACACCGGGGAGCAGCAGACGCTGACCCTCTATTACACCGAAAAACCGAATATTGATTTATCCAAGATCATGAACATCACCTATACCGGGAATACGGCGACGGTCGCCGGCACCTACCGGGGCGTGCGTGCGGTGATTGCGGACGACGACCGCTTTGACAGCATCCATTGCTCCGGGGACGGGATCGTGCGCAACAATTTCTACGCGGACTGGGTGATTGCGAAGCGCGAGATCGACCCCGGGCAGTACCTGGACTTTGCCGACCGCACCGTCACTTACGACGGGCGGGAGCATACGATCGACCTTATCTCCCGGATGCCCTCCTGCGTGTCGGTCTCCTATGACGCCACGCCCCGCCGGGACGCGGGCGAGTACGTCTACACGGCGTACTGCACGCTCACCGATACGGCGAACAATATCCTGACGGCACCCACCGCCTCCCGCACCCTGACCATCCGCCGCGCCACCGCGAAGATCACGGCAAAAGGGCGCGATACGGTCTATAACGGGGAGGTACAGCGCATCGAGGAGGACAAGTGCCGGATCAGCACCGACCGCCCGAAGGAAACGCCCCTGCGCTTTGAATACTATCTGGTCTCCGAGGAGGATGGCTCGCTTTCGCCGGTCGCGGACAATGCGCCGATTCACGGCGGGGAATATCGCGTCCGGGTGATCTTTGACGGCTCGCAGAACTATGAGGCAGCCGCCGTGACCGTCCCGTTCTACATTAACCGTGCGACGCTCGCCCTGGAGGGGGATATCGTCCTTCGCTCCGCCGAGATGCTCTATACCGGATCACCCCTCAACCTGAAGCTCGAAAACGAGCGGCACCTGCCCGATTGCGTCATTCCGGTGTACAGCGAGCCGTTCACCGACCCCGGCATCTACAAGGTGGTCGTCAATTTTGAGTTTACGGAGGAGCATAAAAACGACTATAAACCGATTGAGGGCATGAGCGCCACGCTCACCATCCTGACCACGCGCATTGTCGATGCCGTGACGGGTGTGCAGTTCCGCTTCCCGGACGGGAGCCCGGTGCCGTACCGCCTGCTGGTGATGGAGCGGCAGGATCGCGACGCCTTCAATACGAACTGGTCCGTGGGCTTTCATACCTCCCTCAAGGGGCTCTGGAAAACCGAGCTCAAGGAGGGGCGTAAGCCGATCACCTCGATGGAGGCGCCCTTTGACGTGTATCTGCCGATTTCGGTCCGGGAGTCCAACGACCGCAGCCTGACGGCGGTCGGGCTGACCATTGACGCGGACGGGAAATATACCGTTAAGGTCTATGAAAATGCCGAGGTGGTGGAGATCGGCGGGGAGCGATACCTCCGCATCCCTGCGACCGAGGTGACCTACTTCGGCTACACCACGCGGGACAGCGGCGCGGGGCAGACGCTCTGGACCATACTCGCCGTCGTTGTCGCCATCCCCGCCGCCGCGGTCATCGCGGTGGAGCTCGTGCGCCGCCGGCGCAAAAAATCCGCCGACCGCAACGACAGGAGAGAGTAACCTCGTCCGGGGAACAGAAGCCCCGAGGCAGCCTTATCCGAGAATGCAATCAAAGAGGCGGACAGCCATGGCTGTCCGCCTCTTTTCGTTCATTCGATTTGCCTCGCGGGCATTTTTCGGGGAGACGTCCCCCGGGTCACTCGATCGCCTTGAGCGCCTCTGCCATGTTGATACGGCGGATCTTGCCGATGAGGGTCAGATCCACGAGAAGTGTAAACACAAAGGTGATTGCCACGGCGATGAGAAAGCTCCAGGGAGAGAGCGCGTGACCGAAGTAGATGGAGCTGATGCGAATCTGCGCCATGACGTAGCGGTGCAGAGCGATACCGAGCGGCAGCCCGACGATGACGGACAAGGCGGTGAGGACGATGTTTTCACGGAAGACATAGCTGTTTTGCTCCCTTGGGTAGAAGCCAAGGACCTTGATGGTGGCGAGCTCACGCGTGCGCTCTGCGATGGTGATGTTCGTGAGATTGTAGAGTACGGTGAAGGAGAGTGCCCCTGCGCATACAAGGACGATGAGGACGATGTAATCGAGTCTGTCGAGCATACTGCCGACGCGCGTTTCCATTTCCTCCGAGAGGAGCACGTTTGCGACGCCATCAATCCCGCGCAGGGCGGCACCGGACGCGACCGCGTCTGCCCCGGAGGGAAAGAGGATGTAGGCAGTGTTCGGCAGGGGAGCCTCGCCGAAGCTTTTGGAGAGCGTTCCGCTCGTGACATAGGCGTAGTCGTAGATATAATTGTCAAAGATGGCGCTGATGCGGAGGGTCAGGGTACGCCCCTCGCCGTCGCGCAGGGTGAGCATGTCGCCGACCGCGAGCCCCGCCTCGTCGGCAAAGCGGAAGTTGACGGCGACCTCGCCGTCGCCGGGGTAGGCAACAGGGGTCTTACCGCGGTGCAGATCCACAAAGCCGTCGAGTCCGCTGTCTGCCGCGATGAGGGAAATGTCCGTCTCACCCGTATTGACGAGGGCGCTCGCGCTGTCCGTGTAGAGGAAGACCGTATTCCCGGCGGTGCCGGCACTCTTTTCGAGGAAAGCCGCGCGCGCCTCCTCGTCGAGTCCGTCGTAGAAACTGACGGAGGCGTCAAAGAGCTGGATTTTGCTGTACTGGTTGTCGACGACGGGACGGATGGAGTCGCGGATGCCGAAGCCGGCCAGGAGCAGGGCGGTGCAGCCGCCGACGCCGAGCACGGTCATAAGCATACGTCCCTTGTAGCGGAAGATGTTGCGGAGCGACACCTTGTGCAGGAAGCGGAGACGATTCCAGAGTGCGGGGATGCGCTCAAGCAGGATCTTTTTCCCCGCGGTCGGGGTTTTGGGGCGGATGAGCTGTGCCGCCGTTTCCTTAAGGTCACGGTAGCAGACGAAGACGGTGGCGCCGAGTGCCGCCGCGAGAAACGCTGCGGTGCAGGCGGCGAACAGCCCCCAGTTGAGCACATACGCGACCGGGCGGCGGATGGAATACATGATGCCGTACATCTTCCAGAGCGCGAGCGGCAGGAGCCGCGAGCCGAGCAGGAACCCGGTAATACAGCCGATGAGAGAGGCGCTGCCCGCGTAGAGCAGATACTGCGAGAGGATGGCGCCGTTGCCGTAGCCGAGCGCCTTGAGCGTCCCGTTCTGCGTGCGTCCCTCCCCGACCATGCGCGTCATGGTCGTGATGCAGACGAGCGCCGCGACAAGGAAGAAAAAGAGCGGAAAGACCTTGGCAACGCCCGAAATGATCGCCGTATCGTTCCGGAGGCTCGCGAACCCGACGTTGGACAGCCGGTCGAGGGCGTAGACCGTCGGCGCCGTGAGGGAGGCGAGTGCTTCCCGCTTGGCAGTGATCTGCGCTTCATACTCCCGTATCTTCTCCTCGGGCAGCAGGGGGCGCGCGGCGTCCAGCTCCGCCTCCGCCGCGGCGAGCTTCGCCTCAGCGTCGGTGCGGATGCCCTCATAGCGCGCGTCGGCGCGGTCGTGCAGGAGCGCTTCCACATCCCCTCGCACGGCGTCGAGCGCCGCCTTTTCTTCGTCGGAGCAGATGGGGTGCCGCTCGGAGAGCCTCAGGTAGATTTCCGTGTAAATGCCGTCGCTGCGGAACGCCTCCGGCAGCAGGTAGATAAAGCCTGAGACGGTGCCGTCCGAGAGGGCTGCCCCGCCGCGCTCAAAATTGATATAGGTGGCAGCGTTTGCGATGCCGACGACCGTATAACTCTGCGCCGTAAAATATTGCTTGGTCTCATCGGAGTTCTCCTCCGAGAGGGTGAGGAGCGTGCCGATCCGGTCCTCTCCTGCAAATTTGGCGTCGAGGACACATTCACCGGGGGAGGTGGGGAGCCGCCCGGCGACGAGATCCAGCCCGTTCACGTTTTCGAGCAGGGCGTGCGCGTGGAGCGCGGCGTTGGTGCCGTCTTCCTTTTTATAGAGGATGTCCCGGGAGACGGAGCCCCATGCCCCATCGATCCCCGAAAGACCGCTGAAGGCGGTAACGTCGTCGTCGGTAAAGCCGAGGGTCGAGACGAGACGGTAGTCATAGAGCCGGAGGTCGGAGAGATACCCGTCCGCCGTTTTCAGCATGGCGTCCTCGGTCACGCGCAGACCGACAAAAAAGCCGACGCCGAGCGCGATGATGGCGAGGATGGCAAAGTAGCGGACGAGGGTCGTGCGTATGGTACGCAGAACAGAACGCATCAGCATCGCCGTCACCACTCAATCTCATCGACGGGCTTCGCCGCGGGATTGCGTTCCATCCGCTCGACCGTACCGTTTTTGACGTGGATGACGCGGTCCGCCATCGCGGTCAGTGCGCTGTTGTGCGTGATGATGACCACCGTCATGCCGGTTTTTCTCGCAGTGTCCTGCAGGAGGCGGAGGATCTGCTTCCCCGTGACGTAGTCGAGCGCGCCCGTCGGCTCGTCGCAGAGGAGCAGGCGCGGTTTTTTGGCGAGGGCGCGCGCGATGGAAACGCGTTGCTGCTCCCCACCGGAGAGCTGGGCGGGGAAGTTGCGGCACCGGTCGGCGAGCCCCACCTCCGCGAGAATTTCGGCGGCGTCCGTCTCCACATGGCTGATGTGTGTCGCCATCTCGACGTTTTCGAGCGCCGTCAGGTTCTGGATGAGGTTGTAGAACTGGAAGACGAAGCCGACCTCATACCGACGGTAGGCGGTGAGCTCCCGCACGCCGAGGTGGGAGATATCCCGACCGCCGACAAAGACCTCGCCCTCGGTGAGGGTGTCCATACCGCCGAGGATGTTGAGGAGCGTCGTCTTACCGGCTCCGGAGGGACCCACGATGACACAGAGCTCCCCCTCGTCGATGACGAAATCGGCATCGTGCAGGGCGTTGATGCGGACCTCGCCCATGGTATAGACCTTGCTGACGTGACGGAATTCGATGAAATGCTCCATGATCGTTTCCTTTTGCTGAACTGTTTTTTTATATCTTAAACAAGAGATATGAAAGAAGTATGAACGGACGCCGGCGGGGCGACGTTTTTTACAAAAAACGACGGGCGGCGGTAAGGACGGCGCGCCGCTTCCCATCATATACTGACAGCAGAATGACCGGTCGGAAAATCGACAAGGAAAGGAAGCCGGAAATGTCGGAATATGTGATGAACGGAGGGGCGCCCCTCGTCGGTGAGGTCGAGGTCTCCGGGGCAAAGAACGGGGCGCTCCCGCTTTTGTTTGCGTCCGTTTTGGCGGAGGGGGCGTGTACCTATTACCATGTGCCGGATATCGGAGACGTGCGCCTGACGCTCCGGATCCTCTCGGAGATGGGCGCGCGCGTGACGCGCCGGGATGCGCACACCGTGACGGTGGACGCCCGCTACCTGTCGCCCGAGGCGATCCCGCGGCACCTGACCGCCGGGATGCGCGCCTCCTCCTATCTGCTCGGGGCGTGCCTCGGTCGGTTCGGGTACGCGGCAGAGCCGCTGACGGGCGGGTGCGACTTCGGCAACCGCCCGCTCAACTGTCATTACGGCGCCTTCCATGCCCTGGGCGCGCGGGGGGAGGGGGAGCTCTATGCACCCGCCGCGGGGCTGACCGGCGGCAGGTATGTATTCCCGCAGGTGTCGGTCGGCGCGACGGTGAACGGGCTGTTCGCCGCCTGCCGCGCGCGCGGCGTCACGCACCTCTCGAACTGCGCGACCGAGAGCCACGTCGGCGACCTCATACGGTTTCTCCTGGCGCTCGGCGCCGATATCCGCGGGGTGGGTACGCCGGAGCTTGAGATACGGGGCTGCCCGCACCTCGGCAAGGCATCTTTTGTCGTTTCTCCCGACGAGATTGAGGCGGGGACGTATCTGCTCGCGGGTGTGGCGACGGCGGGGGACGTGACGGTGACGGGCATCCGCCCCTGCGATCTCTCACCCCTCATCGGGGTGCTTGTCCGCGCGGGGTGCCGCGTGGATACTGCCCCCGACCGCGTGCGCGTGCGCCGCGGCGACGTTTTTTCGGGGGTCAGCGTGGAGACGGCGCCCGCCCCGGGCTTCCCGACCGATCTGCACCCGCAGACGGTGGCGGCGCTTTGCTTCGCCGACGGGGAGAGCCGCATGACCGAGCGGGTGTGGCAGGAGCGCTTCCGCTATACGGGCGAGCTCGCCAGGATGGGCGCCTCGTTTACGCGTGAGGGGCAGACGCTGACGCTCCGCCCCGCCGCCATGCACGCGGCGGACGTCACCGTGACCGACCTGCGCGGCGGCGCCGCGCTCGCCATCGCCGCGCTCGCCGTCCCGGGTGTGTCCCGGCTCTCCGGGTGCGAGCTGATTGAGCGGGGCTATGAGGACTTCACGGGTAAGCTCCGCCGTCTCGGCGGGGACGTCCGGGTGTCAGTGGTGCCGCCGTCTTGCCCGCCGCGGGCGGGCGAGAAATCCGCCGAGCAGCGCGATGAGGAACACGGCGGGGATGCCCGCACAGCGGACGGCGACGGGCAGGGTTGAGCCGGGGATGGCGAGCCCGCCCGCACCGATGAGGATGGCGAAGACCGCCCCTGCGATGAGGGCGGGGAACAGGGAGTCGCGCCGCCACATACGGACGGTGCAGATGCCGAGCATGAGCGCCGTCAGACCGAGGCAGGCGAGCCCGGCGGGGAGCAGATGCGCGGTCGGGTCCTGCGCGCGCAGGAGGACGGCGCTGACCGCCATCACCAGTACGGCTCCGAAGAGGAGTGCCATACCTCCGCCGAGCAGAAGCGATTTCAGCAATGAGGGTTGTTTTCTGTGTCTTTTTTCCACGGTACACCTCCGGTGGCTGTGATTGCTTCACTGTATGCGAGCCCCCGGCGGATTATGCCGCCGGGCGCGCGCCGTCTTCGCCGCCGGCGGTGTGCCCGTCCGCTGCCCCTCGCTGTCCTCCATTCTCCCTCGCCCTGTTCTGCCTGTCTCTCGTATTCACTTTTTCTGTCCCCCGCGGGTCACCGCGGGGGACATCCTGTTTTCCGGAGATTTGAAAAAAACGCATTTTTTGACATCGCCCGATGCACCGCGCCGTCGCGCGACGAGGTATAAAAACCGTCGGTCGGCTCACACTGCATGGTGTGATATTTCATTTTGTGATCGGGCACGGCGGGCGGCAGACGCCGCCGGGTGCCATCGGAGGTTAGGATGATGAAAAAACGGTGCAGACAGATGCTGTTGCTGCTCCTGGCGGTGGGGGTCCTGCTGTCGTCCGGCGGCTGTAAAAAGGGCTCGGGCGGCGGCTCGGGGCTTTCCGACCCGTATGCGGACAAGACCCATGCGGAGGTGTCGGAGCTCCTCTACCGGGAAGTGCTAGGAGAGTTCTATGACTACTACACGCGGGCGACGGAGGCAGCGACCGTCTCCGAGCGCTATGCGCTCATGGCGATCGCGGAGGCGAAGCTGCTCGGCTCCGGCGTGATGCTGCCCTCGACGGCGAACGGCGGCAACTATGCCATCTCCCGCGTCGCGCCGCGCACCGTCACGTCGGTCCTCTGGGGCAGCGACGAGTTCCGTTACCACAATGCCCTTGTGGTGAAGGGGGGACCGCTCCGCCGCGGAGAGGTGGAGGAGATGAAGGCAAAATGGGCGACGCTCCGCGGCACAGGCGGCTATGAGACGTGGGCGAAGTCGTATCTGAAAGGAAAGGGCTACACCATCGGCGACACTTACGACTACGCCTATACGGCAGACCCCACGACGTGGGACTGGCACAACACCAACCAGGCCCCCGATTTCCGTGCACTCGTCAACCTCTACGACGGGCTGTATGAGTACGACGCGGAAAACCGGCAGATGCCCGCCCTCGCGACCTCCCATGAGGTATCGGAGGACGGTCTGACCTACACGTTCCATATCCGCCCGGGCGTGCAATGGGTGAATTACCAGGGGACGCCGATCGAGGAGGTCACGGCGGCGAGCTTTGTCCGCGGGTTCCAGCATCTGCTGGACGCGAGCGCCGGGCTCGAAGCACTGGTGGACGGCGTGGTCAAGGGCGTCTCGGAATACCTTTCGGAGGAGGTCACGGACTTTTCCGCCGTCGGCGTGCGGGCACCCGACCGCTATACGCTGGTCTATGAGCTCGAGCAGCCGTGCTCCTATTTCACCACCATGTTGAGCTATGCTCTGTTCGCCCCGATCAGCGAGGCGTACTTCCTCGCGAACGGCGGTGCCTTCGGCAGAGCCGCCTTTGCGGAGGCATCGGGCAGGAGCGGCTACACCTACGGTACCTCCCCCGAGAAGATCGCCTATTGCGGACCCTACCTCGTCACGTCGATGACCGCGGAGAATTCGGTGATCTTCAGCGCCAACCCCGCTTATTGGAACAAGAACCGCATCAACATCCGCAAGATCACCTGGACGTTCGTCTCCGGGCAGGAGCCGACGCAGGCGTATGACCTCGTGCGGGCAGGGAAGCTGTCGGGCGCGGGGCTGAACGCCAACTCGCTCGCCAAGGCGAAAGAAAACGGGGATTTTGAAAAGTATGCGTATGTTTCCGGCGTGGATGCCGGCGCTTTCCCGGTGTTTTATAACCTGTACCGTAAGCAGTACGCCAACTATAACGACCCGACCGTCGCCGTCTCCTCCATGACGGAGGACGAGCGGGTGCGGGCAAACCTCGCGATGCTGAACCGCCATTTCCGCATGGCGCTCGTGACCTCGCTCGACCGCGCGGCGGAGAACGCGACGCTCACGGGGGACGACCTCAAGTACACCAGCCTCGTGAACTCCTATACCCCCGGTAACTTCGTCAGCCTTGCCGAGGATGTGACGGTGCGCATCGGAGACGAGGAGAGACGGTTCCCGGCGGGGACGTACTACGGCGCCATCGTCCAGGCACAGCTCGATGCGGACGGGGTCGGCGTGCAGGTATGGGATTCTGCGGCAGAGGGCGGCGCCGGGTCATCCACCGGCTTTGACGGCTGGTACAGCGCGGAGAGAGCCGCGGCACACCTCGCCGAGGCGGTGGAGGAGCTGCGGGAGCAGGGCGTGGAAATCAGCCGCGAGAACCCCATCGTTCTCGAAATGCCCTATTGCGACATCAGCGAGCCGTATTCCAACCGTGCGAACGCGTTCAAACAGTCGGTGGAGGCATCGCTCGGCGGGCAGGTCGTGATCCGCCTTGTCAAGACGGGTGGCTCCAATGCGTCGAACTGGTATTACGCGGGCTTCTATCCCCCCTCCGGGCAGCTCATGAACTATAACATTTTTGACGGCTGCGGCTGGAGTCCGGACTACGGCGACCCCGCGACGTATCTCGATACCATGCTCCCGCAGGGCGGCGGCATGGCAAAGAATATCGGACTTTTCTGAAAAAAACGAAGTTGACGGGGCGCACGCCGTGCGCCCCGGTCGGAGGAGGAGCTTATGGCGAAATATCTGATGAAGCGCCTTTTGCGCGGCATTGTGTCCGTTGTCATCGTCGTCACGATCGTCATGCTGCTCATCTATACGCTCATGGACCGCAACCTCATTTTTGCGAGGGACGGGCAGTTTACCAAGCGATACAACAACGACCGCGAGCTGTACCGGTACACGCAGTGGGAGCGCTTCGGGTACCTCGACTATGTTTCCTACGGGGAATATCTTGCGGACCTTACCCGCGCGGGCGAGATCGACGAGGAGACGCGGGCGGCGGCGGTCGCCATCGGGCGCCGGGCGGACGAGGATACGGCGACCGCCCGGGAGTATGCGGCGCGCTTCCGCCGTGACTATGAGGCGCGCGGCTATACGGTCGAGCGGCTGGACGCCGTCATGCTGAACAAAAACAAGGTGGACGTCGGCGGTAAGCAGCAGCTTTTCGCATACAAGGATAAGAGCGTCTTCTCGCGTCTCCTGTCCTTTTTCGGCGGCATCGTCCATGTGGATAACATCCATTATGTCAAGGATGACGTCGGTGACCGTGGGCTCACCTTTACGCTCTATGATCCGGTCTACAATACGGAGGAGGGGAGCGGCGCTCTTTTGAAGCGGAAGTTTTCTCCTGCCATCCTGGGGCGGGGCACAGAGCACAAATACCTCCTGTATTTTGACGGGCAGTTTCCCTATATCCATGAGAATCTGGTGACGATACGCCTCGGTCTGTCCTACACCGTCAACCAGAACGTCGATGTGGCGGATACCATGACGGAGCAGCAGGGGGGATACGTCACCTCCCGCGTGACGTACCCGACGGGGCTGACCGAGGAGAGCGCAAACGACCTGCACACCGCGACCTATGCCTACGCCGGCGCGCGGGAGGTCTCGCCCCTGTACGCCGACCGCTACACGGACGACTATATCAACGTGCGCGCCTTCAAGGAGAACCGGTCGAAGCTCGGCTATTCCTTTATCATCGGCATCGTCGCGGCGGTCGCGGCGTATCTCATCGCCGTCCCTCTCGGGATCCTCATGGCGAGGCGGAAGGACCGGTTTGTCGATAAGCTGGGTACCGCCTATATCGTCTTCATCCTCGCGGTCCCCTCGCTCGCGTATATCTTTATCTTCAAGGCAATCGGCGGGAGCCTTGGTTTGCCCACCTCCTTCAGCATGGAGGGGGAGACGGCGCTCATGTATCTGCTCCCCATCCTCTCCCTTGCGCTGCCGTCCGTGGCGGGGCTCGTCAAGTGGCTGCGGCGCTATACCATCGACCAGATGAACGCGGATTATGTCCGGTTCGCGCGGGCGCAGGGACTCTCGGAGCGGGAGATCTTCCGCCGCCACATTCTCAAGAATGCGGCGATACCGATGCTGCACGGCATCCCCGCGAGCCTCCTCGGGTGCCTCGTCGGTGCCATCATCACGGAGCGGGTGTATCTCGTCCCCGGTGCGGGGAACCTCCTGACCACCGCCATCAACATGAATGACAATGCGGTCATCGTCGGGCTGACCCTGTTCTATGCGGTTCTCTCCATCGTTTCTCTCATCCTCGGGGATCTGCTCATGGCGTCGGCGGACCCGCGCATCTCTTTCTCGGGTAAAGCGAGGTGAACGATATGCAGAATGATAAAGCAGAGACGGGCGCGTCCGGGCTCACGGATGCAGAGCTCTTTTCCCCCGTGGAGACGGACGCCCAAGACGCCGAGCATATCGCGGCGCCGCGGTACTCCTACTGGAAGTCGGTCTTCCGCGTCTTTTTCCGCAAGCGGCTGAACATTGTGATCCTGGTGCTCCTTGCGCTCCTGATCGTGTTCGCGTATGTCTACCCGCTGTTTTCGGGGTATGACAAGTATCAGAACGTGCTGGTGGAGAACGGGAAGCATTTGTCCCCTTCTGCGGCGATGGACAAGTACGGTCATAATATTCACTGGATTTTCGGTGCGGGCGGGGTCGGTGAATCGACCTTTGACGCTCTCTGGAGCGGTGCGCGCATTTCGCTGACGCTCGCTTTCGTGGCGGCGGCGATCAACCTGACGGTGGGGATCGTCGTCGGCGCCCTGTGGGGGTTTTCGAAGCGGGCTGACCTTTTCATGACCGAGGTGTACAACATCGTCGGCAACGTGCCGTATATCCTGCTCATTTCCGTCATCGTCATGATCCTGTCGGCGAACTTCTGGACGATGGTGTTTGCATTGACGGTGACGGGCTGGCTCTCCATCGCGTACTTTATCCGCACCCAGGTGGTCATCATCCGGGACAGGGAATACAACCTCGCCTCCCGCTGCCTCGGTACCCCGACGTGGCGCATCGCCATGAAGAACATTCTGCCTTTTATGGTGTCTGTTATCGTCACGGTGGCGGCGACGGAGATCCCGTCGTATATCTCCTATGAAGTATTCCTGTCCTATATCGGGCTCTCCATGTCGGATATGTCGCTCGGGAAGCTTATCTACGCCGCGGAGGGGTCGATGCTGACGCCCGGGTTCCGTTTCGAGTTCTGGAGCCCGGTCGCCGTCGCCTCCGTCATTACCATCGTCCTGTATGTGGTGGGGCAGAACCTCGGTGACGCCTCGGACCCGAGGACGCATCTGTGAGGGAAACATGGAGAAAAAGAAAGTGCTCCTGTCCGTCCGGGACCTGGAGGTGAAGTTCCGCGTCCGCGGCAGGACCCTGACGGCGATCCGCGGTGTCTCGCTGGACATCTACGAGGGGGAATCCATTGCCATCGTGGGTGAGTCCGGGTCAGGGAAATCGGTCCTGACCAAGACCTTTGCCGGGATGCTGGACGAGAACGGCACCGTCAGCCACGGCGACATCATCTTTTACGACGAGGAGCTGGCGGACACCTCGGTGCGCCTGACCCGCGCGGTGCGCCGGCGTCTGCGGTTCCTGGAGGAACGGCTGAATACCTATGCCCGCCGCGCGCAGGCGGCGGCTGGGGACGAGGGAGAGCTGCCGGAGGAGATCCGGGAGAGAAACGCGCTCATCGCAAAGGAGATTTGGCTCTCCGTCGGGCGGATGAATGCGCGCCGTCGGTGGCGGCTGGTCCTCGGGCTGCTGCGCGCCTTCCGTTTGGCGATCCGGGAGGGCGCCGACCTCGCGGACGAGGGGGTGCGGAACGCGGTGTTCGACCGCGTGACCTTCCGCGTGCGGTATGTGGGGGAGGACGGAGAGCGCCTCCGCGGCGTCTGCGTCCTGAACCTGGCGAAGATACGCTATGACGGCGACTGGGGGCAGATACGCGGCAGCCGCATCGCCACGGTCTTTCAGGATCCCATGACCTCTCTCAACCCCATTCTCACCATCGGCGCGCAGATGACCGCAGTGATCCTGCGGCATCAGAAGTGCTCGGAGGGGGAGGCGCGCCGCCGCGCCATGGAGATGATGCGGAAGGTGGGGATACCGCACCCGGAGAAACGCTTTGACGATTATCCGTTTCAGTATTCGGGTGGGATGCGTCAGCGCATCGTCATCGCCATCGCACTCTCCTGTCAGCCGAAGATTCTCATCTGTGACGAGCCGACGACGGCGCTGGACGTCACCATCCAGGCGCAGATCCTCGAGCTGCTGAAGGCGTTGCAGCGTGAGTTCGGTTACACCATTGTGTTTATCACGCACGACCTCGGGGTCGTGGCGAACGTTGCGGATCGCGTCGCCGTCCTGTACGCGGGGCAGATCGTGGAGATCGGGGAGGCGGAGGAAGTGTTTTATGACCCGAGACACCCCTATACATGGGCGCTGCTCGCCTCTCTGCCGCAGCTCGCGGAGAAGAACACGGAGCTCTATTCCGTCCGGGGGACGCCGCCCTCCCTGTATAACGAGATCACGGGGGATCCTTTCGCGCCGCGCAATCCGTATTGCCTGCGGATCGACACTTTGCAGGAGCCGCCGCTGTTCGCGGTCAGCGAGACGCACGCCGCGAGGACCTGGCTCCTGGATCCGCGCGCCCCGGCGGTAGAGAAGCCGGAGGCAATCCGTGACCTGCACGATAAGCTGCGGCGGGCATTTTACGGAGAGGGGGAGTGAAGTTGCAGACAGAGAATGGGAGACACGGGCGGGTGACACATCTGCCCGCGTGCGGACCCGTCGAAGCCGACGGACGGGAGATACTGCTCGAGTTCAGAAACGTGGACATCACGTTCGGGCGCGGGGAGCACACCGTGCGGGCGGTGCGGGATGCGTCTTTCCGCATCTACCGCGGCGAGACGTTTTCGCTCGTCGGCGAGTCCGGGTCGGGGAAGACGACCGTCGGGCGCGCCGTCATCCGCGTCAACCCGGTTTCCGCCGGGGAGATTCTGTATCGGGGTGTGCGCATCTCGGGGCGCATCCCGCGCGCGCTGGACCGTGAGGTCATCCGCAATATCCAGATGGTGTTCCAGGATCCTGCCGCGTCCCTCAACGAGCGCGCTACGGTGGATTATATCGTCTCCGAGGGACTGTACAATTTTCATTTATATGAAAACGAGGCGGATCGCGTCCGCCGGGTGGAGGAGATCGTCCGCGAGGTCGGTCTGCTCCCCGAGCATCTGACCCGCTACCCGCATGAGTTTTCCGGCGGGCAGCGGCAGCGCATCGGGCTCGCCCGCGCCATGGTGATGGAGCCGGAGCTCGTCGTCGCCGATGAGCCGATCTCCGCCCTGGACGTTTCGGTCCGTGCGCAGGTGCTGAACCTTATGAAGAAGTTTCAGCGCGAGCGCAGGACCACCTATCTTTTCATCGCGCACGATCTGTCGATCGTCCGCTTTATCTCCGACCGCATCGGGGTGATTTACAAGGGGAGAATCGTGGAGGTCGCCCCGGCGGAGGAGCTGTTCGGGCATCCGCTCCACCCCTATACCCGCTCGCTCATCTCCGCCATCCCCATCCCCGACCCACAGCTCGAGAAGCATAAAAAGCTGTTGGTCTACGACCCCGCCGCCCACGGGGAGCCCGTCGGTACGCCGTCGCTCGCCGACGTCGGGCATGACCACTTCGTGTGGGGAGACGAGAGGGAAGTGGAGGCATACCGCCGCATCCGCGCGACGGGGCACGCCGCTCCTGCTGGTGCGGGGGCGGTGGCGTCCGCCCCCGGCAACATCCTTGCGCGGGATGCCGACACGGGAGAGCGCGGAGAGACGGGAGAGCAGAGAGGCGGGGACACGGCAGAGGGGGAGATCCCCGTGAGTACCGCGCCCGGCAGTCCGGCGCTCCCGGAGGGCGGCGCCGGAGCGACGGAGCAGGAGATTATCGTGGCGCCTCCGCACGACACGGGGCATTTCGGCTATTCGGTCGGTTCCTTTTTCCTGCCGGTGGTCGGGCTTGCCGCAGGCGGCATTTTCAAAAGGCATCGCCATATCCGCAATTACCTTGCGTGCCGCCGTGGCGGCATCGCCGGGCTCATCGTGCGCGGCGCCGTCGTCGGGCTGTTCGCGCTCGCGCTGGTCCTCGCCGTCCTTTGAAGCACCGACCTCCGCGTCGGGGGAGTTCTCCCGGCGCGCCGACAGCGCTTGTGAGCAGATCGCCGTGAGCGCCCGGAGACCGTTTGTGGGAAACTCTCCGGGAGCACCCCGGTGCCGTATGTAAAAAGAAAGAGCCCGCGACCGTCGGTCGCGGGCTCTTTTGTCTTGGTTTCGGATTATTCCTTGGTTGCGTCGTCTGCGGCGGGCGCTGCGGTCTCCGCAGTGTCGGCGGGTGCAGTCTCGGTCGCTTCCGTCGCGGGGGCAGCCTCGGCTTCTGCCGGTGCTTCCGTCGCGGGGGCGGCTTCCGCCGTCTCGGGTGCCGGCGTCTCTACCATGGCGGCAGGCTCGACAGCAGATTTCTTCTTGCCCTTCTTACCGTTCTTCGCGGGCTCGGCAGGCGTCTCGTGTACGATCGGGTGCGAGTCCTCTGCGGCGACGTCCACAGAGCGGATGGCGGCACGCAGGAAGCGGATGTGGGTCTTGTCCTTGGTGGTCTCGATGACGACCGTCTCATCCTTGAGCGAGACGATTTTACCGACGATACCGCCGATGGTGGTGATCTCGTCACCGACCTTCATGTTGTCGCGCATTTTCTGTGCTTCCTTCTCCTGCTTCTTCTGCGGACGGATGAGCAGGAAGTAGAAGACAACGACGACGATGACGAGCATACCGATGGTCAGCCAGCTCTGCGCGGCACCTGCCAGTGTAAAGGGGGAAAACAGCATTTTTTGTTCCTCGTTTCATAGTATTTTTTCTCATTATACCCACTTTTTATGAACAATTCAATACCCCCGTCGCTTTTTTTGTTTTCGGGTGAATTGACAAGCCGCGTCGGCGCGTGCTACAATACGGTAAAGAAAGCAGAGAGGAGTACCTCTTTTACATGAAACTCAAGGCGCAGATCATGGATGCGGCGGCGGTCGGCCGCTGCATCACCCGCATTTCCTACGAGATCGTGGAGCGGGAGGGAGACCTCGACGGGCTGGTGCTCGTCGGCATACATACCCGCGGGGTGCCGATGGCGCAGATGGTCGCCGAGCGCATCCGTGTGCACAGCGGCGTTGCCGTGCCGGTCGGGGTGCTGGATATCTCGCTGTACCGTGACGATCTCTCGACGATCGGCGAGCTCCCGGAGGTGCGCGGGTCGGAGATGCCGTTCGATGTGACGGGGAAGCGCGTGGTGCTGGTCGATGACGTGCTCTATACGGGCAGGACGGCGCGCGCCGCCATCGATGCGCTCTTTGCCCTCGGCAGACCGCAGACCATCCGCCTCGCCATCCTTGTGGACCGCGGCCACCGCGAGCTGCCCATCCGCGCCGATTTTGTGGGTAAGAATATGCCCACCTCCCAGCGCGAGGTCGTGGCGGTGCATTTTGAGGAGACGGACGGGGACACCGGCGTCTACCTCTACGAGCAGGAGTGAACCGCCCAGGCGGCATGGCGTCGCTGACGCGTCACCCCCGGAATATAAAGTGAAAAGCGCGCCGCACGGCGCGCTTTTCCCGTGATACTGCTTTGCGGCGGAACCTCGGCTTTTTAACACGTCTTTTTGCACAAATTGATTAAAATTCAGGAGCCGATTTTAACATTTTGCACAAGAATGGCTTTTTTCTGCGATTGCTCTTTACAAACCGGACATAATCTGCTAGAATATCGACAGTCAAAGATCTTTAAGCGCGGTACAGAGAGACCGGGAAGATTGTCATAGAGGGCGCGACAGCGTCGGTTTGTGGTACATCTTGCTCGGGCAGGGTGTATTTTTTTGCGGCATCAACGGCGTGAGCCGAGTAAATAGATGTAATTAATTTGTACAGGAGATGCAAAATTATGAAACTCGTCTACAATGTCCAAGACAGACCCCCGTTTGCGAGAGTGCTCGTGTTCGCACTGCAGCAGCTGCTCGCGATCCTGGCGGCAACCATCGCGGTGCCGACGGTCATCAACAACAATCCCGACGTCATCAAACACTTTGGTATGTCTGTCGGTATGTCGCAGTCGGCGGCTCTGCTCGGCGCCGGCATCGGCACGCTGGTCTATCTGCTCTTCACGAAGTTCAAGAGCCCGGTGTTCCTCGGCTCCTCCTTCGCCTTCCTCGGCTCTATGGCAGCGGCTTTCTGCGGTGCTGTGTCGATCAACCTCGGCTTCACCGGTCTGCTCATCGGCGCTGTGTTCGCAGGTCTTGTCTACGTCGTCATCGCGGTTGTCGTCAAGTACTGCGGTACCAAGTGGATCAATAAGCTGATGCCCGCTGTGGTCATCGGGCCGACGGTCGCGATCATCGGTCTGTCCCTCGCAGGGAACGCTGTCGGCGACCTGACGAAGGGCAACGGCTCCAATTCCGTCAACACCTATGTAGCGCTCATCTGCGGCCTTGTGACGCTGGGCGTGACGATTGCCGCCTCTGTCTACGGCAAAAAGATGATGAAGATGATCCCGTTCATCATCGGTATCTGCGCCGGCTACGCCGTTGCCGCTGTCTTCACCGTCATCGGTCTTGCCGCCGACGTCGATGCACTGAAGGTCATCGACTTCTCCATCTTCAAGCAGCTCACCCAGGCGAGCGCCTGGTACCCGGACTTCACCTTCATCCACGCCTTCAAGGGCTTTAAGGATATCACCGGCTCCTACATCGCGACCGTCGCGGTTGCCTATGTACCGGTTGCTTTCGTGGTCTTCGCAGAGCACATCGCAGACCACAAGAACCTCTCCACCATCATCGAGAAGGACCTCCTCACGGAGCCCGGTCTGGATAAGACCCTGCTTGGCGACGGTGTCGGTTCTGCGGCGGGTGCCCTGTTCGGCGGCTGCCCGAACACCACCTACGGTGAGTCCGTCGGCTGCGTCGCCATCTCCGGCAACGCCTCTGTCGTGACCATCCTCGCGACGGCTTGCATGGCGATCCTCGCCTCCTTCCTCGCTCCCTTCGTCCTCTTCCTCGCTACCATCCCGTCCTGTGTCATGGGTGGTGTGTGCGTCGCTCTCTACGGCTTCATCGCGGTCTCCGGTCTGAAGATGATTCAGGACGTTGACCTTGGCGACAACCGCAATATGTTCACCGTCTCCGTTATCCTGATCACCGGTATCGGCGGGCTGGTGCTGACCTTCGGCAAGGTGACCATCACCTCGATCGCCTGCGCCCTCATCCTCGGGATTCTGACCAACCTCCTTGTTAACATCAAGAAGGATAAGACGGAGAACACCGCTGATGCAGAGACCGCCGAAGTGGCAGAGACCGAAACCGAAGAAACGGTCAACAAGTAATCCTATCCTGAAAAGGGCAGGGAGACCTGTCCGATGAGAGAGCGGCGCGCCTTCGGGCGCGCCGCTCTTATCCGTTCACGGGCTGATACCGGCGAGGGGCGTCGTCCGCGGTCGTTTGTCATCTCCGGTTTGCTTTCGGCGCGGCAGCACCTGCACGCACAGTTTGCCGCATTTCTCGGGGAAATTCAGGCGGGGAATTGCTTTTCCGTTTCCGATATGGTAGAATAAAACGTTGTATGGACGGATGGGGAGGTACCGATGAAAGAAAGAATACTTGTCAGTGCGTGCCTGCTCGGTGCCCCCTGCCGCTATGACGGGAGAGCCAAGCCCTCACCCGAGGTCATACGCCTCTCCGAGCGCTTTGACCTCGTGCCGGTCTGCCCGGAGACGGCGGGCGGGTTGCCCACCCCCCGCACCCCCTCCGAGATTGTCGGGGCGCGGGTCCTGAATCGTGCCGGCGAGGACGTGACGGCGGCTTTTGCGCGAGGCGCCGCGTCGGCGGTCGGGACGGCGCGCAGGCTCGGCATCACCCGGGCGGTGCTGAAGGCGCGTAGCCCCTCCTGCGGGCGGGGCACCGTGTATGACGGCACCTTTTCGGGGGCACTCGCGCCGGGTGACGGTGTGACGGCTGCTGCTCTGCGCGCGGCAGGGGTCGCGATCTATACAGAAAATGAAGTGGAGCAGCTGCTCGCTGCTCCGGGGGATATCGGATGAAACGTGTGTTTTCCTATCTGCGCCCGTACACGGCGCAGTGTATTCTGGCGCCGCTCTTTAAGCTCCTGGAGGCAGGGTTTGAGCTCATCGTGCCGCTCGTCATCGCGGCGATTATCGATACCGGCGTCGCCTCGCGCGATACCGGCTATGTGCTGCGTATGTGCGGCATGCTTCTGCTGCTCGCCCTCGTCGGGCTGGTTGCGGCTGCCTGCGCCCAGTATTTTGCGTCCGTTGCGGCGACCGGCTTCGGCACCGCCCTGCGCGCCGCGCTGTTCGGCAAGATACAGAGCCTCTCTTACCGGGAGCTGGATACACTCGGTACGGCGACCATGATGACCCGCATGACGAGTGACGTCAACCAGGCGCAGACGGGCGTCAACCTGACGCTCCGCCTCCTGCTCCGCTCCCCCTTCGTGGTGTTCGGCGCGCTCATTATGGCGGCGACCATCGACGGGCGCCTGTCGCTCATTTTTGCCGCCGTCATCCTGCTCCTGCTCATCGTGGTGTATGCCATCATGTTCCGCACCCTGCCGCTCTATCGCCGCTCCCAGGAAAAGCTGGATCGGGTGCTCGGGCTCACGCGTGAGAACCTGACCGGCGTGCGCGTTCTGCGCGCGTTTTGCCGCGAGGATGCAGAGGAGGCGGACTTCAACCGCGCAAATGAGGCGCTCACACACTCGCAGAAGCACGTGGGGATGATCTCCGCCCTGACCAACCCACTCACCTATGTGATCGTCAATATCGGCGTGATTGCCCTCATCTGGGGCGGCGCCATCCGCGTCGATCACGGCGACCTTACGCAGGGACAGGTGGTTGCACTCTACAACTATATGTCGCAGATCCTGGTGGAGCTCGTCAAGATGGCAAACTATATCGTCACCGTGACCCGCGCGCTCGCGTCGGGGAAGCGTGTTGCACGCGTTTTGGAGATGGAGAGCAGCCTCGCGGCGCCCGCACAGCCCGGCGCTCCTGTCGAGGGCGCCCCGGCGATCGCCATGACGGATGTGTCCATGACCTACGCCGGCAATGCGGCGCCCTCGCTCTCTCATGTCACCTTTGCCATCCCCCGCGGCGCCACTCTCGGTATCATCGGCGGTACCGGGTCGGGTAAGACGACGCTCGTGGACCTGATCCCGCGCTTTTATGAGGCGAGTGAGGGGGTCGTTTCGGTGTTCGGCACCCCGGTCGGGGACTATGATCCCGACGCCCTCCGCAGTATGATCGGGGTCGTCCCGCAGCGCGCCGTCCTCTTTTCCGGCACCATCCGGGATAACCTCCTTTGGGGGAACCCGGATGCCACGGACGACGAATTGCAGAGCGCGCTCCGCACGGCGCAGGCGCTCGACGTCGTTGCCTCAAAGCCGCTCGGGCTGGACGAGCCCGTTGAAGCGGGCGGCAAGAATTTTTCTGGCGGTCAGCGCCAGCGCCTGACCATCGCCCGCGCACTGGTCGGGCGACCGGAGATCCTCATCCTCGACGACAGCGCCTCCGCCCTCGACTATGCGACGGATGCACGCCTGCGCAGAGCTCTGCGGGAGGACCTCGCGGGGATGACCGTGTTGGTCGTCTCCCAGCGGACCTCCTCCGTGCGCCACGCCGACCTGATTCTGGTGCTTGACGAGGGGAATGTGGTCGGTATGGGCACACACGATGAGCTGCGGGAGACCTGCTCCGTTTACCGTGAGATCTGCATGACGCAGGAGAGAGGGGGCGACGCGAAATGAAGAAAAAGCTGCAAAAAGGCGATACGAAAGCGGCGCTCCGCGCCCTTTCCCCTTATCTCAGGCGCCATGTGCCGGAGATGCTCCTGACGCTGCTGCTCGCCGCCGTCTCCGTTGCCCTGACGCTCGTGCTCCCCATCCTCATCGGCCGTGCCATCAACGGTATCTGCGGCGTGGGGAATGTGGATTTTGACGGGATCTTCGGGCTCCTCCTTGCCGTCGGCGTCGCCGTCGGTGCGACGGCAATCGTGCAGTGGCTGCTCGGCGCCCTCAACAATAAGATTGCTTTTGAGATCGTGCGGGATCTGCGCCGGGACGCGATGCACCGCATCCGCCACCTGCCGCTTGCGTACCTTGATACGCACCCGACGGGGGACACCGTCTCCCGCGTGATTGCAGATGCAGAAACGGTGGCAGACGGCTTGCTCCTCGGTTTTACCCAGCTTTTCAGCGGCGTGCTCACCATCCTCGGCACGCTCGGGATCCTTTTGTACCTCAACGCGTGGATTGCTCTCTGCGTCGTGCTCCTGACGCCGCTTTCGCTGTTCGTCGCCCGCTTTATTGCGAAGCGCACATACGCGATGTTCCGGCGGCAGAGCGAGACGCGCGGCGAGCAGACTGCCCTTATCGATGAGATGATCGGCGGTCAGCGGGTCGTGCAGGCGTTCCGCTACGAGGCACGCAGTCAAAAACGCTTCGATGAAGTCAACGAGCGCCTGCGCCGGCACTCCCTGCGCGCGACCTTCTTCTCCAGCCTGACCAATCCCTGCACCCGCGCCGTCAACAACCTGGTCTATGCCGCGGTCGCCCTGCTCGGGGCACTGCTGCTCATCTATCCGGACAGCGCCCTGTCCGTCGGCGCCTCCTTCTCGGTCGGTGCGCTCTTTTCCTGCCTGTCGTACGCCAACCAGTACACCAAGCCCTTCAACGAGATTTCCGGGGTTCTGACCGAACTGCAGAACGCTTTTGCCTGCGCTCTGCGCATTGAGGAGCTCATCGCGGCAGAGCCGGAGATCCCCGACGCCCCGGATGCCCGTGTGCTCACGGATCCCGCAGGGGCGGTCGCGTTCTCCCATGTGTCGTTTTCGTATGTGCCCGAGGTGCCGCTCATGCGCGATCTTTCGCTCTCGGCACAGCCCGGTCAGCGCATCGCCATTGTCGGCCCGACCGGGTGCGGCAAGACCACGCTCATTAACCTGATCATGCGCTTCTACGACGTTACGGGCGGGAGCGTCACGGTGGACGGGGAAGATATCCGCGAGCTGACGCGCGCCTCTCTGCGCGGTTCGATCGGCATGGTGCTCCAGGACACCTGGGTGCGCCGCGCCACTGTGCGGGACAACATCTGCCTCGGTCGCCCCGATGCCACCGAGGAGGAGATGATCGCCGCGGCGAAGGCGGCGCACGTCCACGGCTTTGTGAGCCGTTTGCCGGAGGGCTATGATACCATGCTCTCCGAGGGCGGGGAGGAGCTCTCGCAGGGGCAGCGCCAGCTGATCTCCATCGCGCGCGTGATGCTCACGCATCCGAAGATCCTCATCCTCGATGAGGCGACCTCCTCCATCGATACACGCACCGAGCGCAAGGTGCAGGAGGCGTTTGAGCGCCTCATGGCGGGGCGCACCTCCTTTATCGTCGCGCACCGTCTCTCCACCATCCGCTCGGCAGACCTGATTCTCGTCATGCGGGCGGGCGACGTGATTGAGATGGGGACGCACGACGACCTGATGGCGCGCGGCGGGTTCTACGCCTCGCTCTACAACAGTCAGTTTGAGGCGTGACGGGCGGTTGACAATCCCGCGGCGCTGCTATACAATAGAGATAATAAAAGCGCGGCGTTCCGCTGCGCACCCGGGCGCCGCGCGATGCCCGGAGACAGAACCGAAAAGGGGAACAGCTATGTATTCGGATATTCGACCCGGTAAAGTATGGTACGATACGGACGGCGAGCGCATTCAGGCGCACGGCGGCTCGATCATCACGGTAGGTGACACTTTCTTCTGGTACGGAGAGAACAAAAAGGGCATCACCGGCTACGCGACGGGGGAGTACTGCGGCGTGTGGCATCACGGCGTCTCGCTCTATTCGTCGAAGGATCTCTATAACTGGAAGAACGAGGGCGTCATCATGGTGGATGACGAGGACCCGGACAGCCCGTTCTATCCCAAAAACATCATGGACAGACCGCATATCGTGTATTGCGAACGCACGGGCAAATTTGTCCTGTGGGCAAAGTGCGCAGGGCACGGCGGCTTCGAGACGGCGTTCTTCGGCGTCTGCGAGAGCACGGACATCCGCGGGCCCTACACCTATGTGCGTTCGGTCTCCTGCGAGCCGTATCACGTCGGGGATTTTGACCTTGTCGTCGAGGACGGCCGCGGGTATGCGATCTTTGAGCATCCGCACACCATGATGATCTGCATGGAGCTCAACGACAGCTTTGATGACGTCATCGCGGTGAGCAGTGAGCATCTGCCGCGCCCGTTCCCGCCCTTCACGCGGGAGGCGCCCGCGTTTTTCCGCCGCGGGGAGGAGCGTTTCCTGCTCACCTCCGGTACGACCGGCTATTTCCCGAACCCCTCCGAGGTCTGCCGCATCCCCTCCTTCCACGGTGCGTGGGAGGATCTCGGCGACCCTTGCGTGGACGACCGGAACCATGATTCGTTCTGCGCCCAGTTCTCCTCCGTCTTCCATCATCCGACGGTGCCGGATCTGTACATCGCGCTCGGCGACCGCTGGCTGACCGACCTCTCGGTGCACATGCCCGACATCCGCCATTGCTTTGAGCAGATCTTCAATCCTGCGCTCGGCGGGCTCCCGAAGGAGATCAACCTGCAGGATTATTCGGACAGCAACACGGGCGAGGCGGACTATGTCTGGCTCCCGATCCGCTTCCGCGAGGACGGGACACCCTATATCGAATGGGTGGACCGCTGGCGCGTGGAAGATTTCCGCTGACAGGGCACATCATGAAAAAACGGGATTGGCTGTTTCTTTCAGGGTATGCGGCGGTGGCGGTACTACTGTCGTGGCTCCTCGCCCTGCTCGCGATCCGGGACCGCACGGCGGAGCTGCCGCTCCTGTGGTCGACGCTTGCGAAAGTGCTCATCGTCCTCTTGCTCCTCTTTTACGCGCGCCTTTCCGGCGCCGATAAGTACCTGATCTGCGGGAAGACCTTTTCACAGAATACTCTGTGGTTGCTTTTGCCGCTGGCAGGGGCTGTACTGATGTATTTCGGGGTTCCGAATACCCGCCCCGCACCGCTTTCGGCGGTGATGACATTTCTCGCCGTCCTGGCGGCGGTCGTGTGGGAGGAGCTCTATTTCCGCTTCCTCGGCAGATTGCTTTTTGAGCGGTGCGGCAAGTATCACCTGCTCGTCGTCGTGCTGACCTCCGCGGTCTATGGCGGTACGCAGCTGTTCCATGCCATGTATCGCCCGCTCGGCGTCGTCTCCTGCATGATGCTGTTTATTCTGGCTACGGCGCAGGGGATCTTCCTCACGGCGCTCTACAGTAAGTCGAAGAATATTCTCCTCCCGCTCGCGGCGCATCTTTTGCAGGATGTCGCAGAGGTGTTTTTCCGCCAGTTCAGCACGGCGTCAAACGGTGTGTTCGGGCGCGGTGACATCTTCGGCGGTCTGCTTGCCGTCGCCTATACCGCGGTCGGCTTCTGGTTCCTGTTCTTCTCCCACCATATCCGGGAGCGACGGAGAAAGGTGACCCCGACACCCCCCGCGGAGGCCTCTCCCGGCGCCGGTGAGGTGACCGCCGCCTGTGAGATCGCCCCGGTAAACCCGGAGACAGCTCCGGCGGGCGATGCCGACGATACCGCGGCAGAGACAAAAGCGAACCTCCCGGATTGATTTTTATAAAATACAAGGCGGCGCCCGAAAAATCGGGCGCCGCCTTGCTTATGACATACATTTTCAGAACTGCAATGCAACGAGCCGGAGCAACACTTCCACCATCTTCACGAGTGCCCCCTCGGGGATGCACTCGCGCACGGAATGGAAATTGATGCCGCCGGTCGAGAGGTTGGGGCAGGGGAGCCCCATGTAGGACAGCCGCGCGCCGTCCGTCCCGCCGCGGATGGGCTGGACGATTGGCGTCACTCCCGCCGCCTGCATGGCGGCTTTGGCGTTGTCGATGAGGAACATACAGGGCAGGATCTTCTCC
>CAKRNO010000009.1 GCA_934371135.1 uncultured Eubacteriales bacterium
GGACAGTTACCGCGGGCAGATCGACAATCTCACGAACGACATCCGGAATGTGTCGCTCGCGGGCTTCTCCCTCATGAGCAACGAAACGGTTGTCCGCCTGAAGTCTTATTACTTTGACAAGATTCAGCACGATTCCTACGCGCGCAACGCCGCCATCAACAGTACGATGGCCGCGCTCCTGTCGCTCACCACCTACTATGACATTCTGGACTCCTGCGCCCTGTGGATTGCGCCGGACGGAGAGCTCTCCTACAACACACTCTACACTTTCGTCGGCGACGATACGCGCCGGGAGATGCTCGATGCGGAGATCGCCGCGCACCGCTACTCTCCGACCTTCGACGAAAATCTCCATAACAGCAACGGAAAAGTTTTCATCTCTCTGTCCCTCTCGGAAACGGATCATGCCGTACTCGCGATGATGCTGAACACCGACTACCTGGCAAAGGCGCTCTCCCTGCCTGTTTTGCCGCAGCTCGAAACGGCGGCGCATATCGACGACGGCGACCGGCTCTGTATTGTCTGCTCCGATGATAAGGATCCGCTGACGGCTTTGACCGACCGTGCGGCGACAGACAAGCCGATCCTCGAAAAAGGCAAAGTGGTTTACCGCACGGATGTACTCGGGGCAATCCCGCTGTACACCTCCTTCCGTACCGCCGCGGTAGACACGAATCTGCCGTTATACACCGCCTTTTTCATCACGGCGTGTGTCCTGCTATGCGGTGCCGCGCTGGTCCTGTTCATCACATTCCGCCATTTCTTCAATAAGCCCTATACAAAACTGCTGGGTGCCATGAATGAGGTCAGCCGCGGCAACTTTGACGTGCGTTTGGATGATAAGATTTCCTCGGACTTCCAGTATATTTATGACGGCTTCAATTACATGACCTCCTCCGTATCGGGGTATATTGAAGAAAACTACCGGCAAAAGGTGATGCGGACCGAAAGCGAATTCAAAGCGCTCCAGGCACAAATCAACCCGCACTTTCTCTACAACTGTTTTGCGAATATACGGAGCTTCTGCAAGATGGGAGATATAGAAAGCGTCGCGCTGATGACGGAAAATCTGTCCAAACTGTTTCTGTATATCACGCGCAACGCGGCGCCGATTGTCCCCCTCTGCAACGAAGCGGAAAATCTGCAAAACTATTTGCAGATACAGCAAATGCGCTTCGGGGATCGGGTACTGGTGGAGGTCCAGGAGCTCCCGGAAGAATTCCGCGATGTCCCGATCCCAAAACTGTGTCTGCAACCGATCGCGGAAAACGCATACAAATATGCATTCGCCGACAAGGACAGCGGAGGGATGTTCCGGGTCGGATACGCCGTATCCGGGAACGAACTGTCCATCACACTGGAGGATAACGGAGATATAAGCGACCGCCAGATCGCGGAAATCGCCCGCAGTCTCACGGACGCCGCCGAAACATCGGGGCTCGTCAATGTGAGCCGCCGGCTGCGGCACTATGCCGACGGATACGGACGGGTGGAGGTAACACGCAGCAGCCTGGGCGGTCTTTGTGTCACGCTCCGGCTGAATATCGGAAAGAGAGGAGACGCGGATGACAATACTGGTCGTTGACGACGAGCGCAATATTGCCGACGGAATTGCCTACACGCTCGGCGAGGAGCTGGATACCGATGCCGAGGTATATGTATGCTACGGTTCACAGCAGGCAAAGGCGTTTGCGGAAAAGCATTTCATCGATATCATCGTCTGCGACATCAACATGCCGAAGCAGAACGGGCTGTCGCTTTGCAGCGATCTGCTGCAATCCTATCCGCAGATGAAAACAGTGTTCCTGACAGGGTACAGCGACTTCTCCTATGCGTACGAAGCCATGAAGCTCCCTGATGTTTCGTATGTGCTGAAGCTGGAAAATGATGATGTGCTGATCCGTACGGTCAAAGAAAAAATCGCGTCCATTGATGAGCAGCACCGCAAAACTGCCGAGCTCATCTGTCAGCAACAGCTGAACCGGGAGCTGTCCCGGCAGCTCGGCGACCTGCAGCTGAAGCACGCCCTGACCGGCGAAGGAAAAGAATACGACGATACCGTTTTTCTGCTGATCTGCCCGGCAGGCGAGACCGACGGGCTCACCGGCATTGTCCGGAACGCTTTTAACGGACCCGTCGCCGTCCTTGCAGACGAGCAATATCTGCTCGCCTCCATACGCAGCGACGAAAGCATCAGCGTCATTTCCGAGCGGGCAAAGAGGCTGCAGCAGGATCTGTACGAGCGGACGGGCAGTTACAGCACATTCGTACTGGATCCCCCCTGCGCGCAATCTGCCGACAGCCGCCTTCAAAGGCTTCTGAAAAAGAGTAAAAGGAACAGCAACGCACTTTACTTTCTGGATGCAACAGAGCCGGATCTGCCCATCGACGGCGGAGACGATGCGGTGATCGCCGGCGTCGCCGCCTATATCGACGCGCACCTCGGCGAGGATCTGTCCCTCGCGCTCCTTGCCTCCACCGTGTATTATAACCCCGCCTACCTCTCCCGTAAATTCAAAGCGGTCATGGGGAGCAACCTGCACGCATATATACTCGCCAGGCGTATGGAGCTGGCGAGAAAGCTGCTGGTGGAAACAGACGGGTTCGTGCAGGAAATCGCTGCCAAATGCGGCTTCGGCAATCCGACGCAGTTCGGCATGACCTTTGCCAAGGTCAACGGCTGCTCTCCGGGAGCCTATCGCAGAAACAACCCGAAACGCAACTGACCCCCCGTATTGACCAAAAAGGAGAGCCTTTTCCGCAAAGGCTCTTTTTTTATTCAAAAATGTCAACAAATCGTGCGAATGTAAAAAAATGAATATTGAACAGGTTGCACAATCGCTGTACAATGAAGACGCAGTACAATGAACGACCCGTATACGCAGAAATGCGGATCCGGCGATCAGCGGAAGCTCCGCTATGAAAACAGGAGGGACGAAAATGCGTTATTCCAAATTTGTCAGAATCTGTTGCTTTGCCCTGGCGTTCCTGTTTGCCGTCAACCTTGTCTCCTGCTTCGGAGGCAATGACGACAACGGCCCGGACTATGACGACCCCACCCGTAATCCTTTCGGTCGGTACGAAAATACCGTCAAAATCACCGGCGTCATGGAATACCAGGCACATAACGACAGCCGTGTGCCGCAGAACATTACGCCCGACAATCAGGCGTATATCCGGCTGATCAAGGAGCGGCTCAATATCGAATTTTCGTATCTGTGGAAGGTTCCTCCGACGCAGTACAGCGAAAAGCTCAGCCTCTCGATGCTTGCCAATGAACTTCCGGACATCTTCAAGGTGACCGCCAGCGACTACGCTTCTCTGAAAAAAGCGGGTATGCTCAAGAATCTGGCCACAGCGTATGAGTACGCCTCGGAAGATGTCAAAACGTTCCTGAACCGCGACCCCGACGTCATCCGGCGCCTGACCGACAGCGACGGCGGGATCTATGCCGTACCGCAGTACTCGGACAACCGCCGCGGGGTCCCCGTCATGTACATCCGTCAGGATTGGCTGGACGAATTGCATCTGGAGGTCCCGACCACGCCCGACGAGCTGTATACGGTCCTGAAAGCGTTCAAGGAGAAAAAAGGTGCGACCTGCGGGCTCGCCATGAGCAACAAGGTCTCCGGCTCTTACTTCTCGATCAGCGGCTATATGAATATGTTCGGCGCGAGCCCGTATTCCTGGCTGCTCGGCTCCGACGGGCAGCTGCACGCCGACGAGATTTCGGAAAACAGCAAGACGGCTCTGAAGTGGCTGAACCGTCTGTATGACGAAGGAATTCTGACAAAGGATGTCGCCGCGTCCACGGTCGATGCCGTGCAGGCGGATGTCCTCGGCGGGAAATGCGGCGTTGTCATCGGTCCCTGGTGGCAGTTCGAGTATCCGTTAGGTACCGCCATCGGCAACGGCGACGAATGGGTGGCGGCGGAAATGCCGCTGGCAGAGGGCAGGAACGCCGTCGTGGACCGTCAGCAGGTCGAGTTCTACTATGTTGTCAACAAGAAGTGCAAGAACCCCGAGGCGCTGTTCAAGATGATCAATATGTATATTGCTCTTGACGGCACGCCGGAGGCTGAACCGGAAAAAGGGTATGTGTGGAGCTGGTGCCCGACGCAGTTCTACGATCCGTACGATATCAACGAGCAGTTTGTCGAGATCAATAAACAGCTGGAAATCGACCCGAAGGCAGAGGGACCCGCGCCGGAGCATTGGACCGCCCACATGAAAAAGCTGTGGAAAGCCTATCCGGAGTATCTCGTCTGGAAGGACGACCCCTTCGCCACAAAGTATCAGGAAAATATGTTCGCCAATATCATGACGCGCGTCAATAAGGACGGCGCATGGGCGCAGATCACCAGTATGTACGATGTCAAAAAGCGGGTCGTCTACGACGAGTTTTACGGCATTTCCACCCCCGCCATGTCGAGCAAGGGCGCAATCATGGCGCAGGAGGTGGAGGAATACTATCTGAAAGTCATCATGGGCGAAAAGGATATTGATTCGACATGGGACGCCTTTGTATCCTCGTGGAGGAGAATCGGCGGCGATGAAGTATCGGCAGAAGTCAATGCGTGGTATGCCGGACAGGCAAAATAAGTGAACGATGATGCAGAACACAGCTATTAAAAAACGCAGCGCCCCGTCCGGGTTCCTCCGCCTTGTCAAAACGCAGTGGATCTGGTGGGTGATGCTGCTGCCCGGGATCCTCCTGACGCTCGTCTTCAAGTATGGTTCCATGTTCGGGATCGTCATGGCGTTCCAGGATTTCAACATCTACAAGGGCACTTTTTTCGGTCAGGATTGGGCGAGCAATCACGGCTTCGGCAACTTCATCTATGTTTTCAAAATGGAGAAGTTCTGGCAGGCGGTATTCAACACGCTCCTGATTTCGGGCATCAAGATTATCCTCGGCATCCTCGTCCCGCTGATGCTCGCCATTATGATCAACGAGGTGAGCAAAAAGTGGTTCTCGCGATTTGTGCAGACCACCTTCTTCCTGCCCTTCTTCCTCAGCTGGATCATCCTCGGGAGTATTCTCCTCGAGATGTTCTCCTACGGCGGCATTGTCAATACCATCCTCGACAGCCTTTTCGGTAAACGGATTCTGTTCTTCCTCGACAACAACTGGTTCCGCACGCTGATTATCCTCTCGGATGTGTGGAAAGGCATGGGCTACAACATGGTCATCTTTCTCGCGGCCATCATGGGCGTGGACGAGACGCTGTTTGAAGCGACGGAAATCGACGGGGGCAACCGCTTCCAGCAGATTATCCATGTCATGCTGCCCAGCATCGCCCCTGTCATCATTCTGGTGATGACGTTGTCGATCGGGGGGCTGCTCAACGGCGGCTTTGACCAGGTGCTGGTCCTCTACAACCCGATGGTGTACGAGGGCGGCGATATCATCGATACATTCGTGTACCGTCTCGGTATGTTCGGCGACCGCCAGGTGGATGTGGCGAGCGCGGTCAACCTTGCAAAATCCTTTGTGACCATCATTCTCATGGGCGGGACCTATTACTTCGCCTATAAAAAGTTTGATTACCGCATTTTCTGAAACGGAGGCGGACGGAAATGAAAATCAAAAAATCCAGGAGCCGCATCGTTTTTGAGGTAGTCAACTACACAATCCTCGGACTGCTGGCACTGATGTGCATCTTCCCCTTCATCCACCTGCTGGCGGTGTCCTTCTCCGCCGATGAGTTCACGAGCAAGGGTGAGGTTTTTCTGCTCCCGAAGGGCTTCACCCTGCAAGCCTATGAATACCTCGCCCAGAAGAAAGAATTTTTTACGGCGCTCGGTATCAGCGTGCTCCGGACGGTCATCGGCACGGCGGTCTCGCTCATCGTGATCGTCATGACGGCATATCCCCTGTCCAAAACGGACGGCAGATTCAAGGGGCGTACCGTCTTTACATGGTTCTTCCTGATTACCATGTTCCTCGGCGGGGGGCTTTTCGCCACCTATTTCCTCTATAAGCAGCTGGGGCTCCTCAACAGCTTCCTCGTGTATATCCTGCCCGGCGCCTGCGATGTCTGGTTCGTCCTCATGCTGATGAACTTCTTCCGCGGCATCCCGAAGGAGATTGAGGAAGCCGCCCTGATCGACGGAGCGGGTCAGTTCTCCGTTCTCTTTAAGCTTTATATTCCGTTGGCAATGCCGTCCATCGCCACCATCATCCTGTTTACGGCGATCGGACAGTGGAACAGCTGGTTTGACGGCATTATGTTCATGAATGACCCGAGCAAATATCCGTTACAGTCCTATCTGTATACGATGATCATTTCCAGCGACCCGACCAAGCAGTCCGGCTTCACGCTCACCCCCGAGCAACTGGAAGCACTCAAAAATATCGGCGGTAAAAACCTGCAATCGGCGCAGATTTTCCTCGGGATTCTGCCGATCGCATTGGTATTCCCTTTCCTGCAGCGGTTCTTTGTCAAGGGGATTACCGTCGGAAGCGTAAAAGGATAACCTATGAAAAAAATCAGATTTTTAGCGGCTGTGCTGCTCCTGTCGCTCCTGTCCGCGGGGCTCGTTGCCTGCGGCGGCAGCCGCACGGACAGCAAGGTGCTGCTGTGTTATGCCGGCGACAGCCGGGATGAATTCGGCGGGGGCGTGTATGCCGAAGCCGTCAAAGAGTCCCGGTGCGGCTTCCAAACGGTGGAGCTCGGTAAGAATACCGAAAATTACCGCAGCACACTGGAAGACGCCCTGAACCGGCGCGGCGATATACAAACGGTTGTCGTCGTCGGAAAAGACGCATATAACGGGCTCGCCGACTACATCCGGAGCTTCAGAGGGATGAACTTCATCGTGGTCGATGCCGGGCTTTCGGAAATCCGCAGCAATGTCTGCGCGCTCGAATTCCAGCCGGAGGAGTTCGGTTACCTCGGCGGAGCCATGACAGCCGCCGCTGCGGAGGGGGATATCGGATACATCTCCACCTTCCTCAACCGCTTTGACAACCGGATTCTGTACGGATTTCTCCAGGGCGCCGAAAACAAAAAAGTACACGTCCGCTACATGGAGGAGCAAACCAACGTCCTCAAAGCGGCGGATTATATGGCGAAGCTGGCAGCGGCGGGGGTCGGTGCCGTATTCGATCAGAGCGGCCGCAGCAGCCTCGGCAGTCTTGATACGGCATACCGCAGCGGCGTCACCGTCTGTTACGGCGGCATCGATCTTGCGAAAGCGGCGGCGGAATCCAAGGACGCGGCACTGCTGACAGCCATTGCCGGGGGCGTGCAGAAAAACTATGTGTCGGCTATGAAAGCCGTACAGAAAATGACGAGTGCCGGTTTTGAAACCGGCGGGGTATCGTACCTGACCGCAAAGGACGGTGCCTTCCTCGCAGGCGGCGCCACGGTGGAAAACGTGCATCTCCTGGCGGACGGCGGAGCGGCTTTCGTCAGCCTCTGTCAGGAAAAAATCGTCGACGACGAGGGGCTCTATACACCGCAATATTCGGTCGAGGCGACCTATCACGAAGCGATCCCCTCCTGCGCCGATACCAACGACTGGAAATATGCGCCGCGTGCCGGCTCCGGCAACGGTATGAAGCCGCACGGATGGAAAGGCATCGGCATCTGGTCCACGATCTACCTGCAGCAGGATCAGAAGCCGGTTTCCAACACCGGGATTGAGTTTCAGAACATGAAGCTGTGGGCATACACGCGCACGACCGGATGGGTTCTCCTCGAGCACGCCAATCCGACGGGATCCTTTTACGATGAGGATTTTTCAAGCGACACTCATAAGAACTTCCAGTCCAACTTCATCAATTACGGTGAGGAAAAGCGAACCAGAATCAAACTGGATTACAGTACCATCGGATACAACTATCATCCCTTCGGCAGCCAGATAGACCTGGTGGCGGCGGGGCTCCTGAACGACGACGGCAGCGTGATTAACGGCGATACGCTGTATATCCTGTCGGAGATGGACATCCGCCTCTGCGTCTGGGACGCGGCACAGCCGTCGGACATTGACGAGGCAAAATATGTCGCGAATATCGGCGCCGACTGGTGGCGGGAAAAAGGGCTTTTCTGGACGCCGGACTGGAACAGCAACAAGGATGTGTGCGTGGGGCAGTTCCGCACTGTCACAAAGGACTGGAAGCGGCTGTATATGACCAATGTTCCCGCTTCTATGTATGAGGAAATTTTCAGCAGTTTCCCGTTTTCCGAATGAACCTTTTTGCTCCCCCCGGAGGGGGAGTACGGCAATTCAAAAATAAAAAAACAAAGGGAGAAAGGTTATGAACAGAAAGAACCGAATCTTGGCAGCAGCGATGGCGCTGCTCATCCTCGTGGCGGCGGTATTTGCCATCGGCTGCGGCAATAACGAACCGCCCACCCCCCCCTCGACATCCATCACGCTCGATAAGGAAACCATGAGCCTGGACGCCGATGCCAGCGACCAGCTGACCGCCACCGGCGCCGACGAGGTGGTATGGACCTCCGGCAATCCGGCGGTGGCAACGGTTGATGCGAACGGTAAGGTGACGGGCGTCAACGCAGGCACCTGCAAAGTGACCGCTAGCACGAAAGACGGCAGGTATCAGGCAGAATGCACCGTCACGGTGACGGGCTATCACCTGAGCGATAAGGTCGTCTCCGGGATCAAGAAGATCGAAAACAATGCCTATAACGGCGAGATCAACTACGCGATTGACAACAGCGACGAGAATGCTCTCCTCATCCGGTACGACAGACAAAAAATGACGAACAAGTGGACGAGCCTCGTTTTGTGGTACGACTGTAACCTGAACCCGACGAGCTTCGAGCTGGAATTTGAAGTCGTCAGCGGCAGCCTCCCCGTGATGCAGTTTGAGTTCGGCGGAGAGAGCAGCTTCAAGCAGTATGAACGCTATGCCGTCACCAAGGGAAAAAACACCGTCAGACTCAACACGACCGACCTGGATCTGGACGGTGATGGCAGCTGGAAAGCCATCTACCTGGAGCTCAACAATCCGTGCCCTCTCGACGGGACCACGGATAAGGTGCTTGAAGAAACGGTGATCCGCTTCACCAAAATCGCAATGGTCGTCGGCGAGAAGTCGGCGCCGGACGCACCCGCCACCGCAGAGGTCCGGGACGGCGTCGTGTACTGGGACAGAGTGCTGGCAGCGGCAGAATACGAGCTTGAGGTTGACGGCGTTGCCGTGACGGACCTCGCCGCACGCACGCGCCCCGCCGGGGATGCGCCCGTTATGCGCCGTGCCTACAAGCCCACCGAGGAGAATGCTTTTATCGCCGGTGAGCATACCGCAAGAATCCGCAGCAAAAACAGCGCCGGGGTTTCCGCATGGACCGAGTTTACCTTTACCGTAGCCGGCGGCGCAGCGGAGGAGAGCAAGGCATTCCGCGGGATTACCTCCAACGGCAACAACCAGTACAACACCACGCCTAACTTTTACACGGCGACGGTGCAGGATGACGGCAGCCTCCGGATTTCCTTCACCGCATCCGCCACCGACGTGTGGAGCACCTATCTCTTCAACTTTGATACCGCGACGGTGGACGCGACCAAGCTGCACATCAAGCTCCGCCTCACCGGAGGTGAGCTGGAAAAAGTCCGTTATCAGGTAGACCGCTGGGACAACGACGCGGGTGCAAGTGTCACCGTGTACGGTGAGGATCTTGTGTTTGTTGACGGCGTAGCAGAACTGACGGTCGATGTAGAGAGCGGCGTACTTGCTGCCTCCAACGGTTCGGTCATGCTGTTCCTCAATAAATATGCCCCCGCCGGCAGCACATTCGAAATTGAAGTGATTGATGTTTCGTTAACGTAATCAGCAACGGATTTTCGGCGGACTTGACTTCGGTTGAGTCCGCCTGTTTTAAACGGAGGATAAAGTCGTGACAGTACGGCAGTATATTCGGAACAGTTGGGATAAAAGCCTGCGGACGAGGGGACACCGTCCGGACGGGATTGCTTTGCCGTATCCGTACAATTCACCGTGTGCCGAGGGCATTTTCGATGAATTTTACTATTGGGATACCTGCTTTACCAACAAAGGGCTGATCGCGGACGGAAAGTATGAGGACGCGCTGCACAATGCGCTGAATATGGCGTATCTCATCGACCGGTACGGTTATATGCCCAATGCGGCGGTCACCGGGATGCTGAACCGCTCTCAGCCGCCTCTGTTCGGCGTCATGGTGCGTGACATCATGCCCTATGCCGGGACGCAGGAGAAGCAAGCGCTGATCGGGGCGCTCGAACGGGAGTACCGGTTCTGGATGAGCCGGCGCCTCCTGCCCTCGGGGCTGAACCGGTACGGAAATTCCGCCGACAGGGAAGCCAGGCTGCTGATGGCAGACGAGGCGGAGCGCCGCCTGTCGCGCTCATTTGACGGCGTCGACAGAGAAACGCTCGGGGGGCACATCCTCGCCGAGTGCGAGTCCGGGTGGGACTTTTCCCCTCGGTTCGGTTTTCATTGCATGGATTACGCGCCGATCGATCTCAACAGCCTGCTGTACCTGTATGAACAGATGCTTGCCGATTACCTGCCCGACAAACGGGGAGAATTTCTGTCGGCAGCGGCGCAGCGAAAGGAACGGCTGTACAAGTATTGCTTTGACGGTACGAAACTGACGGACGCGATCCCGGGCGGCGCGCCGACAAAGGTGACCTCTGCCGCGTGTGCGCTGCCCTTTGCCGTCGGGCTGTCGGACGACCGCGGGGCACTGCTGTCGGTGGTTCGCCGGCTGGAGCACGGGCACGGGATCGCCGCCTGCGAGAAAACGGACGATTCCGCCGTCTGCCAGTGGGGTTACCCCAATATGTGGGCGCCTCTTGTGTGGTTTGTCTATTGTGCGCTCGTCAATGTCGGACTGCTCGACGACAGCGCGAGAATCGGACAGAAATATCTCTCAACCGTAGAGCAGAGTTTCGGCGATACGGGAAAGCTATGGGAAAAATACGATGCCGTCCGCGGCGGGAAAGCGACGGTCAACGAATATACCGAGACGGAAATGCTCGGTTGGACTGCAGGAGTGTACAACGCAATTTATGACGAACTCAACCAATAAACCGAACCATCCGGAGCTTTTTTCCCTCCTCACCGGGCGGGACAACTGGTCCACCGCCGGGGTTTGCGGTCTGCCGTCAGTCAGGATGTCCGACGGGCCGCACGGCCTGCGCTATGTCATCGGCGAGGCAGGGGAAGAACAGATTGCCGATAAGTCCGTCTGCTACCCTACCCTGTCGGCACTGGGCAACTCCTTCGACGAAGACCTTGTGTACCGCGTGGGGCAGGCGATTGCCGAGGACTGCATCCGGCATGACGTCGCCCTGATTCTCGGCCCCGGAGTCAATCTCAAACGAACGCCGCTATGCGGCCGCAATTTCGAATATTTTTCCGAGGACGGCGTGCTGTCCGGCAAGCTCGCCGCAGCCTATATCGGGGGCGTCCAGAGCAAAGGCATCGGCACCTCGCTGAAGCACTTTGCCGCCAACAACCGGGAATATGACCGTTTCTTCCAGAGCAGTGAGCTGGACGAGCGCACCCTGCGGGAAACCTATTGCCGCGCCTTCGAGATCGCTCTCGGGGCGCATCCGTGGACGGTCATGTGCAGCTACAATCCCGTCAACGGCGTTTACGCCTCCGAAAACCGGCACCTCCTGCGCGACATACTCCGTCAGGAGTTCGGTTTTGACGGGGTTGTCGTATCCGATTGGGGGGCTGTCCGGAACCGCGCGAAATCGCTGCTGGCGGGCGTGGATCTGGCAATGCCGTATGATGAAAAGTTTGAACAGCAGCTGGACGACTGGTCCCGGCGAGGGCTGATTTCCGATGCCGATGTGCAGGAAAGCGCAGACAGAATCCGCGCCCTGGTACAGCGATACAAGGCGGCAGAGCCGCTCCGGGTCACGACGCTGTCCGAAGAACAAAAGCACGATCTGGCGGTGTCCGCGGCGGAACAATGTGCGGTTTTGCTGAAAAACGAAGGGATACTTCCCTTACAGAAGCAGCAGAAAATCGCTCTCATCGGCGGATTCGCGACCGACCCCGAATTTCAGGGCGGCGGCTCCTCCAGAGTCACCTGCGATAAGCCGCGGTCTCTGACCGATTGCCTGGCGCAGGAGGGGCTGGATGTCCGGTTTGCACTGGGATACATGATACGCTACCATATGCCGACCCCCTTCGGACTGCGTTACGCAGTGGATCTCGCGGCAGAGAGCGACTGTGCCGTCGTGTGCGTCGGCAACACATGGCTGACGGAGAAAGAGGAGACGGACCGGTTTTCCATCCGGCTCAATCCGATCATGGAGGATCTGATTTCCCGCGTGGCGGATGTCAACCCCAATGTCGTGGTGGTGCTGTACACGGGATCCGCCGTAGATATATCCGCCTTCAGGGACAGAGTGAAAGCAATTCTTTACATGGGGTTCGGCGGCGAGGGGGTCAACGAAGCGGCGGCAAAACTGCTCAGCGGGGCGGTATCGCCCTGCGGCAAGCTGGCAGAGACCTTCCCTGCCTGTCTTTCCGACACGGCAACGGGGGAAGAACGCGGCAACGGCTATGCGGAGCGGTATGCCGAGGGGGGGCTCGTCGGCTACAAATATGCGGAATACCACGGCATCGTCCCCGCCTACCCGTTCGGACACGGGCTGTCCTATACGCAGTTTGCCTATGAAGATCTGCGCGTGGAAAAGATGTCCGAAACGGACTATCGGGTCACTTTTGCCGTCAGGAACACCGGGGCGCGGGACGCCGCCGAGATCGTGCAGGTGTATGTTGCCGATCAGGCAAGTATGGTGATCCGCCCCAAAAAGGAGCTCGTCGGCTTCGCCAAAAAACACATTACGGCAGGCGCGCGGCAGGAATTTTCGTTTTCCCTCTCGGCGCGTGACTTCGCGTATTTCAGCCCCGTTTCGAACCGCTTTTATGTGGAAAACGGTACATTTACCATCATGGTAGGCGCCGGCAGCGCAGATATCCGGCTGACACACAAAATCTGCATCCGGTTACCCGACGAGGAACAATTTTCACAGTATTGAGGGCAATATAAATTGAAGATCAACTATTTACCGGACGAACATTTTTTCGGCGGCGCCGTCAACGACGGTATTTTCATGCCGTATTCCTGCGGCTTTTCCCGTGATTTGCGGGTGTGGCACGCAGGCAACCAGGCGACCTCGGCGCTGCTTTCCGACCGCGGTCGGCTCGTGTATTCCGACCGTCCCTTCCTCTATGCTTTCGGTGAGGACGGTATAACGGCGGAGGGAGAAAACATCGCCGTCGAGCAGTGCGGAGACACGCTGAAAGACGCCTATCTGACCATGCGTGATCACCTCGCCGATCAATCCTGCGTCGGGCAGATGCCGCCGGCGGATATGTTTACCGTCCCGCAGTACAATACCTGGATTGAGATGGAGTGGGACTGTACGCAGGAAAAGGTCCTGCGCTATGCGCAGGAGATCCTCGCGCACGGCTACCCCGCAGGGGTACTGATGATCGATGACTGCTGGTGCCGCGCCTACGGCGACTGGGAGTTTGATACGGCACGCTTCCCGGACCCCAAGGGGCTGGTGAATGAACTACACGACATGGGGTTCCGCGTCATGCTGTGGTGCTGTCCGTTCGTCAGCCCGGATACCGCGGTATTCCGCCGGCTGGAGGCCGACGGAGCCCTGGTCAGAACCGCAGACGGGCAGACGGCCATCTCCCATTGGTGGAACGGCTACAGCGCGGTGCTGGATCTGACCGTCCCGGCGGCAGTGCGCTGGTTTGATGAGCAGGCAGACCGCCTCATGGCGGCATACGGCATCGACGGCTTCAAAATGGATGCGGCAGACCCGGAATATTATCCGGACGGTTTCGTGTTCTCCGACGGCAGTCAGCGCTCCTTCCAGGCAAAGAAGTGGGCGGAAATCGGCGCAAAATATGCTTACAACGAATTGCGTGCGGGCTTCAACGCCGGATGGCTGCCCGTTGCCAACCGGTTACGCGACAAAAACCATTCCTGGACGGCAGACGGACTGAACACGCTGGTGCCGGACGGGCTGGCAATGGGGCTGTGCGGCTACCAGTACCTTTGCCCCGACATGATCGGCGGCGGCATGGTACCGGACTTTCACCGCGCCGGATTTGCGTTTGACAGCGAGCTGTTCGTGCGCTACTGCCAGGTGGCTGCGGCTTTCCCGATGATGCAGTTTTCCCGGGCGCCGTGGAAAGTGCTGGGGGAGGCGGAGCAGCGGCTTTGCCTCGAAGCCGTTGCCCTGCATACGCGCATGGCAGACGCGATCGTGCGCCTTGCGGAGGACTGTGCCGCGACGGGAGAACCGATGCTCCGGAGCCTCGAATATGTATTCCCGCACCGGGGGTATGCTGCCGTGTCGGATGAGTTCCTTCTGGGGGATGACATTCTGGTTGCGCCGCAGCTGCAAAAAGGTGTACAATACAGACAGGTGATTCTGCCCGACGGGCTCTGGGCGGACGAAAACGGACGGATTTATACAGGCGGCACCTACACGATCGAAACGCCTTTGTCGCGGCTCCCTGTATTCACAAGAAAGGATGTCTGATAACCGGCGCCGCGCCGCGCTGCGGGCGGCGCATCCGGGGACAGAAAACCGGTGGTGTATATGAAAGATTGGTTGCGGTTCTTTTTCGGCGGTTTTTTCACGAACAAACGGCTTTCGGAGGCTCCCGAGCGATCCGTCTGGAACACGGTCCTGAGCCTGTTTCTTGCCTTCTTCCTTGTGTGGGGAGGGCTTTCCTTGGGGTATGCCGCCTCGTTCGGGCGCCACTACGCCGCGGCGGAGGACTTCCGCGCGTTTCTGGGTGCCTCGCTCGGGAGGGATAATCCTTACGGCGTGTCCCTCCGTATCGATGGCGGAAGGCTCTCGGCGCAGTTTGACGGGGAGCGTAAATGCATCAATACTTTTGACAGTCCGGATGCCGGCTACCGCCTGGTGGTAGACACCCGCCCGAAAGAAACGACCTATGACGATTTTACGGTGGTGTGTCGCGACCCGGACGGTCAGACCGTCTCCTATGATGCCTACAAAGCGATGGACGACGCGCAGCGTGACCGGTATGAATGCCGCATGGAATACAGCGGCGCCGCATTGGATGTGTCCCGCGGCATGGCGGATTATGAAGCGTATCTCGGAGCCGTCTGCGATGTGAACGCCGCGCAGTATGACCGGGAGATTGCCGAAAAATATGCCGCCCTGCAGCGCAGCAGGGGCGACGGTGAAGAAAGCCGGCGCAATTTTGAGAACGGGGTCTACGAGTTATACTTCACCGCGAAATACCCCGACTTTGTCGGGAAGGATGCCTATGGCGCGGCGCCGACTCTGCGTACCTACTATATGGAGCTGGAAAACCGCGCGCCCGACCGGAGATATGTCCTCCTTTTCGATGACATCGCCATGTGTGCCTTCGGGACCGATACCGGGGTCTCTGTGGACTTCGCCGGTTATGTGTCGAAGCTCGATGACGGTGCCGTCACCTCGCACGATATGACGGCGGCGCAGACAGAAGAAAACCTGGATGCCATGATCCGCGCGCTTTTCAGGAGCGGCAGCGCACTCGCGTCCTTTGTGTTCCTGTTCAGCCTCACGCAGATGATTCCCTTCTATCTGCTTGCGGTGCTGCTTCTGACAATCCTCGTATGGATTGCCTGCAGAATCGTACACGCGAGCGATTGCGCCGGCTTTTTCGGCGCCTTCAAGGCGGTCGGCGCCACCCTCACGATGAGCGCCGTTGCAACGGCGCTGAACGCCGTAATTCTCTCGTTCATCATGTCGCGCGGGACGGTATTCCGCGTGGCGATCCTCCTTTTCCCCATCATCGTCACCGTGCGCCTTATCGTCTTCGTGATCGCCTGTATCCGTGCCGCCGGGGAGCATAAAAACGACGCCACGCCCGATCCGCCCGCAGATATGTAACGCCGCCCGCCTCATGTGATTTCGGCACGGCACCCGAACTATGCCCCCTGTGAGTCGGTGTTGCCCCAATGCCAGCTTGCACATAAAAGGGGGGCTTCGGCATCCGTCGCACATGACGGTTATCATCTGCTTTCGCTTTCCGTCTTACGCCACAAAGAGTCACCAATCCCCCTGTGCCTTTTGGGCTCAGGGGGATTGGTGTATCATCCGTTTCAAACCACGCGACCGCAATCGGCAGGCAACATCGGTGGCTTACAAAGTGCTGCCGACCTGAACGCACTTGATGACCATCAGGATCATCATCACTACACCCAGCGCAATGGTAATACTGCCGGTAATCCGCTCCGATCTGCGGCAGGCCCTCACCCCCAAAACGATCCCGATGGGCGGAATACATAGTGTGACAAGGATTGTTATCAGGAAGGCGCCGATGCTGATGGCCCTGGTAGCGGGCGTATTGTGCGTATCGGCATCCCCTGTACAATGATGTACCGCCGCAACGGGCTCCTGCGGAATTTCGTGAGAAGGGTCCACCCGGTGCCATCGCCGGTGCACGTCTGCGATTTTGCTTTTAACGGTGCCCCACTCGTCAAACTCGAGAGCCTGTTTATAGTGAAGCAGCATCACTCCGTATAAAAGGCCCGCTCTGTCCTTCTGATCTTCCGGGCAATCGTCAATGATCTCTTGCAAGCGTTGGCACCACGCCTCCTGCAGTTCAACGGTCATCGTATGTGCTTTTATCAAGTTAACGTATTCTTCATCGCTCCGCCGATCCGCTTCAAAGGCAATACTCAGGCCCGCGTGAAGGATGTCAAGAGTCACCGAGTCCAACCACAGGCCGCTCCCCCCCTCGTGCGTACTTCCCTCCTCCTCCGTAAACAAAAAGTTGAGGTCTAAGAGCGGAAAACACCTTTTCAGCACTTCCACTGCCCGGGCCTGTTCATTCTGATTTTCACTTACAACGGACAGCCGTACCCTCGCGTAAGCACTGTAAAATACCGCCTCGACACACCCGGGAATCATCTCTTTTACCTTATCGTAATAGACTCTCGTCTCCTCCCAGTCCTCGCTGTTCTTTGCACGCCGCGCGTTCTGCAGATATTTCCCGACGTTTGGTGAGTTGTCCACACTGACGGTCCCCTGCACATGGACAGTGCCCTCAATCATCATTTTCTTTGCTTCTTCAACCGAGTATCTGCATCCGCAGGATTGGCATACAAAATAGGCCTCCTGTTTGACAAGATCCGTACCGCCGCACATCTCGCAGGTAAGTGTTTTCATCGTTTCCTCCTGATTGTTTATATGGTTTCGTAACTGTGTTCGGAGGGGATAGTGATTGCATATCCCTCCTGTGTTTTCACCAGTATAGCACACCCTATGTACATAAAACCGTGCGCTGACTCGGATAAAAGCAATAACCGTTACCAGACGGGAAGCCGTTTATGATGTCACGCAACCCCCGCAAAAACAACAGTTGCCGCGACGGCGGAACTAAAATGCGGAGGTCTCTCTTTCGTAGAGAGCTCTCCGCTGTTTTTTAGTTTGGTTATGGCACGCCATCAGGGAGTACCCGCAGAAGCCGTTACCAAGAAACAAGCTCCCACAGGAGCGGGGCATCGCCCGCCGCACGGATTTTCACCCCGACCAGATCCCAATAATCCTCAAAATCCTGTCGGCAGTCAATCTCGTGCCACTTTTTCGCCGGAGAAGGAATATCGAACGTTTTTTCAACAACTTTCACCATCACGCTGTCCACGGCGAAGAAAGGATAGTCAAGGAACTGCGGATTGCGGCTGAAAAAGTTGTGCGCAGTGACCCCCGAACAATGATACAGGTGCACCATATAGTACTTCACAGCCATGTTCAACCATTTCTGCGCGTTACCGTAGGTAAAGGGATATGTACTGCCGTTTTTGAAGAATTCACGGATTTCGTCGGTGGCTTTGAGACACGCCGCCGCGTTATAGGCATTTCCTGTCAGAAAGGGCACAATAATGCCGTCGATCACCTGCCAGAGTTCACGCTCCGTCGGATTAAAAGAAGCAAAGCCTTTTCTTTTAGGGTGCGCCGTTTCAACGACCGCAGGAAAATACGCCTGTCGTGCTGCCGTTTGGGCATCGTTTTTCCCTTTGGTCCGGCTCGCGCAACGCTTACCATACTTCCCGTAAAAACCCTGCAATTTCTGGTCAATTTGGCTCCAATTGATACTCATTTTTTCTGTCCTTTCTTATTCAGTTTCAATTTGCAATGACCCCCTGCCGACAGCAGTGGTCGTAATCTGACTCCAGTATAGCACGCGGGCTCCTGGAAAATCAAGTAACAGGACGGCGCTCGTGCCGCGCCGCTCCCCGTCAGTCCCCCGTGCGGAGAAAGTCCACTTTGTTGGCGTTCCAGTAGAGGGCGAGCGCCTGGGCGAGCAGGCGCGCTTCGTTCCGGGAGAGATAGCGCGGGGCGCGCATGGCGTACAGACGGTAGAGCCGGTACGCGCGGTAGAACACGTCGTAGGCGATCGTATAGTGCCCGCCCTCACGCAGGGCGGAGGAAAAGGGCGGCAGCGGCGCTTCTTCATCGGCGGGTGCCGGTGCCCCGGCGGCAGGCTCCCCCGGCGCGGTCGCTGCCGCGGCTCCCGACGTGGCGTCCGGCGCGGTCGCTTTGTCCCGGGCGGCGTTTTCTCCCGTACCGGATGCGTTCTCCGTCGGCTCCAGCGATGCCGCGAAAGCGGCGCAATTCTCCCGCAGGTCGTGGAAAAGCCCCCCGAGGACATCCTCCTCACGGAAATCCTTTTCCCTGCGGTGCCGACGTGCAAAGCGGCGCAGCAGCTTGTCGATCCGCTTAAAATCCCGCACGGCGTCCTTGATTTCCTCCGGCCACCACCAGAGCTCGCACGAGAGGACAAGATCGTCGTCCTCCTCGGCGCAGAAAGTCCCCTGCAAAAGCAGACGGTGTGCCTTTCGATCCGTGGCATCAAACATGGCATAGATGCACTCCTCCGGCGAAAGGCGGAGCAGCTCCCGGTCGCTCACAGTGCCCGGAGCAAACAGGGGTCCGGTCCCATTTTTCAGTTCCATAGCGTCCTCCGTTTCCGATTGGATTACGTCAAGTATAGCACACGGTATGCACAGAAAAACGTACGTCCGGCGGGTGTTCAACCCCCCGTCGCGCGGTCGTCCTCCCCGTAGCGGCGGAGCAGATCGTCTGCGGCGAGGCGGATGCGCCGCCGGAGCGACGCCGGCTCGAGGACGGTCATCCTGCCGCTCTGTTCCATCGCGAAACGGAACATATCGTCCTCGGTGGAACGGATGAGGAGGGTCGCGGTGTACTCCCCCTCCTCCAGCACCCGGAATGTGGTGCCGAAGGTATCCACCACCTCCCCGACGAGGCCGCGGTCGATGCGCGCCTTGACATGGCAGATACGCCCCTCGCCCATGTGCGGATGGAACGCCAGGTAGTCGCGCACCGAGCGGAGCGGGTCGGACGAAGCGGGCAGCACGATCGCCGGCGCATCCGTCATGGTGATATGACCGATCTTATCCACACGGTAATGCGTAGGCGCGGCGGCACCGTCCGGGGTGGCGACCAGATAATAGAACCCGCCCGACATAACGAGCTGATGCGGGCTGACGGTCAGGGGGGCGCCGGACACAGGATGCAGAGCCTTATCCAGCCCGTATTCACTCACAATGAACGAAACGCGCCGCTTGTTCCGGATCGCCTCGGACAGCGTTTCGACCCCGAACAGTACATACTTCGCCGGCGTGTGATAGAGCGGCTCTCCGACCGCGACCGAACCGATGTCCCGTCGTACCCGACCCCCGCCGAGCGAGCTGATCTTCGCGAGGATATCCCTGGTTTCCGACGCCGAGATATGTCGGGCAAACAGAATACTGTCGGCGATCAGGCGCAGCTCCCCGTCTGTGAACGCAGGCAGAAAATACACCCCGCGGCGCGGCACGGAGAGAATTTCATACCCCATCCATTCCAGCGCGTGGACGCAGGCGGCGACGGACTTCCGTTCCAGGGACAGATCATAATCCTCCGCCACGCGCCGGATGATCGCCTCCATCGTCATGGGATGTTCGGCGTCGCTGTACCGTCGGAGCACCTCCAGAATATAAAGGATAGAAAGCTTTTTCGCGCTGCCCGGTCCGCCGCGGGCAGCGGACGGCGCCACCCGGTTGGGCAGCCCCTGCTCCTCGGCGAAGCGGAGCGCGACAGAGTTCTTCGGCGCGATGATGACCGGCGGCGTGATCCACCCGTCGTCCTCCGGACCGCAGAACAGAAACGCGTCGTCCGCAATGTACCGCACCGATGCCGGGAGCGTGATCGTGCGGCAGGCGCCGTGCCGGGTGAACGCGTACAGGCCGATTCCTCTCACCCCGTTCGGTATGACGATGTCGGCAGTGTTCGCCGCAGCAATCACCATCTGCGTTTCGCGCTCAATGAGGCAGTTGTTCTTGGAATAATACGCCGGATTATCAGGGTCGACCGTGATGTTTTGCAGCCGCCTCGTAAACCCGAAAGCGTCGCGGGCAATGGAGGTCACCCCGCGCCCGATGAGGATCTCCTCTGCGTCCGTACCGAAGAACGCGCCGCCCTCAAGGGTCGTGACCCCGCGCATGAGATCGATCCGCGGGTAATCAAAATAGAGGTACGCCTCCTCGCCGATCGTCGTCACCCCGCCGGGTATCGCCGGCCCCGCACCTGCCCCGGCGAGGACCACCTTTTTCTCCTCCCGGTCAATCAGGCAACCGTCGGAGACGGTGTAGCGCGCATTGCCGCGGGCGACCCGGATTTCCCGGATGTAGCGCCGCGTGCGGCTGAATACCGCCGGATCGATCTCGTCGAGCGTCGCGGGCAAGGACAGTACGGCGCAGTCGCCGATATAATGCTCGTCCTCCGTCGAGGAAAGGACGGTGACCCCCTCGGGGATCTCATAGCGTTTGTCGGGGTCAGCCCATTCCTCCGCGGTCGCGTCAATGGTTTCCAACACGCCGTCTTTGATAAGATAGTCCATTCCGGTACCCTCCGCCTGCGTTTTGTGTGGAGAGTATAGCACGCTCTCCCGAAAAAAGCAACTATTTTCGCCCCTATGTCCTTTTTTCGGTACATATAGCCTGTTTCCGAAAAAATCTTTGAAAAACGCTGCGTTTTTAGTCGTGATTTTGCCACCCCCGTGCTATGATAGCGGCACAACCAAGCCGGACGGCAAAAACGGAGGGAAAGCACATGGGAGCGCAGACAGACAAAAACGTGTACACGATAAACGGTGAAAGACATATCCGAGAGGTGCGGGACTGTGAGCTGTTCCGCCAGCAGAAAGAACGGTATGAGCTCCGTTGCTATATCCGTGAATTCGGGCGGAAGGACTTTACCTACACCGCAGGCGACACGTATCTTGTCCGCGACCGCCGGAAATACCGTCTCGACCCGGCGGCGCTCGCCACGGTGACGGGGGCCATCCGACGGGAGAGAGCGCGCTTTGCCGAAATCGCCGCCGCATGGCCGTGCGCCCGGTGGCGGGAGTATCGCCTGCGCCTCTACTATGCCCGCCGGGAGGACGACCCGCAGATGTACGACGCGCTCCTCGTTTACCGGGGAGAGGGCGAACTTTTCGAGACGTGGGAGCCGATGCGGGAACACAGCCTCGACGACATCCTCTGCACGCTCGCTTGGCGGTTTGACCGGGAACATACGGGAGCGTTTTCCCCCCGTAAGGACCGCGTTGCCGAACACCCCCTGTACCGTGCCGCTGCTGCCGCCGGGGACCGCACCCTCACGGCGCAGATGGAATACGACTGGGGGACGCCGTCGGAGGAAACCGTCGCCTATCTGACGGGTCTCGACGGCATCCGCCGCCTGCCCCGGCTGACGATGGCGTTCTGCCGCAATTACACGGTGCTGACAAATACGATCGACTTCGCCATGCTGAACGCCTCCGGATACCGCCTGCTGCATCAGCCGTACTTTTCCATGCCGGGGCACACGCACGCCTGCTACCGGCTGAACCCCCATGATAAAGTCGGCGTGGACGCAGCCCCGACGAGTGCTACCCCCATCACCTTTGCAGAGTACCTGCAGCTGTTTGACGAGGGCGCGACACCGGACGGGCACGGTACCGGCGGGGAGGAACAACCGGAATGAGACCGACGCGGGGATAAGGCTTCCGAATGTACCAAATTCGGGACAAGTACCGCGTCGGCGAAAAAAAGACGGTTTTTACCCTTAACTTTTGGCGGTGCGGTGTGCTATGATAAAACTCCCCCGCCGAAACCGCCGGCACCGTCACCGGCGATACGGGACAGAAAACTGAAAAGAAAGGAACGCGCCGTGGCGCGAGGTAACAAACGATGCTGTTTTTCTGCGTAGATAGCACGATTTCCGGCTTAAAAAAGGAATATTTTAATGAAGACGGCGAAATGCGCCGACCGGCGCGCCGTACGACCGCCGACATGACCGATAGTTTCAACCGGGATCTGGGCGGTAAAGCCGGATGTTTCGTCGAGGAAATGCAGACAGACCATGTCGGCATCGTCGTACTGACGGAGGATAAGGACCCCCTCCCTCTCGCCGGGCGCTTTGTCCGGTATCTCGGACTCACGCCGGGAGCAACGGTCTGCGAGGAGATCAAATTCGACATACTTTGCGTGCTCGCCTCGTCCGCCGAACGGCATGACCTGCTCAGTGATGCCGATGATTTCTGCAACGCCTTGCACTTTCGCCTGCTCCGGCACCCGGAGATCCCTTTCGGAGAGGGCATCCTCGAAGGCAGGAGCTACCGTGAACTGACGCGCGCCATGCGCGACTGCCTGGTCTCGGAGCAGATGACCCCGGAGATTGACCGCATCCGGCAGGGGAGGAAAATGCCGGGAGTCAAAGGGCACCCCGTCCACTATATGCTCTATACCGACAACCCCGACCAGCGGCGGGAAATGGGGCGCATCCTCCTCGACGCGCTGTACGTCAACGACCGGATTACCAATCGGCGTTTCGGGTTCTACAACATGGAGGAGGGAGGGCGCAGTCTGATAAACGACCTGCAATGCCTTTATTCGATTAACCGCGGGGGCGCGGTACTCGTCCGCTTCCAGGGGGAGAACGGCATCGACGACGGTGAATACGCCGGCTCCGACCGCCGCGGCGTGGAAATCCTCGCGAAAATGATTGAAAAGTACCGGCATGACGTGCTGACGGTCCTCTGTCTGCCGCTCGCGGCAAAGGGCCTGCGCCAGATGATCCTCGAAAACATCCCCACCGTCACCATGGTGGAGATCCGCGAGGACAGCGTGGACGGGGCGGCGGCGCGGCGCTACCTCCGCCGCCTGGCAGACGAAGCACATCTCACGCCGGATAAGACGCTTTATGCCGCCCTGAAAGAATGTCACTCCTGCACCGCCTCGTCCATGCGCCGCGCTTTTGATACCTGGCGTACACGGGCCATGAAGACGATTGTCTATCCGCAGTATCGTGAGCTGGTGCCTGCTGGCACGGTCGGGCTGCGCGAGAAACCGACCGGGACCGCGTTTGACAAACTGGACGCCATGATCGGCCTCTCGGAGGCAAAAGCCGTCATCCGCCGCGCCGTCAACTACTTCAAGTACCGCGCGATCCTCTCCGGCCGCGAGATCCGGGTGCGCCAGCCGGCGCTGCATATGTGCTTCACGGGCAACCCCGGCACTGCGAAAACGACGGTCGCGCGTCTCGTGGCGCAGATCCTCACGGAAAACGATATTCTGCCGACAGGCGTCTTTGTCGAGCTCGGGCGCAGCGACCTCGTCGCCAAGTACGTCGGCTGGACGGCAGACACCGTCAAAAAGCGTTTCCGCGAGGCAAAGGGCGGGGTTCTTTTCATCGACGAGGCGTATTCGCTGGTCGACGACCGCAGCGGCAGTTTCGGCGACGAGGCAATCAACACGATCGTGCAGGAAATGGAGAACCACCGCGAGGACGTCGTTGTGATCTTCGCCGGGTACCCCGATAAAATGGAGGAATTTCTCGGGAAAAACCCGGGGCTCCGCTCGCGCATCGCGTTTCATGTCCCCTTCCCCGATTACGACACGCAGGAACTTGTCGAAATCGCCGAAAAGATCGCGGGCGAGAACGGCTGCCGTTTCTCGGACGCCGCGCGGGAGAAACTCGCGGGGCTGTTCGACCGCCTGCGCCTCTCCGAGGACTTCGGGAACGGCCGCTGCGCGCGCAACATGGTCGAGAGCGCGCAGATGCACCTGGCGGACCGCCTCGCCCGCCTGGGGTGTGAGAACTTCAGTGACGAGGTGCTCGGCACCATCCTGCCCGAGGATCTCGAAATGCCGCCGCTCACAGGCAGTCTGCCCCTGCGCCGGGTCGGTTTCGCCGTATAAACCGGCGCACCCCACGGGGCGGAGCCGTAAAAACACCGGAATGTATAGAGTTTGCAACACCTCCGGGGTGAGAAAGGATCACTATGTACCGCGCTTTTGACCAGGTCATCTATTGAAAAACCGCCCGTGGCTGGGTCGCAGTGGGGGCGGATGACGTGTGCTCCTGCGCCTGTATCACCATACCGACCTCGCTCGGCGGGGTCCCCGTCGTCGGCATCGCGGACGGAGCGTTCGCGGGCTGTCGTGACGTGGAAACGCTGGTCATCGCCCCCGGCGTGACCCATATCGGCGCCTACGCCTTTGCCAGCTGCCTGCGTCTTACGGAGATCTGGCTCCCCGATACGGTGACAGAGATCGGAGAGGGCGCGTTCCGGAACTGCGACCGCCTGCGTTCCGTCATTCTGCCGCCGCACCTCCAAGAGGTCGCATACATGACGTTTTTGGGCTGCGACGCACTCGCCTTCGTTTCCCTGCCGCAGGACTGCGGGGCGCTCGGCTGGCTGTCGTTTGCCAACATCGGTGAAGTGCAGCCGTGCGTCTGGGTGCCGCGACGCCTATCGCACACTTACTTGGGCGGAGCCTTTCAGTGCGCCGCTCTCCTTTTTGAGGACGACGGAGGAGATGAAACGGTCGCAGAGCGGCAATGTCGCTACCACACGGTCGGATACGTCGTCAGAATGATCCCCGGGACAGAGCGGTTCTTCGTCCACTCCCGCCACACCTCCCGTGACGCCGCCATCCGCGCCTGCCTCGGCAACGCCGTCGCCGACGCCTATGCAAGCCCCTGGGAGGAAATCCACAAGTAATATCATAAAAAAGGAGATATACCATGGCATTATCACAGACCGCACAAACCATTTTTCGCAACCACACAACCGACCTCGACAACAACGACTTCTCCGACATCCTTACCGACGCGCTCAACGCAAACGTACTCGACGAGGTGCTGGACGCGCTCCGGAAGGCGGGCATTGCGGTGCCGACCGAACAGGTCACCGAACGGCTGCTCCGCCATTATTTTGACCGTCCCGGCGCCGCGCCGAACCTGGAGGACAAACGACTGCTTATCAACCACTGGCTCAACCGGCAGCAATCCCTCCTGGTGCAGACCCTCGCGGCGCTCGGATAACGCGGCACACCCGCTCCCCTCCGGTTTCCTGCAGCGTTCCGCTGCCTGCCCGGCTCCCGGGGAGCTTCGGCACCCATTGAAACGGCACCGTGTGCGATTGCACACGGTGCCGTTGATTATGTTGGATTTCGTTCCGCGACAGGCAGGTCGTCTGTCGTCCGTAAAACAATTCCCCGCGTGCGCCGGTCACGGGGCGAGGATTTCGTCCTCGTGGCTGTCGAGGAACACGCCGTAATCGGTCGGGGACAGCGGTTTCGCGTAATAATATCCCTGAATGACGTCAAAGGACAGGGCTTTGAGCATCTCGATCTGATCCGGCGTTTCCACGCCCTCCTGCACGATCTTCATGTGCAGATCCTTGGTCAGCGAGACGATGTGCTGCAAAACGGCGCGATCCCGCTCCTGTGACAGCCCGGCGTGGAGGAGCGAGCTGTCCAGCTTGATCTCGTCCATCCGGAGGGCTTTCAGGAGGTGGTAGGAGGAGTACCCGGTGCCGAAGTCGTCGATGGAGCACAGGAAGCCGTTGCGCTGCAGGCGCCCGATCGTCATCGCCATGCTCTCATAGCTGTCGTAGGCGACGCTCTCCGTGATCTCCAGCGTGATATACCCGTCCCGCACCTTATACCGGTTCTTCAGCCCCACATAGAAGTCGATGAAATCCGGCTTCTGCAGGGTCACGCGCGAGAGGTTGACGGAGACGGGGACGATCGGGCGCCCCTCGCGGATGCGGCTGCCGATCATTTTGAGCACCTGCTCATACACATAGCGGTCCAGCCGGTTGATAAACCCGTTCATCTCAAAGAACGGGATAAAGGTCGAGGGCGAACGGTAGGTGTTCGTCGCCGGGTCATACCAGCGGACGAGCGCCTCTGCGCTGTCCAGCCGCCCGGTATGCAGATTCATCTTCGGCTGGTAGAAAACGACGAACTCGCCGTTCTCCATACTGCTCTCCATCGTCAGGTCCATGTTGGCTTCCATCATGTACTTGTCAAGGAAAGTCTTGGTATAGAAGCGGTACGCCTCGCCGAACTCGCTCCCCGGTGCGCCGGCACGCGCGCGGGAGGCTTTTTCAAACAGCTTTTCGGGTGAATCCGGCTCTGCCCCCTCAACGGGCACGATACCGAACTCCAGCGACAGGCTGTCCGTCTCCCCGTCGTCGCCCTGTACGGCGCGGTTGGCGAGCAGGGCGTTCAGCCCGTGCAGGCGGTTGATGAGCGCCGACCTCGTGCGGTAATGGAGGAACAGATAGAACTCGCCCTTTTCGTTATAGGCGTACTGCTCCGCGACGGTCAGCATCTTCCTGCAGGCATAGCTGATGAACGAAAGCAGATCCTCGCAGAAGTCGCCGCCGCGCGTGCTCTCAAGGTAATCAAAGTGAATGACGGCGCAGGACACCACGGCAAAGCGGCTGTTCGGGTGCTTCGGCAGCAGGGCGCGCATATCGCGCGCGAGACGCGCCTTGGTCGGGCAGTTCAGCACCGGGTCGGTCATACCGAAGGAGGAGATCCGATCCCGGAAGGCGCGCTGCATATAACGCGCCGAGATGAACAGAATGACGAACAGGATCAACAGCACGATGACGACGGTGAGGATGATCTGGATATACTGATACCCGTCGACATACAGGTCCTCCGCAGGGTACATACCGACCAGATACAGCCCGCCGCCGCGGCACGCCGAAACGGAGACGGCATAGGTACTCCCGCCGAAGTCCGCCCGCACGGTGCCGGAGTCGGCACCGCCGAGGAGCTGCCGGAGCTGCGTCTCCGCCCGCGCATCGCCCGAGAGCGCCTGCACGGCGTCCGGCAGGTTTTCATAGGGGCCGACGCGGTCAAATTCGTTGCGGATGGGCTGCAGGATGTTCCCGTCCCCGTCGCAGAGCGCGAAATACCGCGCGTCGCGAAACGCGTTTTCGTCATACCGGCGCCAGAATTCGCCGATGCTCACGGTGGAGCAGAGGAGCGCCACCCCCTCGACGGCGCCCTCCGGCCGGTCGGCATCCGTCGGCGCATAGAAAACGATGGTGTTCATGCCGAGCACGGGGTCCGTCACAACGCCCGTATGCCCCACCGCGCCGCCTTGATACAGCTCGCGGGTAACGGTGAGCTCGTTTTCGTACGGAAAGCCGTCGGCGTACTCCGTACCGCCCATCCAGTAGCGGATCCGCAGAACGCCCCCGTATGCCTCCTCGGACAAAAGGCCGTTGAGCGTCGCGCTGACCGCCTCCGGGTCCCGGAGAGACGCCACGGCGCCGGCGGTCGTCTCTGCCAGCGTCTCGTAGCCCGTGACGGCGTCATCCATGGCACCCTGCAGCTCGTTTCTCCGCACGACAAGACAGAGATCCACCTGCTCGTCCAGAATGGTCTGGTACCGGAAGAACATGAGGATCATCATACCGAACAGCACGGCGCACAGGATGGCGGCGACGGTCATCACCGCCTCGCGGCGGTGCTTTTTCAGAAAAGCAATCATTTTGTCACGCCCGCCTTTCCGCGCGGTCAGAGTGCTTCATATTCCCGCTTCAGCTGATGGAGCCGCTCGCGCGTGGCGTTGATCTCGGCGGTATACCGGTTAAAATAGTCCACGTCGTCATCTGCCGGGGTAGTGCCGGTGAGGATGGCAGAGACCAGCGCCGCCTGGGAGCGCGAACGGCGCTGCTCCAGGAGCTTGATCTCGCGCAGGCAACGGCGGATCTGCTTTTTCAGTTTGATTTTACGGAACATGGGGGATCTCCTTTACTGCTTTCTTTTCGGGGTCCGTCCGGTATGAGAGTCCGGCGTTTCCGCCTCTCCGGTGTTTTCTGCGGCGGCGGTGCCATTGGCGGCGTCGGCGTTTTTCAGCCGCTCGACCTCCTCCCGCACACGGCGCTCGATTTCCTTCTCATGCGCCGCGTCCGGGTCTGCCCCGTCCGCCCTGCCGTGCAGCCTGCGGACGACCTCAATCACGGCGCAGACGAACACCGCGGCGGAGAGGACGAGCAGGATGACGGGGAAAATATTGCGGGCGAAAACGGCGCGCCCGATCGCCGTCAGACCGGCGAGGTTCCGGACGTACCGCGCGACGACGTGATCCGCCGGCACGACGTACCGATCCGCCGCGGGGTTGTTGTCCCCCTTGGTGCGGAAGGCGGCGCCCCCGTCCAGGATCTCGGTCACGCGGTGCGTGTTGAGCTGCCCCTGAATGGCGGGGTCGTCGGAGCGGAACGTGATGACGTCCCCGACCGCGATCTCCTCCGTCCGGACGCGGGCGACGAGGATATAGCTCCCTGCCCCGATGCCCGGCTCCATGCTCGCGGTCCTCACCCGGATGAAGGACTTCCCGAAAAGGAAGGTGACCTCCCCCCGGGCGTTTCTGGCGATGAGGACGACGGCGAACAGCAGAACGGCAATGCACAGGACGGTCACGACCGTGCCGATACAGGATTTCACACGTTTTTTCATCGGCAGATCACCTCGTCTTTTTGCCGCCGCGACCGCGGCGGGAGAACAGACGGCGGAAGAACCCGCCCCGCCCGGCGGGCGCCGGGATCTCCTCCCGGCTCGGCTCTGCTGCGGGCGCCGCAGCCTGCACACCGGCAGGGGTATCAACCGGAGCCGGGGGCTCCGCAGCCCGCTCATCGGCGGGGGTATCGGCGGCGGCAGCCGCGCCGTCCGCCGTTCCGGTGGTTCCGTCGGCGGCTTCGTCGCCCTCGGCTTCTGCCGTTTCCGGAGCCGCTCCGGCGGCGGTTTCGTCTGTTTCATCGGCGGTTTCGGTAACGGCGGTTTTCTCTGCCGCTTCCGTAACGGTTTCTTCCGTTGTTTCGTGTGTAACGACGGCGTTTTCGTTTTCTGCGGCGGTGGCGGCGATGGCCTCCCCGGTCGGGGCGGGTGCCTCGCCGTCGAGGCGGATGAGCCCTGCGGCGAGCAGCTCCTCACGCGTCGCGGGCGCCGCGGCGAGCGGTTCCGCCCCCCGCCGCCCGGGTGCGAGCGGCTGTGCGCCCCTGCCCTCCAGCATGACGCGGATCAGCCCGCAGGCAAGGCGCAGGGCGCGGTCGCTCCGGACGCGGAGCTGCATCGGCGTCCCGTGGTAGAGCGAGACCCCGGATACGTCGGAAAAATGGTATTTGCTCTGCGGGTAATCTCCCGGCTCCAGCGCCAGGTAGAGGGACACGGTCCTGCCGCGCACGCCGATACGGGCGCAGGTGCCGCGCCCGTGGTAGAACGCGTCGTAGTGCCACGTCGCGCGGCGACGCACCCCGGCATAAGCGGTGAGTGCCCCGGCGAGCGCCGTATAGCGCGCCCGCATCGTCTCGTCCCCGAGGGAGAGACGCGCCTCGAACGAGTAGCGGTAAGGCGACCGCACGGGCAGCAGGCGACCGTTCGGCGCCGCTTCTGTCTCTGTCTCTGTTTCTGCCGCGCTCCCGTCGTCTCCGGCGTCGGGAGCCGTTTCATCGTCCGGTACTGTCGCACCGTCCGCGCGCGTTTCCTCCGGGGCACCGTCCGCGGCTGCCCCGGCGACCGGAGCGTTGTCTTCTGCGGGGGTCTCCCCGTCCTCTGTCTCCTCCGGCAGCGCCGCGCCCGCGAGCGGGCGGATGAGGCGGTCGGCGAGCAACTCACGCAGGGAGCGGAAGGGGGGCAGCAGCCCGTCGGTGGGGCGCTTGCCCTCGGGGAGGAGCGTCGCTCCGACGCGGCTCATGACCTCGCCGATGAGCTCCAGCGCGTATTTCAGCGCGCGGGCACTGCGGATGGGGAGCCGCAGGGGCACGTCACGATACGCCGCGGTGTCCGACGCGTCCGTGAAGTGATAGCGGTCGCGGTCGTAGGCATCGGGCGGGAGCGCGAGGAACAGCAGCAGCGTCTTGCCGTGGACGGCGATGCGCGCACAGCGCCGCCGCCCGTATGTAAAGGTCTCGTAATTCCAGCTGATGCGGGCATTGACCCTCCGGTAGGAGAGCAGCGCCCCCTTGACGGCGGCGTAATAGCCGCGCGTTACGTCGTTCGCCTGCGACAGGCGGGCGAGGAACGACCAGCGGAAGCGGAATCTGCCGGAGAGCGCGTCCTCGCTCTCCTCCTCCGTCTTTTCCGCGGGGCGGTACTGCTCATCCGCCGCGAGGGCGATCTGCACCTCGCGCAGGATCTGCGCCCGCAGCTCCCCGTCCGGGGTCTCCCCGGTCTGCTCCGCCGTCTGTTCTGCCGCGGTCGGCTCCGCAGGCGCCTCGGGAGAGGCCTCCCCCGCCGCGGCAAAGGTCGCCGCGCGCATATCGGAGAGGAACCTCGCATAGAGCGCGGAGACGCCCGAGAGCAGCTCCGCCTCCGCCCCGGCGGGGAGGTCCCCCTCCTGCCGGTTGATGAGGAGCGTATAGCCGGCGCCCTCATACCCGTCGAGGAACTCCCAGAGCGCGAGGCACTGCCGCAGATCCTTGTTCTTGAGGATGGCGTTGGTGCGGATGACGGGCGGGCGGACATAACTCTGCCCCACCGCCTGCGCGAAGTCCGACCGCAGATAGGCGGCGGTGACGGAGCGGATGTACTGCGCGCGCTGCCAGAGGTCGGTATAGCGCGCGTCCGTCCGCATCGCAAGCCCGTCCCCGGGCTTTTCCTCGTATTCGAGCGTCAGGTGTACCCTGCCGCGCGCGTCGCCGACCTGAAATTCGTCGCCGAACTCCAGCGTGGTGACGGCGGCGTCCAGCCCGCACTCAAGCACGGTGTCGCAGCGCCGCTCCACAAAGGTACAGAGCCGCCGGAGGAGCGTGTTGACGAATTTGTTTTCGTAGGTCTTCGCCGTCTCGTCGCTGTACACGTTCAGAATTTTGCTCGGCGTGATGACGTCGCCCTCCACCTTGGCAATCAGGTTGGTGTGCTGGGTGAGGTGGCGGACGGAGCGGCTGGTGATGTTCCGCGAGAACTCGATCGGGAGCACCTTTTCCTTTTCGCGCAGCTGCCGCTGCGGGTAGCGGATGACCGCATCGAGGGCGGGCAGAGCCTCCTCTACCGCCCGGATCCAGGTCTCGTCCAGGGCGCGCAGGAGATAGCGGCGGGACATCGCCAGCCGTCGGCTGCCGTCCGCGAGCACCGCGAGCCAGTCGCCCTGCGCTTCTGCCGGAGCCTGTACTTCTGCCGGGGCTTTCACCTCCGTCTCTGCCGGGACGCTCCCCTCTGTCTGTGACATACCGTCACCTCCCCTCTCTTTTCCCGCTTACGGGAAATCAGTACATTTTCTGGAGTCTTCCGAGATAGGCAATGCACTCCTTCATCGTCCCCTTGCCGAACAGGCTGTCAAGGAAGCTGATGAGCCCCTTGAGCTCGTCGCGGATGAGGGACAGATTGAGGGCATCGAATTTACGGAACACCTTGGTCGCGAGCAGGTAGTCGAGCCCCTCGAGCTCCGTGCCGCCGGTGGCGACATAGACGGGCAGGAAGGCAGCCAGCTGCTTCATGATACGGTTACCGAACGCGACGCGGAACTTCTCGATGACGTAGATGTCCAGCCGCGCCACCTTGTCGAGCGTCTCCCGGGAGACGGGGTGCTCGGCGATCGCCCGGCGGAACAGATCCTCCACATAGGAGTAGCGGATGTGCTTTGCCTCCGTCTTCGGCGCGTCGAACGCGACGCCCTTATAGTCCAGGTTGATGACCTGCGCACGGTCGTACACCTTATCCGAGACGGCAAAGGTCGAGTCGTCGTTGTTCGCCGTGCCGATATACCAGATGTTCTGCGGGATCTGCAGCATCCCCTCCTTCAGGTGCACGGGATCACCCTGCCATGCAGAGGGGACGAGCTCGATCTTCCACTCGGCGGGATCGGGCATTTCCAAAATGGAGAGCATCTCCGCGAAGTAATACTCCACGCGGGCGATGTTCATCTCGTCCAGCACGATGATGTTGATCTCATCGTTGTAGGAGGATTCGTAAATGCGGCGCAGGACGTCCGTCTCGTTAAACTTCTTCGTGAACTCGTTGAAGTACCCGAACAACTCGGTGCGGTCGCGCCAGGACGGCTGCACCGACGCGATGGTCGCGTCGTTTAAGAAGTATTTGCCCATGACGTACGGCAGGGAGGTCTTACCTGTACCGGAGATACCCTGGAGCAGGATGAGCTTGGTGGACGCGAGCCCCGCGAACATCAGACGGATGGTCTTGATCTCGTAGTAGAGGTGCGCCGCGGACGCCGCGTAATTGCGCAGGTCGTCGCAGAGCTCCGAGAGGCTCATCGTGTCGTCATAGACCGGCGGCGTGTAGTGCAGATACCGTTCGTCCACGGCGGAGAGACGGGAGAACCGGTGCCCGGCGGGCTGTGCCGCCTCCTGCCCCCCGCGGGCGGCGGGCAGGTTGCCCTCTGCCGGGGTCCCCTCCCCCGCGTCCGTTTTCGCCTGCTCCGCGAGCTCGGTCAGGCGGATCTGATCCAGCGCGCCTCTGCCCGCCTGGAGCGCGAGGATCTGCTCCTTTTCACGGGTCAGTCGCAGGACGTCGCGGTGCAGATCGGCGATCTCCTCGAGCAGATCCTCGTCCCCGACGATGGAGCGGCGGAACCGCACATATTTGCGGATCAGCAGCACGATGAGAAAAACGAGCGCCGCCCAGAAAGCGTAGGCGAGGATGATCGCCAGTACGGTCAGGATCCAGTCGAGTGCGTTGAACCCGGGGGCATACCGTTTCAGCTGGTTGATGTAGACGGGAAAATTGATGATCTGAAAAAGCCCCACAAAGAAGTTGGAGATCGCTCTCCAGACGCCACCGAGCATGGTGGTCATGAAGTCAAAGAACCAGCTCAAAAAGCCGTCCATACGTTTCTCCTTTCCGGCAGCCCCCCGGTATGGCGGGGCAGGCAGCCGATGGTATGTAAATGCCGCTGTGGGCGCACCCTCTCACCTCGTCCGGTGCGGTGCGTACCCGCGGCGATGATGGCAGTGTTCGTCAGGCTTTCGGGGCGTCGTCCGTCCCCTCGCCCGCCTCCGCGTTACCCGCGGCGGTATCCGTTTCCGCGGCTTCTGCGCCTGCCGCGTTCGCCTTCTGCTGTGCCAGGTATTCGGCGACGGCGCGCTCACGGATGAGCGCCTCCTCCTCCGCCGTGATCTGCCGTTTGCCGCGGTTCTTCACGGCGAGCAGCGTGCGGATGAAGCGCACCAGCTCCCACACGAAGAAAAGGAGCAGCGGCAGGACGATGATCAGCAGGAACCCGACCGGCTTCTGCAGCGTCGCGAAAAAGCCGCCGAGACCGCCGATTTTCGCCCCGTCCTTACCGCCCTCGGTCCCCTTGTTGCCCCAGCGGCAGAGCACGCGCTCACAGGCGACGGGCGCATCGTTCTGCGCATTGTTGTCACCCTTGGTGACGTAGCGGTTCACCTGCCCTTCGCTGTCCCGCAGGACCTCGACGATGCGGTGGGTATTCAGCTCATACACGCCGTCGCCGTTGAGATCGATCTTGTAGGTGACGACGTCGCCGACCTGCAGCTCTTTTTTGGCGTCGTCATTCAGCTTTTTGGCAAAGAGCAGGTCGCCCTTCTTGAAGGTGGGGACCATCGAGTCGGATTCGACCGAGAGAAAGACCTTCCCCCCGACGGACGGAACACCGTCGGCGCCGGAATTCGCCGAGATGGCGAGGATGGTCGTCAGCAGCGCAAAGGCGACAAAGCACCAGAGCAGGACGTTTAAGACGATTCCGCCGATTTTTTTAGCCTTGTTCATGAGAGTCCTCCTGTTTGCCCGGGGGCAAAGATTTCAGTTGTGCCGGGTGAGGGATGCCGGTCCATGCGCGGGGCGCGCCCGTGCGCGCGAGAAAAAAAGATTAAATAAATCTAAAATACTATGATGAGCTCCGTAAGAGCTGCCCGAACCGTCGGGCGCACGTTCTTACAGAAACAAAGCGGCAAAATCACAAGGTCAAACTCCCTTCGGTCGTTTGCCCGGCGATGCGAAAGGCGCAGCGTGCCCCCGCCGCCCGTGCGGGCGGCAGAAGACGCGCCGGGGACAGGGCACGCGGGGGGTCCCCGGCGTGTCCTGCGGGTCCGATGGTCAGCCCGATTTTTATCAGACGAGGTCGAACTTGAGGCTGAGCGAGCCGGTGATGGCAGTCCCGCCCGCAACGTATTCGCTGTTGACGTTGGTGCTGTTACCGTCGATGTAGACGTACGCGACCACCTCGACAGCCGTTGCGCTCGTGAGCGTCACGTCGCCGGTGGTGGTGTATGTGGTCGTGGCACTGTCAAAGACGGTGTGCTCGCCGTTGACGGTGACGTAAGCCTTCACAGCCTCGTCGGCGCTGGAGAAGGTAGCAGTGATCTTCACTTTACCGGTGAAATCCTCGGAGTCCTTAGAGAGCGTGAGGTACATCTTGTAGGTGAGCATATACTGCGCGTCGCCCAGGGTCACCTTGGTGACGGCTGCGCTGCCGGAGACGGCGGTATCCATCTTGTCGGAGGACGTCGTGTACCAGCTCTTGGCTTCGGTTTCGTGACCGTTCAGCGTGCCGGCGGTTTCGTAGTATGCCGCAGGATAGCACTTCTTGTCAGTGTTGCCGGTCGTCGTATAAGCAGCGGCGTGCGTGTCGGAGAGCGCGTTGCCGGCGGCGTCCGTCTTGGCGTCGGCTGCCTTGGCAGAGTCGTCACCGATCAGCAGGAATTTCGCATTGGACTTTGCGGTGACCTGCATACCGGTCGCATTGACGGTCGTGTTCATGGAGAACCATGCGAAGGTGGAGGTGCCGAGCAGAGCGGCGGAGACCAACAGAAGTCCCAGGGTGAGGATGAGTCTTTTCATTGTTTTTTGCTCCTTATGAAATTTAGGCTGTATTTTTTGACAGGCTCCGTGCCTGTTGGGTAAACATTTCAGTCGCTGTCGGAGATGATGGAGAACGCCATGTCCACCTTGATCTCCCCGCCGATGACGCTGTCCACGCAGTCGGGGTCGTCGCCCTCCAGCCAGATGACCACCGTAAAGCGGATGGCATCCTCGGGAGAAAAGCCGCGGATGGTCGCCTCGGTCACGGTCTCCGGAGTGAGGAACTCGACCGTACCGGGCTCCGGCCCGCTGCCGTCCGTGGCGGTGCGCGCGTAGGTGACGGGCTCGCCGTCCGCATAGAGACGGATGCGGACCGCTTTTTCGATCCCCTGCGTCATGTTCGAGAGGTAGAGCCGGTAGGAGATGTCCACCGTCGCCGAGCCCGCGTTCTTGCACCAGAAGGTGTAGGCAAGGTAGTTCTCGCCGCTGTGCCGACCGTTGATCCGGTCGAGATCGGCGGGGAGCGTATCGCCGCTGATGTTGGTGATGTTTTCCGCCGGGCCCGCATTCAGGCGGGAGCTCGGGCGGCGGAAGTCCGGCGTTTCGCAGAGGGAGAGCGAATACTTGGAAAAATCGTATTTGCTCACCGTGACGGTAAAGCTGCCGTATCTGTTGTAGAAGGAGGTCGCGATATAGAGGAGCACCAGCAGGAGCGCCAGCACCGCGAGCAGGATGGGGATGACCTTCACCATCACGCGGTAGCGCTTGACCTCTGTTGCCGCGCGGCGCAGACCGCGCCCTTTACGGTCAGCCAATGTCTCCGCCTCCTGTCTGCGCCGTCGCCTCGCCCGGGGTCACCCGGAGCGGGCCCCTGCCGCTCTGCCGGCACCAGGCCCCGGACGACAGATACCCGCAGCACCCCATGCTGTCGAGGGCGCGGCGCTGCCCCTCCGAGGTGACGCCCTCGGCGATGACCGCCTGCCCCATACCGACGAGGTAGGATACGAGCCCGGCGAGCGCGCCGTTATGTACCCTGTCGCCGGCGAGCGCGGTCGCCTCCGGCGCAAGAAACGCGTAATCGACCGGCAGGCGCGTCAGCGGCGCCAGCGGCACGTCGTCCGCCCCGCAGCCACGCACGGCGAGGGCGACCTCCGCCCGTTTCAGGCGGATGAGCACCTCGCGGGTCCCCGCCCCGTAGGCGGTGAGCAGCCGGGCGTCAAAGCACAGGCAGAGCGTCTTCGGGTCAGCCCCCGGCGCCCCGGCGAGGGCGGCGGACAGCCACCGCTCCGGCTCCTTTTCCGAGAGGAGGGAGAGCGGCGCGTGGATGACGACCGGGGTAAGGCACCCCTCTGCGTCTGCCCCGCCGACGGCGGCGAGGCACTTCCCGATCAGGCGCGCCGTGAGGGCGAGCCCGACGGGGTCGGCGTCGGTCACCGGCAGATACGCCGCCGGGGTCAGCGTGCCGAGAGCGAGGCTGTTGATGACGGCGCGCGCCACACAGCCGCGCGGCTCATCCGTGTCGCAGCGGCGGATCGCCGCCACCTCCGGAACGATCGGCGGCACCCCGGCAGCCAGCACGCGGGCAATCTCGTCTTCGTACATATCCGGAACACCTCCCCGTCAAAAAAAGCCAGTTGCAAAAAGAAATCTCTTTTGCAACTGGCTGACTTAACAAATCGGTTGAAGTCCCTTTAGTTTTGCGTCACCGTCTTTCGACGGCTTTGCCCATAATTCAATTATCGCCCCGGCGCATTACGCGTACAGTCTAGCAAATACCGGCGGCTTTGTCAAGCCTTGCGAAAAAAATTTACTTTTTCCGCCCGTGGCCGGGGATTGCCCGCCCGGGCAGAGGGTCAGACGCCGGCGCCCGCGGGGCGGTCGGCCTCCGCGCCGAGACGCCGCTTGTCGATATACATTTCCTTTTCCGCCGCCATCTGCAGGTCGCCGATGCGCCCGGCGGGGCGATCGTCTCCGAACGCGCACCCGATGGCAACGCGGGTGAGCGCCTCGTTTTCGCTCTTGACGTCGTGGAGCGCGACGACGAGATGCGCCAGCTCCTTTTCGTCGATGTCGGGGAACAGCCCGATGAACTCATCGCCGCCGATGCGGTAGATATGGGTCCTGCCGCAGACGTCGCAGAGCGCCCGCGCCACGGAGACGATGAGGCGGTCGCCCGCGTCATGCCCCTCGGCGTCGTTGCAGTGCTTCAGCCCGTTGACGTCGAAATACAGGATGCCGACGGTGCGCGGGGCGGGCGACGCATTCTCGAGCTTCTCGACATCGTGCGCATAGGCGGTGCGGTTGCGGCACCCGGTCAGGCTGTCGTGATAGGCATGGTAGCGGTAGTCCTCCGCCTGGCGGAGCTTGACGCTCTCATGCCCGATGATGCGCGTCTTATAGGCGGTACCGCAGAGAAGGATCGCGCCGAAATACGCGCACAGGAAATGGCGCAGGACGGTGGGCGGCACGAACGGCATCGCCACAGCAAGGACGAAACACACCCCGGCGAAAGCGACGATGTGATACCGCTTCGCCTCCGCCACGACGTATCTGGAAAAATAGAAGTGCGCCGCCAACAGAACGACGGCAAGAGACGCATACACGACCCCGCCGATGATCCTCGCGGCACGCGCCGACTCCGGCACGGCAAAGACAAGGACCGCCTGCAAAAGAAAATGCGCAAAGGTAACGCCGAAGAAACCCGCATGAACACGCTTCCCGACGGACGTCGTCGCCCGGGTCATCGACGAGAACAGCGCCATCGCGATGAGCGGGAGCATCAGCCGCGCGAGGATCTTCTCCGCGTCGGCACTGACCCCGAACCACTCAAAGAGCCCGAATGCCGAGAGGCACCAGACCAGTATCAGGGCGGCGGTGACCGCCTCCGCCGGCGTGAGGAGCGGCTTGATTCTCGTTTGCCGGTGTCGGTTATGCAGGCGCACGCAGGCGTAAAAAAACGAGAACACCATCACCGAGAAAGAGATGGCGGCGACTGCCACTGCGCCGAGCGATGCCCATGCGCCGGTCGTGTGCGTATCCGTCATGGCGACGGGATCGGATATACTCCTGCTCCTCTCCCGCAGCGAATACAGCAGCGTGAACAGCATGGCAGCGAGCGCCGTAAAAAAGGTGATGAGAGCATCGGCGCGTCGCTTTTTCTGTCTTTGTTTACCATCAGATGTCATCATCACAAACCGCCTTTCCGTCCCTTGTGACGCGCGTGACGCACAGATTGCCGCAGCTGCGCGGAGAAGGCGGTCTCGGGACAGTCGTTTCAAGCATTTGGTATCATATTATAACAAGCTGCTCTGACAGTGTCAATTGCAAAAAAAGTAAACATTTTACAGCACTTTTGCAGGATTGTATATAATTCTGTACTCCGGCGCAGGCGGTATCAAGGGGAGCCTTTGGCAATCCGTACCTATTGTTATATAAGCGGGTGATACGGGCTTATTGCGCGGACAAGGCCCCGTACCGGGCACTGCCGACGCAAAATTTACGCCCAGGACATATTTTCCCCGTCGGAGCACCTTGACAAGGCGGGCAGGACGTGCTATAAATGTTTCAGAATAAAAGGCAAAGCGGTCGTGAGACCGTGACGCAAAGCTAAAGGGACTTTCGTTTTCCGTAAGTCAGCCAGTTGCAATTTCGGTTGCAACCGGCTTTTTGTTTTGTCGGGACATTGTATGGAGAGGAGGAATACGGCTATGACGAGGAAAAACGCGTGCACGGAGCCGCGCCGCACCGGCGGGCAGAAAAAGCGCCTGGGGCGGGCGTCGCTCGTCGTGATCGTCCTGGCGTCTCTCCTCCTCGTCTCCTCCCTGACCGCCGCCGCCGTCGTGCTGTTCCGCTCGCTTCTGCGCGGGCGCGCCGATGCGGGCGTCGCGGCACCCGGGGATGACCTGACCATGACGGTGACGGAGCTCGTCAGCGGGCAGGCGGTCACCGCCGACACCGCCTCGTTCACGCTCAATGCCCCCGGTGACAGCGCCACCTTCTCCGTCACGTTGAAAAACGACACCGCGGCGCATCTCACCCACCGGCACACCGTTTCGGTCCGGTCGGTGACGGGCGCGTCCGGCACGCTCTCCGATGAAACCGCCGCCGCCGTGAAAAGCGCGATCCTCGTCTATCGTGACGGTGTGTTCGTCGACACGCTCGCGCACCTCACCGAGCGCGGCGAGGGGCAGATCGACGCCCTTTCGTTCGTGCCCGGCGGCGGCACGGACACGCACACGCTCTCCTTCGTCCTGCACAGCGACGCCGAATCGTTCTCCGGGATCTCTCTGCGCCTCGGCATCACCGATTACGCCGAGAACGCCGATACCCGCGCCTACCTTTTCGTGTCGGACAGCGACGGGTTCAGGCGTGCCGTCGCCGACATCGGCTCGGGGCTCCTTTCGGGCAGCGACGGCAAACGCCTCACCCCGACGGTGGTGCTCGCGGGGGACGTGACCCTCGCGGAGGACATAACGCTCACGGGTGACTGCGTCATCGACCTGCGCGGCAGAACGCTCGACCCCGGCGGTCATACGCTGACCGTCGCCGCCGGAGAGACGGTCATCACCTCCTCGACCCCCTTTGCCGCCGGCGCCCCGGCGCTGACCGGCGCCATCCGGCTCGCGGGGGCGACCGCCGCGCTCGATATCCGCGAAATGACGGCGGCGGACGGCACGGGGGTCTCCCCGGTATATGCCGCCCTCGTCCGGGCGGACGACTGTGACGGGGCGCGCGCCGCCGCGCTCCTCGCGGCGCGCTTTTCGGACCTCCTCGGCGAGGGGCTCGCCGCGGGCGGTACGGCACAGCCCTTCGGTTCCCTCTCCTACTACCTCCCGGCGGTGACGGTCACCGCGGCGGGCTGCTCCTTTGCGGACGGCGTACTGACGGCGCCGGAGGGGCTCACGGCGACGCAGCCGGCAAGCCTCACGATCGGCGATACCCTCCTCCCCTTCCGCGTTTTCGGTGCGGACGGGGCAGCCGAGCTCGCCGCGCTCCGCGCGGGGGCGCTCGCGCACCTGGAGGCGCTCTCCGGTCTCGCCGGGAGCATCACGAGCGACCTGTTCCTCCCCGCGCGCGTCGCGGCGCTCGGGGTGACGATCAGCTGGTCGTCCGGCGCGCCGGACGCCATGTCCGACGACGGCGCCATCCGCGATACGGTCAAGGACGGCGAGGCGGTGACGCTCTACGCCCGCGTACGCATCAACGAGACGGTCTTTACGCTCACCTATTCGTTCACGGTCTCCAGCATGGACAACGCCCTGCGCTTCAGCAATCTCCTCGCCGCCATCAGCCCCCTGACGCTCAAAGACGTCTGGATGGGAGACGCCGATACGGCGAGCGACGATTTCGTGAAGTCGCACCAGTTCCTGCCGAACACCGTCTCCGGCAGCACCTACCAATACGAAAACGCCTACGTTTCCCCCGACACCCAGCTGACCTCCACCCGCTTCACCTGGGGGGGCTACCAGAACATCGGGCTCTCGGGGCTGACGTACTCGCAGGACACAGCCTATAACTATGTGTCCGTCTATACCGGGGCGGACGGGGCGCAGGCAGTGCTCCTCAACACGCCGGTTTTCAGCACCTTTGCGCAGATCAACGTGACGGCGACCTTTGAGGGCGACGACGAGGTCTATGAGGGCGTCATCAATATCATCATCGAGACCGGCAACTACGAGCAGCTGCTCGACGGCGTATTTGATTTTGTCGAAGAGAAAATCGCCGAGATCGATATCTACAAGAACCTGATCCGCAGCCGTATGGAAAACGGTATGGCGCGCCAGAGCGGCGACTTCTCCCTGACGTCGGTGTACAGCATCTCCGCCGCCAGCGTCAGCGCGGGAAAATACTCCATTTCCTTTGATACCTCGGCGAGCGGCGGACTTTTCACCGCCACCGCCGTTCCGCTGAAGCTCTCCTTCGGGGGCAGGGAGTGTCAGGCATACACCGTCCTCGACGACAACGAGGGGTACGACAACGCGGTGACCGGCAGCGGCAAGTATGTCAAGATCACGACGGACAGCGGCTACTACTACGTCAGCGCCGCGGAGGCGGGCGTCACGCCCGACCCGGAGCGCGAGGAGGTCATGGACGGGACGGGTAAGTACCTGCTCCCCGTGACCGGCAGATACGACTTCACCGTCGATATGAGCAAAGCCGCCTCGGTCGAGACGGCAGGCGCCGTCGGGGTGACGGTGCGCTACACCTACAAGCCGCTCGTCAAATCCACAAGGACGCTGTATGTGACCGTCCCCGCCGTGATCCTGCCGGACAGCGCCGGCTTCCCGGATTACAGCGTGTTCAGCTCCGTCCAGTACCAGTTGTTCCGCTACCTCCCGGCGGCGGAGCGCGTGAATGCCTCCGAGGCGTTTGAGGTCAGCGGCACGACCGTCGTCAACCACACGATGCCGTATATCCTGCGCCTCGACGTAGAGCGCTGCAGCGGTGCCGCCGGCAATTGGTTCGACGGCGAATACCGGGGGGAGCACCTGACGATCGCCTACGGCGACAGGCTGGATTCCCTGCGCTTCTACGTCGGGCCCGCGACCGCCTCCTCCGCCGCCGCGGAGACGAAAATCTACGACTTTCTCCGGCTCCTCGGCTGGGCGACGGGAAACACCCGGCTCCCGGCGGGCGCCGTGCTCTCGGGCGGCAACACCTACCCCGTCAGTTACCGGGACGGCTCTGCCTACGTTGCCCTCCCCTCCGGGACCGGAGTCACGACGACCGCCCCGACGGCGCAGACCGAAAACGGGGAGTACCTCTACTATGACGCCGGCTCCGGCACGTCGGGCAAGTGGGTCTACTACCGCCTGACCGGTGCCGGAACATACGGAGTCACCTATCTGACGACGACCTTTTCCTATACCTACAACAACAAGAAATACTACCTCTGCGACAATGGCGGTACGCTGTCCTACACGACCACCCTCGGCGAAAACTGCTGCTTCACGCTCCTCACGGAGCAGGAGATCCGCGACGCCGCCGCTGCGACGGACGATCTGCTGGTCGGCACCGCGAGTGCGACCGCCGCCGGGACGGATTACTACCTCTATTGCCCCTCCACGGGTCGCTATGTCGCGAAACAGAGCGGGACGGGCACCGGGGGCACGACCATCTCCATGACGACCGCCCTCTCCTCCGCCGCGTCGATGCAGCGCAATACGAGCGGGCAGCTCTGTATCCGCGGCACGACCACCTATGTGTATATGAGCGTGAGCCAGTCGGGGGGGAGCACCTCCGTCAGCGTCCTGTGGTCCTCCTCCGCGAGGGGTTATGCGACCGCCCTGCACCTCTCCTCCGCAGGAAAAAAAACGGTGGCGGGCACCCTCTCGGGGCCCTATACGGTCTATCGCCCGTCCGGCACCGGTTACCTCCCCGTGAGCGAGGCGACGGGCGGCGGCACCGCCGTTGCATTCACCTTCGGCGCGGGGGGCGCGAGCGTGTATATCTGCACGGCGCCGACCTCCCTCTCCGGGGTCGCCTCCCTCATGTCCGACGGGCAGGCATACCTCACCCCGGATGAGCTCTCCGTCCTCAAAACCTACTACCGCTATGCGACCGGCGCCGACGAGGCGACGTGGAACGCCCTGCTCGCCGCGGTCTCCACGACTGCCCCCGGCAGAGTGATCACGGACGGCGCGGCGTTTGACGCCGCGGTCAAGGCGCTGACCACCAGCGCGAGCACCTACTTCAAGCATACGGAGCTCATGCGCTGGGCGCTGAACGAACAGAACTTCCCCACCAGTGCGTTCTGGGATTCCAGCTACCCGATCGGCAACCCGCCGAACGGCGGCGCGCTGCGCTACAACTACACCTACACGACCGTCTCCGGCGCGTCCTACTATTTCCGGAAGACGGGGACCAACTCCCTGCAATCCGGCTACTTCAACGAGGATAACACCGAGTACCTGACCGACCGCGAGGAGGTCATCCTCCAGGCGTTCTGGCAGAACGCGGGGGCGCTGAACAGATTCGTCGCCGCCCTCACCGCGCACAGCGTGGTGCCGACCTACCTCGGAGAGGACGCCGCGGGCGTCCTCGTCGCGAGCCTCTACGCCTCCCTCGGCTATCCGAAGGACTTCTCCGCAGACGCGGTGCAGGTCGACGGCGTGCTGTACCCACGCGTCTCGACGCTCGACGGCTCGCTCGGTGCCCTCGCGCACTTCACGACCCTGACGGAGCTGTATGTCGTCGGGGCGACCGGGACCTCCGGCTCCGCGACGACGGCGCTCCTCCCCGCGTTCCTCTCAACGGACGCGCTCGCGACCTTCTTCTCCCGCCTGCAGGCGGCGCCCTTCGCGCCGCAGCTCACGACGCTGGTCCTCCGGAACTGCGCGCAGGGTCATGTGACCTTTGACCTCACGGGGATCGACCGCTTCCGCTCCCTGACCCGGCTCGACCTCGGGATGAACGCCGGCATCAGAAACGTCGGCGAGCTCCTGAACATGGATTACCGGCGCCTCGCCTACCTCGACCTCACCGGGGTCGGGCAGGCGGACCGCTACAAGGACTTTACGCTCAATATCATCGCCAACAGTCATGACATGACGCTGCTCTGGACCCCGGACGACGGGCTCTCTACCGACGGCAGCGAGGCGACCTCCGAGCATTACACCGCCGCCCTCTCCTCCTCCGCACTGCTCGCCTATCTGAAGGAGCTCGTACAGCTCGACAGCCGGTATATGCAGCTCCTGCGGTATCTGCACGCAGAGGGGGGCACGAGCGGCACGCATGAAATCATCTGGCAGATCACGGTGGGGAACACCATGTATCCCTCCCCTGTCACCTCCGCCTCCGATATGGCGACGCTGCTCACCCGGGCGAATGAAGCGCTCGGGACGGTGAAGCAGGGCAACTACTACGGGCTCTACGTTTTTTATAAGGGCAACGACGTGAGTGGCGATGGCGGCACCTTTCTCTGCGGCCGCGTCTACCGCATCGTGTGGAACGCGGATAAAACGGCGCTTGTCTATGACGACGCCGCAGGCGGAACGCGCGTATGCGAGGAGCTTGCCCCCACCGAGTTCATCCTGAGGCCGCTGTCCGCGCAGAAGACGGGCGCCATCTACTACCTGACCGCGGCGGGCTCCTACTACGGCGCCAACAAGTTCTATACCATGACCTTTGACGAGAACGGGTTCTACTATCTCAAGACGTTCGGCTCCGCGACCCCGCTCCTCGGCTCCGACGGGAGCGCGTCGGCGCTCCTGAACCCCACCGGCACGACGGGCTCGTCTGCCTATTACCGTTTGAAGAACGGCAGACTCTACATCACGACCGGGAACGACTATTCCGGCACCGGCGGTACCGAAACGATCGAGGTGACGGCGACCGTCATCGTCGACGGCGTCCGGTACGAACGCGTGTTTGAGGTCACGGTCATCGGCTGATTTTACTCCGCATACGTCATTTTAACCGGCAGGACCGGGAAAGGAGGAAACCATGAAACGGAAAAGCATCCTCATCGCGCTCCTCGTCGCCGCCGTCCTTTTGCTCGGCACCGCAATCGGGACGCTCGCATACTTCACCCGGCACCGTGAGAGCGAGCCGGGGCTGAACATCGCGCCGGACGGCACGACCGTGACGGTCTCCTCCTTCGAGGAGCTGTTCCGCGCCTCGCAGGCGGCGGCGTACAACGACGGCGCCGCCGTCGCCCCGGCGACCTCCCCCTCCCGCGTCACGCTGCGCTTTGCATCGGACATCCGGCTGGAGGCGGATCTCACCGTCACGGCGGACGTGAACCTGGACCTTAACGGGCACGATCTGCTGACGGGCGGGCATACCCTCGCGTTCCGCCACACCTACCACGGCGCCTTCGTCATGGCGGGCGGCAGAGTCATCCTCTCGGCGGGCGGCGACGGCGCCGTCACGGCGGAGACGCCCAATGCGGCAGTCCTCTTTGACGGCATTTCGGTCGGCACGCTCTCCGGCGACGGTACCTTTACGGCGGCGGCCGCCGACGCACACCTGCGCGTCATCTCGGCATCCCCCGCCTATCTCGCCTATCATTTCTTCGGGATGGTCGCCGCCGCCGTTGCGGACGACGTGACGCTCCTGACCTCCCCTGCGGGCGCGCCGGAGGATGCCCCGACCGCCTTTACGTCATCCCTTTACTGGCGGGTCGCCAAGGCCGCCTGCGGGGCGCACGGCACAGAGCCCTGCGCCTACCTGTTTTCCGACGCCGACCTCCCGCGGCATTACCTCGGCTACGGGGAGGCGTCGGTCTCCTACGCGACGGCGGCGGGCGTGCTCGATGCGACGGGGCGCCTCTCCGGCACGGGGGACGAGACGCTGACGGCGACCGTCAAGGTGGGGGACAGTACCTACACCTGCTCCTTCGCGCTCCACGCACCGGATATCTCCACCGCCGCGGCGCAGGCGACGGTCGCCGCGGATATGGCGGCGCGCTACCTCGGTCGGTTCTACGTCGGGACAATCGCGGACGGCGACGGGACCGTAACGGTCGACAGGTACGTCCTCAACCGGGATGTCTATCTCCCGGCGCGCTTCGCCTCCCTGCCGCTGGTAAAGCTGTCCTACGCCGGTTATACCGCGGAGGGCACCTCCACCTTCCCGCGTGCCGACCAGGCGACCGCCCCGACGGACGATACGGTCCTTTTCATCCCCACCACCGATACCGCCGTCCTGGAGGTCACGGTGTCCTCCGGTGAGGGCGCGGCGCTGGGGACCGCCAGCTACCCGATGACCAGCGACAACACGGTGACGGTGCGGAGCGCCGTGACCGTCGCGAACGACCTGCTGCGGAAATGGTACGGGACGGAGATCAGCGTTTCGGCGAACGGCGACGGCTCCTATACCTATTCCGGCCCCGACAGCGCGGATTCCTTCGCCGGGTATCTCCCGCTCTACGGCATGGCGTACTACACGACGTATAACGGCGGCGCCTATGCCGCCGCCTACCCCGGGGTCGAGAGCATCCGCTACTCCGTCGTGTACGGCAACACCGGAGCGGAATACTATGCCGTCACCGACGCCGGAGACGACCTGTGGCAGCGCCTGTCCGTCGCGACGGGCAAGCCGGAGGAGGACGCCGGCAGAGTGTACCTCAACGCCGAGCTGCGCGTCACCTACGGGGGCGCGACCTCCGACGTGACCTTACAGATTCCGATCGACTGCCGCCTGCGCGGCGGCGGCACGGGGATCAGCCGCTTTCTGCCCTACTATTCGGTGCTGAACCGCACGGTCGCGGACGAAACGGGCGGCTATACGCTCTCCTCGTTCTATCTGCCGTTCAACTTCCAGCGCGACCTGCCGCTCTACTGCTATGCGTTCACCGTGGACGGAGCGGACGAGACCGTGATGCAGACCCTGCGCTCCATGCTCGGGCTGACGCTCATCGACGCGGACGGGAACGAAACGGCCCTCGACGGCGTCATTGACACCGTGACGGTCACGGATGACAGCGGTGCGTCGGAGACCTACCGGATTCTCTCCTTTGCCGCGTCGCTGGAGGCGGCGGCGAATGCCGACGCCTGCCGCGCCAATGCCGCGAGCGGCAGGGCGCGCTACCGCATCACGATCCGCACCGACGCCGTCCCCCCGACCAATACGCCGGTGCGGCTGGTCTACCAGTACAAGATGGCGTACACGGCGGACAGCTTCACGACCTATAACAGCTTCAGCGAATTCACGATCCCCGGCGTGCTCCACCACGGGGCGGAGATCGCGGACGAGAACTTCTTCATCTGGCTCTACAACAGCTTCCGCACCTCCGGCGACGCCATCACGAGCGCCGACGGGGCGCTCATCCGGACGGACTGGCTGACCCGCAACGTGCCGCTCGATTTCCCGGGCAGCACGGACACCTATCTGCGCGCGGTGACGGATTTCACCGGCATCCGGTACATGACCGGCACACAGAGCGTCAACCTCACCGGCGCCGCCGTCTCGGACGGGGTCATCCGCGAGATCGCCTCCATGCGCTCGCTCCTCACGCTCGACCTCACCTCCTGCGGCATCGTGCTGACCGCCACGGACGTCAGCCCGTTCGGGGCATGGTATGCGGAGGGCTCTGCCCTCACCAACCTCACGACCCTGCGCCTCGGCGGCAACCGCATTTATTCCTTTGTGTGGCTGGAGACCTTCTGCACGGAGGTCGCGACCTCCCTGACGGACCTTTACGTCAGCGGTAACGTGCCGGAGGCGGGCGTCGCGAAAAGTGCCGACAACGTGTTCTACGGCTCCGCCGGGCTCTCCAACTACGATACCTATCAGGCACTCCAGAACATCGGTATCCGCGTATATTCCGGCGGCGGGACGGATACGCCCGCGCTGTTCGCGGACAGCCGCTCCTCCTCGCAGGTCTACCTTGCTCTGCGGAACCTCGAATACCAGAATACCCTCCCCTCGGGCGTGGATATCGGGAGCGTCTATGCCGGCTTCAGCACCAGCCCCGGGGACTACGGCATCTCCACGACCTCCATCACGAACGGCGATTACAGCTGCACGCTCACGGGCGTTACGCTGGCGTTTGCCCGCGTCAGCGACACGGTGTTCTCCCTGACCTATACGGCGACGGTATCGGGCGGCGGCAGCTACCGTATGGTGCTCCGCTTCCAGGTCGCCTACCTCTGACGGGCAAGACCCCGAATACAAAAAACGAAAGAAAGGAGCCTGCGATGCAAACATCCGGCAAGGAGAATGGACGCAGCCGGCTGCTCGGGCAGCTGGTGATGACGGTCACGGTGGCGGTGCTGTGCCTTTCGGTACTGTTCGCGTGGCTCCTCCTGCGCGACCCCTCGCTCGCCTGGTTCGCCTCCAACAAACGGACGGAGTCGTCCGGGATGCAGATCGGCGCGAAGAATGAGCGCCTCGTCTTTGAGGACACCATCACGGTGGTGCCCGGCGTCGGCGACATCACCTATAACCCCCTGCGATACCTGCGCGGGAGCGACGGCGTGTACCGCGAGGTCACAAAGGATGCGTCGGGCGGCGGCGGAGAAGCCGGCACCATCGACGGCGAAACGTATTACTACGTCCTCGACAGCGACGGCGGGCGGGTGCCCCTCCGCCTGACCGGTCTGTTCCCCGGGGAGGAGCTGCGCGTGACGGTGCGCTTCCGCGTGACGGGAGACGCGCCCATCGCCTACCGGCTCTCTCTCTCGGACTTCGACGACACGAACGGGCGCTTTACCATCGGCGAGGGCGAGGGCAACACGCCCGGCACCTACAGCCTGCTCGGCATTTTCCGGGCGCGGCTGCTTTCGATGGGGGCGACCGGCACCGCCCCGACCTACACGGCAGGGGCGATGAGCGGGCAGTACCTGGCGTCCTACGATACGGCGGCGGGTACGACCGTCCCGACGGCAGACCCCTTTACGGTCGTCACGGGCGTCGCCGCGCCGGAGAACGGCGTCATCAGCTGTACGTTCGGTATCGGCGTGCACCTCGGCGACCCGGACGCCGGTACGCAGTATTACGCCCTGCGCGGCACCACGACCAATATGCTCTCGAAAAAACAGCTCCGCATCGGCTCGCTCACGCTGGCGGAGGATGAAACGGCAGGAGGCGGCGCATGAAGAAACGACTGCTGTATCTGCTCCTCTCCCTGACGCTGCTCGTCTCCGTCTGCATCCCGGTGACCGTCGCGTGGTTCATGCGCGGCGACGGGACGGATATGACGCTGGAGCTCCTGGAGATCAATTCCCTCGTCACGCTGTACCGCTCGAACGACGGGAACCTCAACGGCGTGCCCGACCTCGCGACCGCCGCGACCGTCATGAAATACTATACGGAGCCGTATGACTTTACGGACCCCGTGTCGGACTACGCGCAGAGCGCGGACGCCGTCCCGACGGCGGTCCGCATGAAGATGGAGATGCCGGCGTTCCTGCCGGGGAGCGCCTACACGTTCAAGTTCGCCGTCGAGAACAACAGCGACGCGGACAATATTCTCCGTCTGGAAATGGACGCGGGCGACGCCGTCGACAGCTCCGGCGGGGTGCTGCTCCGCGCGCTCTCCGTGCGGGCGGTGGCGATCCTGCGCCCGGACAGCACGGGGGACTACCGCCTCGACTATGAAAACAGCCGGAAGGTGTACCTCGCGGACGCCGCGGCGGGGGAGGTCACCGAGGTGCTTTCCTCCGTGCTCCCCGGCGTTGTCAGCGCGCAGAAGAACGGGGACCCGACCGTGAACTGTCTCGACTACTGGCTCATCGTGACCCTGGAGCCGCGCGACGCCGTCAACGCACACATCCGTGCGCTCAACGCCGGGCGTGAAGCGGCGGGCGAAACGCTCCTCGACGAGATCGACGAGGCGACCTACAACGCCCTCGCCGGGCAGACGCTCTCCGGGCTCTCCTTCCGCTTTGTCTTTGACGTGACGAGCGACCTGATCCACGGCGCCTGACGCCCGCCGGCCGATGATTGCCGCCTGCCAAACGCCGCCCGACTGCCGGACGCCGCCTGCCGGCTGCTCCGGGCGCGCCGCGCCGCCCCACGGGCGGCACATACAGAAACGGAGAACCGTTCCCGACCGGGGCGGCTCTCCGCTCTTTTTTACGCCGTCTCGAACGCCCGCCGCGGGGTTGTGCCCGGTTTTCCGGGCGCAGCGCCGTCTCCGCGGCGGCTCCTCACCCGCAGATTTGTATTTGACGGCGCGCAGGGAACGTGCTATAATACAAAAAAGCGCAACTGCGCAAGGAGTTTTTACTTACCATGAAAAGAAGAATACCGGCTCTGTTCTGTCTGCTGTCTGCGGTGCTTGTCCTCCTGGCGCTCGCGTCCTGTGCGGGCGGGGATGACCCGGCGCCCGGGTTCCCGAAGCACACGATTACCGTCGAGAGCACCGGGGAATGCGGCGTCTCGGTCGATAAGACGCAGGCGGAGTTCGCCGAGACCGTCACCGTTACGCTCGACCTCCGCGTCTCCGACAAATACGTTGACCGCGTGACCTATAACGGGCAGAGCGCGAACAAACGCTCGGAAAACACCTACGACTTTCTGATGGGCAATGACGACGTGACCGTCGCGGTCGAGCTGAAGCCGTATGTGCCGCAGCTCTCCGATCCGGGCGGCTTTGCGTCCCTCCCCTCGTCCGAACCGACGACCCTCGCAAAGGGGAACGGAGAGATTGAGCTTTCCGTCTCTCTGCGCGCGAGCTTCATGTCCATCCTCTACTGGGATATCCGCTCCACCAACCAGGCGGTCCTCCCCGGTGCCAGTACCCTGAAAGCCGGCGCGGAGCAGACCGACACCGGCGCGATTTCCGCCGGCGTACAGACGGCGAGCCAGAGTAACGCAATCGTTGCCCTGAACCTCCTCATCGACACCGACAGGCTCGGGGTCGGCACGACCTATCTGCTGATTGACCTCGTGAACGGCAACACCTCGTCGCAGAGGGCGAGCCTGGTCATCCCGATCACCGTCGCGGATGAGATTGTCACGACCAAATGGACGGAAACGCTGCTCTTTGACGTCTCTGCCCTCCCCGCCGCGGTGCGGCAGGGCGAGCTCCGCGTGTACGTCACCGACTACGATTATGTCCCCGGCAGCGACAACCGGGAATACCAGACCTTCGAAAATCTCCGCGCCGATGCCGACGGCAAGGTGGAGGTGCCTATCGAGTATGTGCCCGGTCACCGGTATTTTGTGGCGCTCTGTTCGTTCAGCGGCGGCAGCCTTACCGGCTACCGGCTGGCGGATACGGTCCTGTCCGGTTCCTCCTCCACCGGCTATAATCAGCTGAAGGACCATTTGCTCACCCTCCTGTCCGACGGGCAGACGTTCACGATCCGGGTCCTCGACGAGATGACGATGCGATAATATCCGACAAAGCTTACGGAGCGTGCTTCCGCGATGGAAGCACGCTCCGTTTGTTCTTTTATTTCTGTTCTTTCCGCCGTTTTTACGGCTCCCCCGGCGCGGCGCCGCCCCGGCGGCGGCGTTTACAGGCGCTTCAGCAACTCCGCCTTCTTCTCCTCGTATTCCTCCTCGGTGATGCCGCCGCTCTCGAGGAGCCGGTGCAGCGCATCGATCTGCGCGAGCACACGGTCGGTCCTGCCGGGGGGCGGCAGGAGCGCCTCCTCCTGCCATGCGGCGGTCTTGCTCCTGAGGCGCGGGAAGATCTTTCCCCGCTCGAAAAGGAACACCAGCACCCCCGCGGCCACGAGCACGATACTCATGAGCTGTGAGGGGGAGAGGAAAAAGCCGGTTGAGCCCCGGTCATCCCCGCGGAAGAACTCCAGCACAAAGCGGAAGGCGCCGTAGGTCACGAGCCAGAACGACAGGTTATCCTTTTTCATCCGGCGGTAGAGCGCCAGCATGAGGAGGAACAGCAACAGCTCAACCCCTGCCTCATACAGCTGGGTCGGCAGGACGGGGACGCTCCCGGGCAGATTGTTCGGGATCGCGAGGTCGGCGGGGCTCCCGTCCGGGAACACCACACCGTGCGCAAAGCTGACCCTGCCGTAACAGCACCCGCCGAAGAAACAGCCGACGCGCCCCAGCGCGTGCCCGAGCGCCACGCCCGGGATCAGGCAGGAGAAATGCCGGAGCACCTGCCCCCGTTTCTCCCGCAGGAAAAAGTGCGCGAGGAGGATATAGGCGGTGAAGCCGCCGATGACCCCGCCCTCCCAGGTGATGCCGGCGGCGGTGGGCGCTCCCCTTTGCAGGGAGTGGAAAAGCGCGTCAAAGAGCCGCGCCGAAAGATACATACAGATAAAGGACGCGGCGAGCAGCCCGAGCGACTTCAGGACGACCGCCCGGGGCTCCTTTTCGGCAAATTTCAGGAGCAGAAAGCCCGTCAGAAAGCAGGCGACCACCCCGAGAAACACCATCAGCCCGTAACCGGGGACCGTGACCGGCCCTATCGTAATCTTCGGATACATCAGTTTTTCGTCTGCCCGAAGACGCCGATGTGGACAGCCTCTCCCGCGATGGAGTCGAGATAAAACTCACACTCCACGGTCTTGACCTTGCCGCTCTTGGCGCTGCCTATCCAGCGGGTGGACTCCACCCCGCCGATGTTGCAGACGACCCGCACGTTGTCGAATGACAGCCCGTCACCGCCGAAGCGGACCTCAATCCGGACGACGGTGTGCATGACCCCGTGGACGACCTCGTTGGGTCCCTCCACCTCGTAGGAGACGGCGATATGGTAGTCGGAGGAAGCCTCGGTGCTGCCCTCCTGCGCGAGCAGGGTCGCGTCGCCGCCGCAGGTCATGCTCCGGCAGCTCTCGCCGCACTGGTAGCAGGTGCCGATGCAGGCCTCCTCATATTGGGTGCCCTGGTCCTCCTTCTCCCGGCAGTTGTTCACGAAGTCGCAGTCGTTGCAGAGCAGCCCGAACGAGGCGCACGACCAGAAGTGGTAGGACAGCCCGTTGTTGTTGCATTTTGCCACACAGTCGTACATACACCCGCCCGCGTTGGTCATGCAGTTGAAGCACGACCCGCCGGCAGAGCACCCCACGAGCATCAGCGCCGCCGCCAAAACGAGCGCCACCGCCACCGCGGCGACAATTCTTTTCCCTCTCATCAGACAGATCCTCTCCCCGCGCCCGCGGCGCGTTCCCCGCCCGCACACACGCGGGCGTTTTTCGTTTCGCTTACCGACCGCATTATATGCCAAACCCCGCCCTTTGTCAACCGCCCCCGCAAACATTTTCATACATTGCAGCATCGGCGGAACCATTTGTTTGCCTGCCGCATCTTCGCCCGCCGTGAAAATACCACTCCCGTAGGGGCGACCATCGGTCGCCCGTCCCCGGTTGTTCCAGACTCTGCTCCGCTTGCCCCCGAGCCCTCTGTCCCTGTAGGGGCGACCATCGGTCGCCCGTCTCTCCTTG
>CAKRNO010000010.1 GCA_934371135.1 uncultured Eubacteriales bacterium
GTCCAGGGTCAGTAGGCACGCGTCGAGCGCGTCTTGGTCATACGCGTCCATCCCCGTGAGCTCGGGGGAAATACTGCGGTTCACATGATCGACGGCGCCGAGCACGCCCCGCCCGCCGTACCGTTTCGCGTCACCGTCACGCTTTTCATACGCCTCATGGCTGCCGGTGGAGGCGCCGGAGGGGACGGACGCCGTCCCCACACTGCCGTCGGATAAATAAACGGTCGCCTCCAGGGTGGGGGTGCCGCGGCTGTCCAGGATTTCACGGGCGCTCGCCCGTACGATTTTCGGTTGTTGCATAGATGACCTCCCATTTTTGCGGGAGTATTCCCCGCGCCGTCGCGCTTTTATGCAGATGGGCATACAATGGAAGCAACGATACTGTGAGAGGTGACGCATGAAGATCTATCAAACGGCAGAGCGGGAGACCATCCGCTCCATCGCGGAGAAGCACGCCGTCCCGGAGCGTGCGCTCGCGGCGCTCGCAGGGCTGACCCCGAGGAGCCTCGTACCGCCCGGGATCTCCCTGCTTTTGCCGTTCGGTGCGCGCGGGGGCGCCCCCGCCGGGTGCCTCTACCCTGATATGAGTGAAGAACGCGCGGAGATACTGGTGCTCGGGGAGGCAAGCGGTCGTCGATGTGATCCCCGGACGACAATGGTCAGCGGGCTGACGCTTTTCCACAGCGGGACACTGCCGCGCCGGGGCATCCCGGGACTCGGGCGCGCCCATGCAGGAGTAGCATCCGTATGCCTGCCGTCCGGGGTGCGGTCGGAGTGCCCGCCGCCCGCCGTCCTCGCGGACGCCCTCGCCGCGGCAGGCTACCGAGGGCTGCTCCTCCCTCTCCCGCGTCTGCCCGGTCACCGGCTCGTCTCTTTCCTGCCGGAATACGTATCGGTCTTTGCCGAGTGGGGGCTGTTGTGTGCCGTCACGCTCCCTGACAGGCTGTTCCTCCACCAGCTCCCCCTCTTTGCCTGTCTCGATCCCCTGCCTGATTTCATCTGTCTCACGCCGTCGTCATGGGAAACACCGCTCGAAGTGCGCGCACGCGAGATCTCGGACATGACCGACCTTACGATGCGGCGCAGGATCCTCTTTTCCCTCACCCCGGGCGCCGCCTTTGCGACGCACGAAAAAAGCGCCCCCCTCGCTTACGGGGAGGCGCTGCGTATCGTATCTGCCGGGGACATACGCCTGCGGCGTGAGGACATCCTCATGGCGCCGGTCGTAAACGGCCGGAGGAGCGGGACGCTGTATCTCGAGGACCCCGTATGCCTGCTGGCGGGGCTCATGCGGCTGTCCGCCTCCGGGTTCGGCGGGGTATCGCTGTCCGATGCGTCTGCCCCTTTCGCCGCGGAGATGATCCGTCGGCTGTTCAGAACGGCAGGCGGAACAGCGCCCGCGCATTGGCAAACGTGAGGGCGGATGCCTCCTCGGGCGTGACGCCGAGGACGTCGGCAAGCACCTCACAGGTGAAATGCAGATAGCCGGAATCGTTCCGTTCCCCACGGTGCGGGTGCGGGGTCAGGTAGGGGGCATCCGTTTCGATCAGGATGCGGTCGCGCGGCACAGCCGCCGCCACCTCCCGCACACGGCGTGCGTTCCTGAAGGTGAGCGTACCGGAGAAGGAGATATACCATCCGCGGCGGCAAAGGTCGAGCGCCTCCTCGGCGCTCCCGCTGTAGCTGTGGAAGACGCCGCGGACGTCCGGATACCGACGTGCCGTATCAAAACTGTCACCGTGGGCATCCCGGTCGTGCACGACGACGGGGAGCGAGAGTTCCCGAGCGAGCTCCATCTGCAGATCAAAATAGGTCTGCTGGAGTCCGCGATCGTATGGCTCCCAGTAATAGTCGAGCCCGATCTCCCCGACGGCGACCGCGCGGTTCCCGGGGTCGCAGAGCATGGTCCTGATAAGATCGACCTCCTCCTCCGGGGTACCCGTGAGCGCCGCGGCATCCGTCGGATGGATACCGAGCGCGGTCACCATGCGCGGAAAGGCGCGCGCCTGCTCCGCCGCAAGGCGTGAGGTCTCGGGGGAGGTCCCGACGTTGATGATGCCTGCCCCGCCCGCCGAGAAAAAGGCGGGGATGAGCGTGGCGGCATCGTCTTTGAGTTTATCGTCCCAGTAATGGGCGTGCGAGTCGAACAGCGTCATCAGTGGATGCGCTCACCCAGCCGTACGGCATCGTCGAGGAACACCACCCGTACATCCTCCTCGCCGCTCGCGAGGAGCATCCCCTGGCTCTCCACACCGCAGAGCTTCGCGGGGGCGAGGTTGGCGACGATGATGACCTTTTTCCCGATGAGATCCGCCGGCTGATAGAATTTTGCAATGCCGGAGACGATCTGCCGCTTTTCGTAGCCGAGGTCCACCATGAGCTTCAGGAGCTTCTTTGCTTTCGGGACCGGCTCACAGGTGAGGATCTGCGCCGAGCGGAGCTCCACCCCGCCGAAGGCGTCGATGCCGATCTCCTTTTCATGCTCCGGCTCAGGGATCGGCGCCTCACGGCGTGCCTTCTCCTCCGCCTCTTTTGCCTTGCGCTCGACGATGTCGTCAATCACTTTTTCGTCCATGCGGGCAAAGAGCGGAGAGGCGGCGCCGAGCGCCGTACCTGCCGCGAGGGCGCCGAATGCGGCAACCGTCGCATAATCCTTCTCCTCCGTCGCGAGGGCGGCAAAAATCTTCTCGGATGTCGAGGGCATGATGGGTGTCAGGAGCACCGCCGCCGTGCGAATGGTCTCCAGGAGATTATAGAGCACCGTGCCGAGGCGCGCCTTCCGGCTCTCGTCCTTGGCGAGTGCCCACGGCATCGTCTCGTCGATATACTTATTGGCGCGGCGGAGCATCGAAAAGATCTCGGCGAGCCCGTCCGCGATATGGAAGCCGTCGAAGCATTCGGCAGACTTCTTCACCGCCGCGGCGACCGCCGCCTTCAGCTCTCCGTCCGGGGCGACCTCCTCCGCAGGCGCGGGGATAACGCCGCCGAAATACTTGACGGTCATCGCGTGCGTGCGGCTGACAAGGTTCCCGAGGTTGTTGGCGAGGTCGGTATTATAGCGGTTCATCACGTTGTAGTAGGAAATACGCCCGTCCTGGTCATACGGCATCTCGGCAAGCGCATAGTAACGCACGCCGTCCACGCCGAAAAGCTCCGCCAGCTCGTCGGCATAGATCACATTGCCGCGCGACTTGGACATCTTGACCTCCTCGCCCTCGCCGTTCTTCTTCTCCTCCGCGGCGTTGAACCACGGATGCCCGAACACCTTTTCGGGGAGCGGGAGACCGAGCGCCATGAGGAAGATCGGCCAGTAGATGGTGTGGAAGCGCAGGATATCCTTACCGATGATGTGCACCCTGGCGGGCCAGAGGGAGCGGAAAGTCTCGCTCTGCTCCTCATAGGACTTATCGGGATCATACCCGGCGGCGGTGATATAGTTGGTCAGGGCGTCGAGCCAAACGTACACCACATGCTTCGGGTCGAAGCTGACCGGGATCCCCCACTTGAAGGAGGTACGGGAGACGCAGAGGTCCTGGAGCCCCTCGGGGGAGCACAGGAAATTGTTGAGCATCTCGCGCTCACGCGACACGGGCTCGATAAAACCGGGGTGCGACTTGATATACTCAATCAGACGGGGCGCGTACTTGGACATACGGAAGAAGTACGCCTCCTCGCGCGCCTGCCCGACGGGGCGGCCGCAGTCCGGGCACTTCCCGTCCACGACCTGCGTGTTGGTGAAGAACGCCTCGCAGGGGGTGCAGTACCAGCCCTCGTAATGCCCGAGGTAAACGTCCCCGCTCTTATAGAAACGGTCGAATATCTTGGAAACGACGCGCACATGATCCTCGTCGGTCGTGCGGATAAAGCGGTTATACGACGCGCCCATGAGATCCCATATTCCCTTGATCTCCCCGGCGACGCCGTCGACATACGCCTTCGGCGTCATACCCGCCGCTTTGGCATACTCCTCAATCTTCTGCCCGTGTTCATCCGTACCGGTGCACAGGAACACGTCCTCCCCGCGCTGTCTCTTGTAGCGGGCATAGGCATCTGCCATGATGATCTCATAGGTGTTTCCGAAATGGGGCTTGCGCGACGCGTAAGCAATCGCCGTCGTGATGTAATACTTCTTGTTTTCGCTCATCGGTGTCTCCTTATCAAACCGCCCGAATGGGGGCGGTCTTTTGTTATACTTTGCTATTTTAACATAGTTTTGCCCTGTCCGCAAGGGATTAACGGGATTTTTCGGTTTTTTCCGCGGGCAAATCGCCCCGGCGGAATTGACACGGGCGGCGGAATGTGATACACTATTTTCGAAGTATTATGCGCGGAGGTGGCGCGGATGCCCTCGTATTTTCCCGCTCTGTTCAGCAACGCCGCGACCCGGCGCTACTTTGGGGAGGCTGTCCTCGCCGGCACACTCTCCCACGCCTATATCATAGAGGGTCCCGCCGGGTCCGGAAAAACGCTGTTCGCAACGGAGCTCGCGATGGCGATCGTCTGCGAAGCACGGGGGACAGCGGACGCGCTCCCCTGCGGGGTCTGCCGCGCCTGCCGCCGCGTGCGGGAGGGGCTCGCCCCCGACGTGAGAACCGTCACGACAGATGCCGCGACCATCGGCGTCGATGCGGTGCGGGAGCTCCGCTCGGATATGTACCTCTCCGCCTGTGAATTCCCATGTAAAATCTACATCATCCGTGAAGCGCATAAAATGACGGCGCAGGCGCAGAACGCACTGCTCAAGGTGCTGGAGGAGCCGCCGACCGACCTCTACATTTTCCTCCTGACCGAACGCGCCGAGGCGCTCCTCACGACCATCCGCTCCCGCACGCAGCTCGTGCGGATGGAGCTGCTCTCCCCCGAGGCGATGGAGGAGGCGCTCGCGAAAAACGTCGCCGCGCGCCGCTACCGTGAACGCGACCCCGACGGCTATCGCGCGCTCCTCGAGGGGAGCGGCGGCGCCCTCGGACAAGTCCTCGACCTGCTCGACGGCAAACGAGGCGAAGCCTACGGCAAACGGCACGCCGCCGTCGCAGAAGCGGTGCGCAAGCTGGTCACGGCGGCGCCCTACTCGGAACTCGTCGCGGCGCTTGGCCATCTGCCGCAGAAGCGGCAGGAGCTCACGGAGATGCTCGGGCTGTACATCGCCGCCCTGCGCGACCTCATTCTCCTCTACCGGGGAGAGCACGTTTCCCTCACCTTTTACACCGCCCGCGAGGAGGCGGAGGCGCTCGCCTCGCGCGCCGGGCTGACGCGCCTGCTGAAAATCTACGACCTGACGGTGTCCGCAACGGACGCCCTCGCCGCCAACGCCAATGTTCAACTGACCCTCGCGACATTCATGACGAATGTGGCGGGTCTTGCCTGAAAGGAGCCTGTCATGGCAGAAGAAACCCCGGTCATCACCGACGGGGAGGCGCCGGAAAAACCGGCTGCACCCCGTACTTATACCGTCGTCGGCGTCACCTTCCGCGACAACCCGAAAAGCTACTATTTTGACCCCAAAGGGCGTGTGTTCCGCCTCGGTGACAAGGTCATCGTCGATACCACCCGCGGGGCGGAATTCGGCACGGTGAGCCTCGCCAACCGTGAGGTAGCGCCGGGAGAGATCACCCCTCCCCTGCGCCCTGTCCTGCGCGCCGCGCTGAAGGACGACCTCGCCCGGCTCGAGCGAAACCTGAAAATCGAAAAGGACGCCGCCGCCGTCTTCCCCGCCAAGGCGGCGGAATACAAGCTGGATATGAAGCTCGCCCGGGTGGAATGTGCGTTCGACAACTCCAAACTCATTTTCTACTTCACGGCGGAGAACCGCGTGGATTTCCGCGAGTTGGTGCGTGACCTCGCCGGGCTGTTCCACACCCGCATCGAGCTCCGCCAGATCGGCATCCGCGACGAGGCGAAGATGCTCGGCGGCATCGGCCCCTGCGGGCGCCCCTACTGCTGCTCCACCTTCCTTTCCGATTTCGGTCAGGTCTCCATCAAGATGGCAAAGGAGCAGAATTTCTCGCTGAACTCCACGAAGATCTCCGGCTGCTGCGGACGCCTGATGTGCTGCCTGCGGTACGAGCACGAGACCTACGAGGAAGCGCAGAAGACCATGCCGAAGATGGGGGCGCTCGTCATGACCGAAAACGGCCCCGGCACGGTCGTGGAAACGCGCCCGCTCTCGCAGACCGTCAAGGTGCGGCTCACCGAAAAGCAGGAGCCGCCGAAGACCTATTCCGTCTCCGACATCACCCCGATGAAAAAGCCTCAAAATGCGAAGCCCGCCGAGAAAAAAGCGACGGAAAAGAAACCCGCCGCCCCGGGAGGACGCGGGCAGGGGCAAAAGGAATAAATGAACCTGTCGATAAATTTGCGCGCGGGTCTTGATTTTTCCCTGAAATATGATAAAATGTTCTTGCATTACTTAATGGAGGTAAATCACAATGGCATACAAAATTTCCGATGATTGCGTTGGCTGTGGCGCTTGCGCCGCAGAGTGCCCTGTCGGTTGCATTTCCGAGGGCGGCGACGGCAAGTACCAGATCGACGCCGATCAGTGCATCGACTGCGGCACCTGCGCCGGCACCTGCCCGGTGGGTGCTCCCGCCCAGGAGTAATTCCTGCGCCAAAGAGGAGCGGAGAGTTTTTCTCCGCTCTTTTTTCATCATTTCGGAGGTTTTTGCCACATGACGGATACAGAACAACGGCGCGACGTCGTCAACGACGACCTGACACTCATACAGCGGACGGCGGGGCTGACCTTCGGCACCGACGCCCTCCTCCTCGCCGCCTATGTGCAGAAATGCGAGGGGCTCCGCGCCGTGGAGTTCGGCGCCGGGAGCGGCATCGTTTCCCTGCTCCTCGCGACGCGGAAAAAGGTCGGCACAATCGAGTGCGTGGAAATACAGCCCGCCTATGCCGAATTGTGCGAGAGAAACGCACGGGAAAACGGGCTCTCGGAGGTCGTCTCGGTGCGATGTGCCGACGTGCGGGAAGCGAGCGCGGCATGGGGGATCTTCGACGCCGTGATTACGAACCCGCCCTATATGAAGACCGACATCCCCGCCTGCGACAGTTCGGAAAAGCAGATCGCCCGGCACGAAGTCCACGGCGGCATCGACGACTTCACTATGGCGGCGAAGCGGCTCCTCCGGCACGGCGGCAGGTTCTTCTGCGTCTATCGCACCGACCGCCTCGTTGACCTCCTCACCGCCATGCGCGCGGCGGAGATCGAGCCCAAGCGCCTGACGCTCGTGCACGCGTCGGCGTCCCTGCCCCCGTCCATGGTGCTCGTCGAGGGGCGTCGTGGCGGAAAGCCCGGGCTGAAAGTCACGCGGCCGCTCATCATCGGCGGCGACCTCGCGGCGAGAGCCGAGTCCCCCGACATGGTCGAGATACTCACGGAAGGAAGGTTCCCGAAAGATTATGTCTGAAACGGAAAAGAACCGGGTCGAGGGCGGTACGCTCTACCTCGTCGCGACCCCAATCGGCAACCTCGCCGACATGACGGAGCGCGGGGTCAAGGTGCTCACGGAATGTGATTTCATCGCCGCAGAGGACACCCGCAACACCGCGGGGCTCCTCGCCTATTTCGATATCAGAAAAGAACTCGTCAGCTACCACGAGCATAATAAAAAGAGCCGCGGAGAGGAAATTGCCGTGCGGCTCCGGAGCGGCGAGAGCTGCGCACTCGTGACGGACGCCGGTATGCCGGCGATCAGCGACCCCGGAGAGGATCTCGTGCGCCTGTGCGGCGAGCGGGGCATCCCCGTGCGCATCGTCCCCGGTGCCTGTGCCGCCGTCTCGGCGCTCGCGCTCTCGGGGCTCGCGACCGGGCGCTTCGCGTTCGAGGGATTTTTAAGCGCCAACCGGGGCGACCGCAAAAAGCGGCTGGAGGAAATCCGCGCCGAGCGCCGCACGCTCATCTTCTATGAAGCGCCGCACAAGCTCAAAGCCACGCTCGCCGACCTGCTCGCCACCTTCGGTGACCGAAAGCTCTCGCTCTGCCGGGAGCTCACCAAGCGCAACGAGGAGACCATGCGCACGACCACGGCAGAGGCAGTCGCCTACTACGAAACGCACGAGCCGCGCGGTGAATACGTCCTCGTCCTCGCAGGGGCGGAGGAAACGACCGGGGAGGCATACCGCCCGCCGGTGGACGACGATCTGCTCTCTCTCTCCCCCGCCGACCATGTGGCACACTACGAGGCGGCGGGGCTCGCCCGCATGGATGCCATCAAAGCCGCCGCGCGTGACCGCGGCATGACCAAGAGTGAGCTCTACCGTATCCTTACGGCGGACAAGGCGTAAGCCCCCGCCGACCGCCAAAGCGGGAAAGAAAATTTCCTCGCCTCCCCGCTTGACAAGCCGTTTTTCCCGTGCTATACTCGCAGTATAGGACAAGTCTTACGCAAAAAGACCGCCCAAGAGAGCCGCGCCATGGCTGGGAGCGCGGTGCGGGGATGCGATAAGGTACCACCTATCATGTAAACGGCATACCAATGAGTGAAACGCTCGGGTGGAACCGTGCAAAGTGTTTTCTTTGCACCCCGACACAGACAAACTGTGTCGGGGTGCTGTTTTTTCAAAAGAAAAGGAGAGATTCTTATGGCTATCATTCACATCGTCCGCGGTGCCGATGAAGCGGACTATTCCGCCTCCGGTGCCGTCACAGTCTATGACGCCGCACAGGCAGCGGGGCTCATCTCCCGCGATATTCTCGCCGCGAAGGTGGACGGCAAGGTCGTCGCCCTCTCGACGCCCATTGAGGGAGATGCGCTCGTCACGCTCCTGACCTTCGACGACCCGGAGGGCGCACGCGTCTTCCGTCACACGGCGTCGCACATCCTCGCCCAGGCGGTCAAGCGCCTGTACCCCGAGGTCAAGCTCACGATCGGCCCCGCCATCGACGACGGGTTCTACTATGACTTTGACGCGGACTTCTCGTTCACGGCAGAGATCCTCGCAAAGCTCGAAGCCGAGATGAAGAAGATCGTCAAGGAAAATCTCAGGATCGAGCGGTTCGAGCTGCCGCGTGCAGAGGCTGTCGCCCTCATGGAAAAGACGGGCGAGCCCTACAAGGTCGAGCTCATCGAGGCGCTCCCCGAGGGGGAGACCATCTCCTTCTACCGTCAGGGTGAGTTTACCGACCTGTGTGCAGGTCCGCACCTTTTCTCGACCGGTGCCGTCAAGGCGATCAAGCTGACTGCCTGCACGGGTGCCTACTGGCACGGCAACGCCAAGAACAAGATGCTCCAGCGTGTCTACGGTACCGCTTTCCCCACCAAGGACGCCCTGAATGAGCACATCGCACGCCAGGAGGAAGCGCGCAAGCGCGACCACAACAAGCTCGGGCGCGAGCTCGAATACTTCACGACCGTGGATTACATCGGTCAGGGGTTGCCTATCCTGCTCCCGAAGGGCGCGCGGGTCATCCAGCTGCTCCAGCGGTTCGTCGAGGACGAAGAACAGAGACGCGGCTGCCTGCTCACCAAGACCCCGCTGTTCGCGAAGCGGGAGCTCTACAAGATCTCCGGGCACTGGGACCACTACCTCGACGGTATGTTCGTCATCGGCGACCCGAACGACGAGACGAAGGAATGCTTCGCCCTCCGCCCGATGACCTGCCCGTTCCAGTACCAGGTGTACCTCAACCGCAAGCGCTCCTATCGTGAGCTCCCGATGCGGCTGACGGAGACCTCGACCCTGTTCCGCAACGAGGACTCCGGCGAGATGCACGGGCTCATCCGCGTGCGTCAGTTCACCATCTCCGAGGGGCACTATATCCTGCGCCCCGACCAGCTCGAGGACGAGTTCCGCGGGTGCCTCGACCTCGCCAAGTATATGCTTGAAACGGTGGGGCTGCTGGAAGACTGCACCTTCCGTTTCTCGCAGTGGGATCCCGCCAACCCGAAGAACAAGTACGAGGGCACGCCCGAGCAGTGGGAGGAGGCGCAGAGCCTCATGGCGAAGATCCTCGACGACCTGAACGTCAAATACACGGTCGGCATCGACGAGGCGGCGTTCTACGGTCCGAAGCTCGATATTCAGTATAAGAACGTGTTCGGTAAAGAGGACACCATCGTCACCATCCAGATTGACCTGCTCCTCGCCAAGCGCTTCGGCATGGAGTACACCGACAGCGACAACTCGCAGAAGAACCCCTATATCATCCACCGTACCTCGCTCGGCTGCTTTGAGCGGACGCTCGCCTACATGATCGAGAAGTTCGCCGGCGCGCTCCCGACATGGCTGATGCCGACGCAGGTCGTCGTCCTGCCGCTGAACGAAGTGTTCGCCGACTATGCCCGCGGCGTGGCACAGCGCCTGACCGCGAACGGCGTGCGCGCCGAGGTGGACGACTCCTCCGACACGCTCGGCTACCGTATCCGCCAGGCAAAGCTGCAAAAGACCCCGTACATCCTCGTCATCGGGGAAAACGAGATGAAGAACGGCACGCTGACCGTCAACGACCGCGTGCACGAAAAGCCCTACACCATGGCAGAGGGCGACTTCTTCACCAAGCTCGACACGGAGATCAAGACCCGCGCGAAATACCAGAGCGCAGACTGACAAAAGAAAAACGGAGATGCCGTCGCGGCATCTCCGTTTTTTGTTTTTCCGGGCGCACGGCGGCAATCCGGCGCCGGGGTCATTAGATGGGGGCGGCGGGTGTCTCCCCCTCCCCGCGGCGGGGATGCGTTTTTGCCATCGGGATGAGCGCGCCCGGTGCGCCAAGGGTCAGCGACCAGAAGCGGGCGACAAAAAGCGCGAACAGGAGCGCCCCGACGAAGCCCATCGCGAGGTCCTCCATCGTGTCGATGAGCCCGGTATCATAGAACCCCGGGAGGAACGTCGGCTTTTGCATGGTGGTGCCGAAGGTCTTATCACAGGTAAATTCGATGAATTCCCAGATCACTCCGGCGGCGAGCGCAAAGCTCACACCGAACAGCAGACGTGCCCCGCTCGGTCGCGCCTCCCGCTCCTCCCGGCACCTGCCGAGGAGCCCGCACCCGAATGCACAGAACATGACGCCGCTCGTGAGATGGAGGAGATTATCCCAGACCGGGATGCGCTCATAAAACGCGCCGATCTCCCCCAGGTACCCGGTCAGCAGCAGGAACACGACGGCGAGCCCCTCCAGTGCGGGCGGCAGGTCCACGCGGAAAACACCCGCCACCAGCCGTGGCACCGCGAGGCACAGGAGCGCGAGGAGCGCGAGCCCCAGCCGACGATAGTCGCCGCAGTACAGAAACCAGCCGGAGAGCCCGATACCGATCAGGGCGTGGATTGTATAGAGATAACATATCGTTTTAGTCGTGCGCACGGCTTTCACGGTTTCTCTCCCCCTTTTTTCGATTAGTCTCCGACCGGCGGGAGCGTTTCATACCGGGAAAAAGCAGGCAGGAGATCGGCGACGGTTTGTGTCGGCTCACGCACGAGACAAAAACGCAAAAAAGAACGCGGTCAAAAACCGCGTTCTTTCTTTTTCATGAAAATTCCGGCTTACGCTTTGCCGACGGAGCCAAAGAGCTCCATCTTTTCTTTCACCGTCGCCTTGATGGCTTCGCAGCCGGGGGCGAGCAGCTTTCTCGGGTCAAAGCCCTTACCCTCGAGATCCTTGCCTGCCTCGATGTACTTACGGGTAGCATCGGCGAAAGCAAGCTGGCACTCGGTATTGACGTTGATCTTGGCAACGCCGAGGGAGATCGCCTTTTTGATCATGTCGGCGGGGATACCCGTACCGCCATGGAGCACGAGCGGCATATCGCCCGTCTTCTTCTGTACGGCATCCAGCGTCTCGAAAGAGAGACCCTTCCAGTTCGCGGGGTACTTACCGTGGATGTTACCGATACCGGCGGCGAGCATGGTGACGCCGAGGTCGGCGATCATCTTGCACTCGTCGGGATCCGCACACTCACCCATACCGACAACGCCGTCTTCCTCACCGCCGATGGCGCCGACCTCCGCCTCAAGGGACAGACCCTTTTCAGCGCAGACCTTGACGAGCTCGGTCGTCTTGGCAACGTTTTCTTCGATCGGGTAATGCGAACCGTCAAACATGATGGAGGAGAAGCCGGCATCAATGCACTTGTAGCACCCCTCGTAGGTACCGTGGTCGAGGTGGAGCGCGACCGGCACCGTGATGTGCAGCTCATCGATCATCGCCTTGACCATAGCGGCAACGGTCTTGAACCCGCACATATACTTGCCTGCCCCCTCGGACACACCGAGGATCACAGGAGACTTCAGCTCCTCCGCGGTCTGGAGGATGCTCTTTGTCCATTCCAGGTTATTGATGTTGAACTGACCGACGGCATACTTGCCGGCTTTCGCCTTGGTCAGCATTTCTTTTGCGGATACTAACGGCATATTCATACTCCTTTTGTATGTTTCTTTTTTACCGTACATTATTCTACACGATTTGCTGCGGAAAATCAATAGGGATTTTCACCTTTCAAAGAGAAAATCGAACACCAGGCGGGACAAAAAACGCCCCCTCCTCGCCTTGACAGGCGCGGCGGCAACCGATATAATAAAAGCAAAAGATTTCGTTAATTCCGAAGGAGGTTTTCCTTGAAACTGCTGCACACAGCCGACCTGCATCTCGACTCCGTCCTGGAGGCGAACCTCGATGCGGGCCTCGCCGCGGACCGCCGGCGGGAGCTGCTCCTGACCTTTGGCCGCATGGTGACCTACGCCGCAGAAAACGGCGTTTCCGTCGTCCTCATCGCGGGGGATCTCTTTGATACCCCCCACCCCGCCCCCGATGCGGAGCACTATGTGCTCTCCGTCATCGCCGAGCACCCCGGCATCGACTTCCTCGTGCTCGCGGGCAACCACGGCGGCGCATACGCCCCCTACGACCCGCCGCGCAACTATCACACCTTTTCCGACCGCGACTACACCGTCTACCGGTACGGCAACGTCACGATCGCCGGGAGCGAGAACAATGCGGCATTCGGGCTCCTGCCCGCGCTCGACCCCGCCGACATCAATATCGTCATGCTGCACGGCGCCCTGACCGACAGCACCTCCGACCTCACGGGGATCAATCCGAAATTCTACCGCGGGCGCAACATCGATTACCTCGCGCTCGGGCACTACCATTCCTACCGGAAAGAAGCGCTCGACACGCGCGGCGTCCTCTGCTACTGCGGCACGCCGGAGGGGCGCGGCTTTGACGAGGTCGGTGAAAAGGGCTTCGTCCTCATCGACACGGCGGGAGACAAGCTGTCCTCGGTGTTCATCCCCTTTGCCAAACGGCAGATCCGGCAGGTCTCGGTCGATATCAGCCGCCTCTTCAGCCAGCGCGACATCGAAAAAGCGGTGACCGAAAAACTCGCCGGGATCCCGGCGAGCGACATGGTGCGCGTCACCCTGCGCGGCTATGCCGAGCCGGATATGCACAAGGACCCCCGTCAGATCGCCGCCATGCTGGACGGAAAATATTTCTTCTCCGAGGTTGTGGACGAGAGCAATCTTTCCCTGCGCCCGGAGGCGTATCAGACGGATATTTCCCTGCGCGGTGAATTCGTCCGCACGGTCATGCAGAGCGGACTCCCGCGGCAGGACATGGAGCGCATCATCCAGTGCGGGCTGCGCGCGCTCGGAGGAGAGGAGCTGCCGGAATGAAACTCATTGAATGTTATATCGAGAATTTCGGTCGGCTCTCGTCCTTTACCTACCGTTTCGACGCCGGCATGAACATTCTCTGCGAGGAAAACGGCTGGGGCAAGAGCACCTTCGCCGCCTTCATCAAGGCGATGCTCTACGGCTTCACCCCGACCCGCTCCAAAAGCATCAGCCAGAACGAGCGGCAGAAATACCTGCCGTGGCAGGGGGGCGTCTGCGGCGGGTCACTGACCTTTGAGACCGACGACGGCGCGCGCCTGCGCGTCGAGCGTACCTTCGGCGCCAAGGAGGCACAGGATACCTATCGCCTGTACGACGGCGTGACGGGTCTCCCCTCCACCGCCTTCTCCGAAAAGCTCGGCGAGGAGCTGTTCGGCATCGACGCGGCAGGCTATGAACGGTCCACCTATATCTCCGAAAAGCTGACCTCGGACGACGCCAAGGACTATACCGGCATCCAGGCAAAGCTGGTGGAGATGCAGGATCTCTCCGACTACAAGATCGCCTGCGACCGTCTCGACAAGCAGCGCAGGCGCTACTCCGCACAGGGGGGGCACGGTCTCATCCCCGACACCGAGGCGGCGCTCTCCCGCGCCCGTCGCGAACTCACCGCAAGCGAGGAGGCACTCGCAAACACCAACGAGCTGGGTAAAAGAAGTCTGGAATTTGAGCAACAGCGTCTCGCCCGTGAGGCAGAGCTCCGCAACCTGCGGCGCGAGGTGGCGGCGTCGCTCGCGGCGCGTTCTTCCCGCGCATTCGCAGCACACGCGAAGGAGCTGACCGACCGCGCGCGGGAAACGCGCGAGCAGGTGGATGCCTGCGCGGCGCGCCTGTCCGGCAAGGTACCGACCATCGCCGAGGTGGACGAGCAGATCCGTATACAGCGACGGCTCGCCGAGAGCACAAAGCCGGAGCTGCCCGCCCTCACCCTGCCGCGGCTCCTCCCCATCCTCATGTTCATCGCCGGGGTGCTGTTCATCCCCGCCGGGATCCTGCTCGGGCGGGCGGCAAAGCTGTTCTACGCGCTCGGGCCCATCCTGGGGTTGCTCCTGATCGCCGGGGGCATTATTCTCACCTTCCTGCGCAGGCGGCAGGCGGAGACCCGCGCCGTCATGGAGGCGAGCCGGGCGGAATACGACAGCACCGCCGCGCGGTTGCAGGCGTTCCTCGCCCACTTCCCCGTGGTCCTCGCGGACACGACCCTCACCGATGACGAAAAGCGGCTGTGGCGCGTGCGCGAATGGGTGGAGGCATATCGCCTCGCCGTCCACGACGCGGAGCAGGCGCAGAGCCAGGCAGACAGCTTCCGTGCGGCGCACCCCGAGGCGTTTGCGCCGGAGCGTGAGCTGACACCGGAGGAGCTCTCCGGTGACGAGCGGGAGCAGGCACTCACGCGAGAGATCGACCGCCTGCGCGAGGAGCAGGAGCAATGCCGCCGTCAGATCGCGAGGTTCGCCGCCGACGCGGAGCGCTATACGGAGCGCGCACAGGCGATCGCCTCTCTGGAAGCCAAAAAAGCGGCATACGAAAAGAGCTATGAGATCCTGCGTGCGACGATGGACTACCTCAAAGCGGCGCACGACGGACTGACCACCCGCTACCTCGGGAGCATCCAGCGCCACTTCCGCGAATACATGAAGCTGCTCACCGAGGAGGAGAACGACACCCCCGTCGCGGACGAATACACGACCGAGGCCTATACCGTTACCCCCGACTTCGCCGTACAGGTCACGCGCTTCGGGCAGACAAAGCCGTCGGAGGTGCTCTCCCGCGGCGGACGCGACCTGGTGGCGCTCTGCCTGCGGTTCGCCATCTCCGACGCACTGTTCGGCAGGACAAAGCCCTTTCTCATTCTGGACGACCCCTTCATTAACCTGGACGACGAAAAGGTGAAGTCGGCAATGGAGCTCCTGCGCCGCATCGCGCGCGAGCGGCAGATCCTCTACGTCTGCTGCCACACCAGCCGTGCGTAATGTGCCCGGCAGCACGCCAGCCGCAGGCAAAACGAAAACGGCGCCTCCCCCGTGGAGCCGGACATCCGGCTCGGGGATAAGCGCCCATGGGTCACAAATAACACAAGGCGGAGCCCGATCTTTCGGGCTCCGCTCTGTTTTTATCCTATTCATTCCATGGGCGGTATCTCATGTGTGGCGTACCGTCATACCGGGCAGGTGCCGACACGTCACGCCCCGGGCGTGCCCGTGCCGACCATCCTCTCCAGCCGGTTGAAGATGCCGCGCAGCTCGCGATGCCCGAACAACTTCTGGATCTCTGCACGGGGGAGCCACTTGCACGCGCCGATCTCCCCCTGGCGCAGTGTCACCTCACCGTCGAAGGGGACGGCGTACAGCACCACCTTTTTCTTACAGCGACGATTGTGGACAGCATACGAGATCTCACAGCGGAACTCGCGCGAGATATCCACCTCGACGCCGATCTCCTCCAGCACCTCGCGGTGCGCCGTCTGCAACTCGTCCTCGCCCCATTCCATGTGCCCTTTCGGGAAGCTCCAGGTGCCGGAGCCGGATTGGTACAGCGCGAGATATTCCAGCCTGCCACCGCGCACCCGATACGGAATGATGCCGCAGGATTTTTCATAAAGGCAGAAAAAGCGCGCTTTTTCGACATCCTCGGTCTTTGCCACCGCGGCGCGGATCCAGGGCTCGTACAATTCGCGCCCCACCGGCGCGACGATCAGTTTGTCTCCTCCCCGCTCCTGCCCGCGCATCGCGGACACCACGCGCCCCGTATAGGCACTGCCGACGGGGGCACACCCCATCAGATATACGGGCATATCCTCTCCCTTCCCCAAAGAGGACGGGAGATAACCGCGCAGAAGTGCATCAGCCGCCGCAGGGGCATCCCCCGAGAGGCGCACCGTCACGATCTTACCGAGCCAGCCGAGGAGCATCCGTGTTCTTTCGTCAGTCATCAGATTCTCCTGTGTTTCATTATGCGGCAGGGCGCCGCATCCGGACTCGCCCCTGTGGGCGAGGATCAATACCTCAAACGGTATCACACTGACAGTATATCACCTCTCCCGGGAAAAGTAAAGAAAATGTCATATTTCTTTTTCCCCTTGACACGCAGGAAGCAACGGTGTTATACTGTCCTTGTAAGTGAGACGAAGTGTCTCAAAAAGGAGCCGTATGAGAGAAAAGAACCCTGAAACGGCGGCGCGCATACGCCGCTGTATCGACCGATACTGCATGGACACCGGCGCGGCGCCCTCCATCCGCACGATCGCCGACGCGACGGGTATCCCCCGCCCGACGGTACAGCGCTACCTCGTGGCGCTCGGTGCGGCAGGCGAGATCTCGTATGAGGGCGGGAGGATCACCACCGACGCGACGGAAAAATTCGCCGGAGAGCAGGTGACGGTCGCCCTGCTCGGTGAGGTCGCCTGCGGGCTCCCCAATTATGCGGAGGAGCACATCGAGACTTACCTGCGTCTGCCGCGCGCCCTCGTGGGGAGCGGCAACTGTTACCTGCTCCGCGCACGGGGAGAATCCATGATCGACGCGGGCATTGCCCCCGGAGACCTGGTTCTTGTGCGCGAGAGCGCCACGGCGCTCCCCGGGCAGATCGCGGTCGTCCTCGTCGGGGAGGAGGCGACCCTCAAGCGCTATTACCCGGAGCCGGACAAAAAACGCATCCGTCTCCACCCCGAAAACCGGGAGATGCACGATATTTATGTCTCTCACGCGGTGATCCAGGGGGTCGCCGTCAAGGTGATCAAGGAGCTCGTATGAAAACCTATCGTCGGATGCCGCTCGCCGTGGAGGTGCTCTTTACCTGCGAGGGGCGGCTGCTGCCGCGCCGTCTGCACTTCGGCGGCGAAGCCTATGAGATCGAGCGGGTCATCTCGCACCGCTGCTTCTGCCCGCAGACGGTCGCCTGCATCGCGCCTATTGAATTCACGGTGGAGATCGCGGGGGCGCACAAGAAAATCTACTACGAACCGGATACCGGCTGCTGGTTCTCCGTCAAGGAGTACAGCGCATGACACCCTCGCATGACCGCGTCATCCTGCACGCGGATCTGAACTGCTTTTACGCGTCGGTCGAGACGGTCCTGCACCCGGAATACCGCGGGCGCCCCATCGCCGTCTGCGGCTCCCGTGAGGATCGGCACGGGATCGTCCTCGCAAAATCCGAGCTGGCGAAACGCGCGGGCGTCAGGACCGGCATGACCAACGGCGCCGCCGCGGCGCTCTGCCCCGGGCTCATCATCGTCCCGCCGCACTATGCCATGTACGAGAAGTTCTCGCGGCTCGCGAAGAAGATCTACGGGCGCTATACCAACCTCGTGGAGCCCTTCGGTCCGGATGAGAACTGGCTGGACATGACCGCCGGAATGGCGGCGTTCGAGAGCCCCTTTGCCCTCGCGGAGGAGATCCGCACGACCGTCTCCCGGGAGCTCGGGCTGACCGTCTCGGTCGGCGTCTCCTTCAACAAGGTCTTCGCCAAGCTCGCCTCGGATATGAAAAAGCCGGACGCCGTCACGATGATCACGCGGGAGAATTGCCGCACGCTCGTCTGGTCGCAGCCGGTGGAAAATCTCCTGTTCGTCGGGCGTGCCACGGCAGAAAAGCTGCACCGCTTCTCTCTCCACACGATCGGAGACCTCGCCGGGGCGGACACCGCCTTTCTCAAAACGCTCCTCGGCAAAAGCGGTGTCATGCTCCAGCAGTTCGCCCTTGGCAACGATACCTCGCGCGTCATGGACATCTCGGAGACCGTCGCACCGCAGAGCGTCGGTCACGGCGTCACCTGCAACGCGGATGTGACGGACGACGAGGAGGTGTTCCGCATCTTTCTGGAGCTGACCCAGGATATCGGACGCACCTTGCGGGCGGGCGGTTACTTTGCGCGGGGGCTCCAGATCTGCGTCCGCGACCGCACCCTCACCGATAAGCAATTCGACGCGCTGCTGCCCGAACGCACGCAGAGCGGCAAATGCCTCGCGGAGGCGGCTTTCCGGCTCTACCGGGCAGAGTATCGCCGAGAGCATCCGGTACGCGCACTGACCGTGCGCGCGACGCGTCTGTCCCGTGGGCGCGAGGGCGAGCAATACGACTTTTTCTACGACACCGCGCGGGCAGAGCGGCGGGCGGAGCTGGAATGTGCCATGGACGATATTACGGCGCGCTTCGGGCGTGGTGCCATCTACCCCGCCGCCATCCTGCTCAACGAAAAAACGCGTGCCCTCCACCCCTCGGCACCGACCCTGCCCTACCCCTATCTCGCCGCCGGGCGGGAGCCCAAGGACCGCACCGCCGGGGAGTAAGGTGAAGGGGAACATTTCCTGCACCGCATCGCAAAAGCCAATCGGGAGAACGGGGCGCGTTTAAAGCAAAAAGACCGGGAGGAGCCGCAAATGCGGCTCCTCCCGGTCAGTCAGAAAAAAGCAACCGTTGCAGAGCATAAAAGAAAAAGTACCCCGGTACGAGAGCGAAAGGCTTTCAATCCAAAAGTAAAAGCACCGCCGTGCGGCGGTGCTTTCCGGGCTCAAATGTTGAGCAGGCGCATGATCCTGTGGCTGGTAGCCATGCAGATGATGTCGAGAATCCAGATGATGTTCCAGCCCAAGAGCAGGCGGAGGATACCGGCAACAAACTTACCCTCGGTGAAGCGCGTCACAACACCGCAGATCAGAGAAGTGATCGGAATAATTGCCAGAATCAGACTGACGATCCAAGAGAGCCCAAAGTAATCGGATTTATTAGCCATCGTGTAATCTCCTCTCGTAATATTCTATGTTCATTGTAGCATAGCAGAACTACGATGTCAATAAATTTGTCGCGCAAAATCGACAAAAAATACCCTCTCTGTGCCAAAATACACAGAGAGGGTAAGCAAAATCAGTCAAGGGAGTTTTTTCTTTCCTCATCGTCCGCTGCGGCATCGGCTTCAGGGGCGTCCGGTGACTGCCCCGCACCGGGTGCGGCGGCGCCGTAGGGGTCCCGGTCCGGCTCACCGTCGGTCACTGCTACGGGGCGCTCCTCCCCTCTCGCAGGGAGAACCGCCGCGCGGGACGCCGAATAGTGGGCGTGCACAACGGCAATGATGCGGGCGATGGCGGGGCACAGGACCGCGTTCAGGGCAAACTCGATCAGGAAATTCACACCGATGAAAGCCGTAATGATATATGCGACGACGTTCCCCGTAATATAATCGGCACAAACCGTCGCGATCGCATCCCGGAAGAACAGCGCCATCATCACGAAAAAGATCCCCGTGTTGACGACCGGGGCAGCCAGCGCCGCGAGCGTAACGCCGATGTTCGGGTGGCGCGCGCGCAGTACCCGGTAAAGCAGCCCCGCGACTGCCCCGGCAGCGACCGTCTTACCGAAGCAGGTCAGGATATAGAGCACCGGCGAGGACTGGAACAGAAAGAGCAGCACCGGGCTCGAGAACGAAGCGATAAAATTCACGAGCCCGAGCACAAAGCCGAGGATGGCGCCGCCCGAGGCGCCGAAAAGCGCCGCGCCGATCACAACCGGGACCAACGACAATGTGATTGTCACAGGGCCTATCGTCATGACGGAGCACAGCAGCTGCAGAACGATTGTAAGGGCGACCAAAACGGCAAATTGCACGATTTTCAGGGTACGATCGGGAGTTATCTTAATTTTTCCCATGCGCGGGAACCTCCAGTGTTTTTTTCTATTGTACTATGAAACGATCCGTTTCGCAACGGATAAAATGCAGATTTTGCCCAAAACGCCCGGGGCGCTTTGCACAAAAGCCACAAAGGGCACTTCCCTGCCCCTATATCTTAGCCACAAGACATGAAAAACACGCGGGTATCGCACCGCGTGTTTTTCTGCCCGTCCGGGGAAAATTATTTCTTGAAGCTTTCCTCGACGGCGACGGCGACAGCAACGGTCGCGCCGACCATCGGGTTGTTACCCATACCGATAAGACCCATCATCTCCACATGTGCAGGAACGGAGGAAGAACCGGCGAACTGCGCATCGGAGTGCATACGACCCATGGTATCGGTCATGCCGTAGCTGGACGGACCGGCTGCCATGTTATCGGGATGGAGCGTACGACCCGTACCACCGCCGGAAGCGACGGAGAAGTACTTGACGCCGTTCTCCACGCACCATTTCTTATAGGTGCCGGCAACGGGATGCTGGAAGCGGGTCGGGTTGGTCGAGTTACCGGTGATGGAAACGCCGACGTTCTCGAGCTTCATGATCGCAACGCCCTCCGGCACGTTGTCGGCGCCGTAGCACTTGACAGCCGCGCGGGGGCCGTTCGAATACGGAACCTCTTTCGTCACCTTGACCGTCTCGGTGTACGGATCGAACACCGTCTCGCAGTAGGTGAAGCCGTTGATACGGGAGATGATGAATGCAGCGTCTTTGCCAAGACCGTTCAGGATAACGCGCAGGGGCTTTTTACGCACCTTGTTCGCGTTCAGCGCGATTTTGATGGCGCCCTCGGCGGCAGCGAAGGACTCGTGACCGGCGAGGAAGCAGAAGCACTCGGTCTCCTCGGAGAGCAGCATCTTACCGAGGTTACCGTGCCCGAGACCGACCTTACGGTTCTCGGCGACGGAGCCGGGGATGCAGAAGCTCTGGAGCCCGATGCCGATCGCCGCGGCGGCGTCCGCCGCCTTGGTGCAGCCCGACTTGATCGCGATGGCGGCACCGACGGTGTACGCCCAGATCGCATTCTCAAAGCAAATCGGCTGGGTGGAGCGGACGATGTTATCCACATCGATGCCCTTTGCGAGGGTGATCTCACGGCACTCATCGATGGAAGAAATGCCGTATTCTTTCAGAGCGGCGAGGATCTTCGCCTCGCGTCTCTCGTAACCTTCAAAAGTTGCCATTCGTCACACCCTCCTTATTCCTTGCGGGGGTCAATGTACTTGACCGCTTCTTCAAAACGGCCGTAATGACCCTTGGACTTTTCATACGCTTCGTTCGGCTCCATGCCGCCCTTGATGAGGTCCGTCATCTTCCCGAGGGAGACGAACTCATAGCCGATCACCTGGTCGTCGGCGTCCAGCGCCATTCTCGTGCAGTAGCCCTCGGTCATCTCGAGGTAGCGAACGCCCTTTTCCTTGGTGCCGTACATCGTACCGACCATGGAACGGGTGCCCTTACCGAGGTCCTCAAGACCTGCGCCGATGACAAGACCGCCCTCGGAGAACGCGGACTGGCTGCGGCCGTAAACGATCTGCAGGAACAACTCACGCATCGCAGTATTGATAGCGTCGCAGACAAGGTCGGTGTTCAGTGCCTCCAGCACCGTCTTACCGGGCAGGATCTCCGCCGCCATAGCGGCAGAATGGGTCATGCCGGAGCAACCGATCGTCTCGATCAGCGCTTCCTCAATCACACCGTTCTTGACATTCAGCGAGAGCTTGCACGCGCCCTGCTGGGGTGCGCACCAACCCACACCGTGGGTATAGCCGGAAATGTCGGTAATCTGCTTTGCCTCGACCCACTTGCCCTCTTCAGGGATGGGAGCGGGACCGTGGAGCGGCCCTTTGGCAACCTGCGTCATGCCAGCGACATGACTGCTCATTGCGTATTCACACATGTTTTTATCCTCCAAAAAAGATTACTGAATGATTTCGCCCTCGGTGACGCCGTAAGCCGCGTTGGACTCATCGGTATCAATGTGCATGGCGAGCGCATACTTGGGGCTGACGCGGACGACCACGTCGCCAAAAATCAGGGGGCGGGAGCCGTTGACCTTGACCTTCACGATCTGCTTATCCTTCACGCCGAACGCCTCCGCGTCGGCAGGGGTCATATGTACATGGCGCTTCGCGGCGATGACGCCCTCGGCGAGCGTGATCTCACCTGCGGGCCCCACGAGCTTGCAGGAACCGCTGCCCGCGACATCCCCGCTCTCGCGGATGGGTGCCGTTACGCCGATGGAGCGCGCGTCGGTGAGCGAGAGCTCCACCTGCGACTCAGGACGGACGGGGCCGAGGATGGAAGCCTTGAGCTCCCCCTTTGCACCGACGACCGTCAGCTTTTCCTCACACGCGAACTGACCGGGCTGACTTAAATTTTTCTTGGGATGAAGCTGGTAGTTTTCCTGTCCGAAAAGCGTATCCAGATCTTTTTGCGTCAGATGGATATGCCGGGCAGAAGTTTCAACGATAAACTTTGCCATCAAAAAAACTCCTTTTCAAGTTCTTGTCTCAACCATCCGCCATTGTAGCACAAAAAAGGTAAAATGTAAATGTAGTAAAGCAAAAAACTTTGACAAAAAATAAGGTAAAAACCAAAGGAGCGACGAAGCATGAGCGACAAGAAAGAAAAAAACGGGAGCGCGACCGGGACGGAGGAGACGCCCTCCGAAGCACTCGACCGGCTGATTGAGACCGGCAGCAGCTACACGGGCGACGGCCGCGACCGCTTTTACTGCATCACCGTGATCGGACAGATCGAGGGGCATTACGTCCTCGACAACACACAGAAAACCACAAAATACGATCATCTCATCCCCCTGCTCGTGGGGCTCGAAGAATCCGAAAAGGTAGACGGGGTGCTCTTTGTACTGAATACCATGGGAGGCGACGTGGAGGCAGGGCTCGCCATCGCGGAGCTCATCGCCTCCATGACGAAGCCGACCGTCTCCATCGTCCTCGGCGGGGGGCACTCCATCGGCGTGCCGCTCGCCGTCGCTGCGAAGACCTCGCTGATCGTCCCCTCGGCAACGATGACCATTCACCCCGTCCGCACGAGCGGTACGGTCATCAACGCCCCACAGACCTACCACTACCTCTCGGATATGCAAAAACGGATTGTACGATTCGTCACCGAGCACTCGCACATTACGGAAAGCAAGCTTAACGAGCTCATGAACAGCACCAAAGACCTTACAAACGACATCGGCTCTGTTGTCGATGGAGAAACTGCTGTTTCCTGCGGTTTAATTGATAAAATCGGCGGAATTGCCGAGGCGCTCGCAACGCTACGAGAGGCTTGTTACGGGAAAGGTAACTTGCCATGTGGCAACAATTCTTCCACTTCGTGAGCGGCAACTGGCGTGCGCTTTTGGCATCGCTCGCCTACCGTTTCCGCGCCGCCGGCAAGCGGCGGCGCTGACGCGGGCGGTGTCACTGCCGTGTACCCGCGGAGGGAAAACTGCCCGCCCGTCTCTGCACAAAATACAAAGCGAAAAGGCGCCCCATGGGGCGCCTTTTTCCGGCTCCCGGGGAGCCGCTATTCTGCACTTGCGACTGTTTTACGCTTCAGAGGAGGTAGCCGAGGATAAACTTCTTACCGCGGAGCGCCTCGGCAAGCGTCCGGTAAGAGCGGGGGGCGACATCATCCGTATGGGTATTATAGAGAGTGATCAGCCCCTCCTTTACGATACCGGCGACGGTACGCAGACCCTTGAGCTCACGGAAGAAGCGATCGTTCCAGTAGGACACGATAAACACGCGCCCCTCGGTGAGAGCCTCGGCGAACTCGGACTGGACATTCACCCTTTGGAAAGCAATGTCGTGTGCCGTGAGGTAGCGGGCGATCTCCTTCGGGTCCGTCCCCGCATAGCCGTCAAGGAGGGCGAGGTCGTTCCCCTCGAACTCGGTGAGGACGTCGGCAAACGCCACGGGCTTACCCGAAAGGGTCAGGGCATTGTAGACGGCGACGGGCTCTGCGCCGTTGAACGCCGTCATAAAGGTCGCGTAGGCGAACTGCGAGGGGAAGCGGTTTCCCTGTCCTGTGATGGGTCCGGCGGAAAGCGCAATTTCCATGTTATGTGCGCGGTTTTTCTGCACGAGTGTGTCGGCGGGCATCTGCGAGAGCATCGCGACGGTACGCCATGCGGGGACGCCCTCAAGCCTGAACACATCCTCGACCGCCAGCCCGAAATACCGGGCGATCTTTATGGCGAGCGTCGTGGACGGATTGTATCGTCCGTTCTCGATAGAGCCGATCGACTGACGGGATACCCCCATCTCTCGGGCGAACGCCTCCTGCTTGATACCGTACATACGGCGGAGCTCTTCCACTCTGTTTTCCATGACCATGATCCTTCCCTTGGAAAGTCTGCTTTGCGTCTATCATAGCACGCGTGTCGGAACTTGTCAAGAACTGTTTGGGAAGATATGCGGGAGCCTCCCGGAATTTGTCGTCTTTCTCCTCTTTTACTTCGTCCTCCTGTGGTGTGCGCGATACTTTTCTGCGATCCAATCATAAGGAATTGCAAAATTACTTGTTTTCCGTTACAATATAAGAGAAAACAACAGCACCGGATGTGAGAAAGGGACGTACTATGCAATTATCGCAAGCCTGCTTTGATGATATGACCGACGAACAGCTGGATGACCTCCTGTTCGACGAGAGCCAAGAGGCGCTCCGGCAGGCAGATTACGCCATTCTGCTCGGCACGGAGCCGACCTATGCGCTCCTGCGTGCGGAGATCGCCGCCTCCTATTATGCCAAAGGAGGCACTGCGCATATCATCGCGACGGGCGCCGCCGTCCATGATGCGACCGAGACGGAAAGCGCCGTCATGCGTCGGCGCCTGCTCGAGCTCGGCGTCCCCGCCGACGCCGTCACAGAGGAGCCGGATGCCCGCGACACGATAGGCAACATGGTCTGCTCGCTCGGCGTCATGTATGCGCGCGGAAATCTCTCGGAGGTAAAGCGCGTGACCATCATCACAGAGCCCTTCCACCTGCGGCGCAGCATCGCGCTCGCAAAGCTCTTTCTGCCCTCCTACATACAGATATCCGGTTATACCGAGGGGACGGCAAAACAGCGACTGGCGCGGCACGGCAATGAACGACTTGCCCGCTGCGTGCGGACAGAGGTAGAGATTCTCTCGTCCCTTGCCCGCATGGGGTGGATCGAAGACATGACCCTTTGAGCCGGCATCGGCGCCGGGCGTTACGCTGCCGTCTGCGTCGCCTTCCTGCACGATCCGGTGGCAGGCTCTCCGACCGGTGATACAACACACCGGAGTCAGCGCGGCGATACCTGTAAAAAGCCCGTGCCGCAGCCCCCACACACAGAGGAATAAAAAAGGAAAAAGCACTTGCGGATGCAAGTGCTTTTTCTGGTGGGGGAAGCTGGATTCGAACCAGCGAAGTCATGGACAACAGATTTACAGTCTGCCCCCTTTGGCCGCTCGGGAATTCCCCCATATTCGTTCGCTGACTTGATGAGTATAGCACAGGGGGGCGCGATTGTCAACAGTTTTTTTGATTTTTTCGGAGGTTTTCGCACGATGCGATACAAAAGCGGGAAGGTGCGCCCCTCTGTGTAAAACATTTGTAAAAAGCGTTGCATGGGTGCCGGTTTTTTTGTTATAGTAAAGCAGAATAAAAGGAATGACAATCGGTTAAGGGCAAAAAACGGATACAACACGAAAGGACATTTCCATGGTTACCTACGAGAGCCTGAAAGCAAACAAAACCATCAGCACCTATATTGAATCGGCGGATGCCACTATGGCGGCAATGGGCTTCACCGATCACGGGTTCGCCCATGTGATGAAAGCGGCGGAGACCGCCGCGATGATCCTCACCGCGCTCGGGTACGACGAACGGACGGTGGAGCTCGCACGCATCGCCGGGTATCTGCACGACATCGGGAACCTCGTCAACCGCGTCAACCACGCGGAAACGGGTGCCGTCATCGCTTTCCGTATCCTCGACAAGCTCGAAATGGATGCCACGGAGATTGCGACCGTCGTGACCGCCATCGGCAACCACGACGAGGGAACCGGCGTCCCTGTCAACGCTGTCAGCGCGGCGCTCATTCTCGCCGACAAGACCGACGTGCGGCGCTCCCGCGTGCGCAACCGCGACATCGCCGCCTTTGACATCCACGACCGCGTGAACTACTCCGTCGAGAAGTCACAGCTGACGCTTTCGGAGGACAAGCGCGAGATTACTCTGCGGCTCACGATCGACACCGCCATCAGCTCCGTCATGGACTACTTCGAAATCTTCCTCACCCGCATGGTCATGTCCCGCAAGGCGGCGGAAAAGCTCGGGCTCCGCTTCCGCCTCGTCATCAACGACCAGCAGGCGCTCTGACACACTGCCCCCGAGACTCCCCCGCCGACCGCAACGGTCGGCGGTTTTCTTTTGCCGCACGGCGAAGGACAGCGATTCTCTTTTGCCATGCAGCAACGGACGGCGCGACGCCCCCCGACATATCCTGTGGATATGGGGGGACGGAACATGAAAGAGAAACAGCTCACAAAAGCAACGGCTATCATCTCACTCAAGGCAGCGGCAGAAAACTACCTTGCACTGCGCGCGAAAACGACGGCAAAATTCTGCTGTGTCATCAAAGCAAACGCCTACGGGCACGGTGCCGCACCCCTCGCGGCACTCTATGAAAAGCTGGGGGCAGACTACCTCGCCGTGGCAACGGCAGAGGAAGCGCTCGCGCTCCGGCGCGCGGGCATCCGCGCGCCGATCCTGCTACTCGGATATGTGCCGCCGGAGTTTGCCCCGCGGGCGTCCGCGGAGCGGCTGACGCTCACCGTCTATGACCGCACACAGGCGGCTGCACTCGCGGCAAGAGCGCAGGGGGGCACCCTCGACGTACATCTCAAAATCGACACCGGCATGGGGCGGCTCGGTTTTCTGCCGGAGGACGCCGCAGCGGCGGCGGAATGGCTCCGGGCGCTCCCAGCCCTCCACGTCACCGGCATCTACACGCATCTTGCGCGTGCCGACGAGGGGGCAGATGGGGAGGAGACAACGCACAGGCAGCTACGGAGCTTTGCGCGCGTCTCATCGACCGTGGAGGCGGTGCTCGGCGAGCGGCTGCTGCGGCACGCGGAAAACACCGCGGGGCTCCTCCACTATCCCACCGGCGCCCTCGACATGGTGCGCGCCGGCATCGGGCTCTACGGCTATGCGCCGGCAGGCATGGCGGCGCCAATACCGCTCACCCCTATTCTGACGCTCGCGGCACCGCTCGTCTCGGTCAAGAAAGTCCCTGCGGGGACCCCTATCGGCTACGGTGGCACCTATGTCACGACTCGCGAGACGACCGTCGGCATCCTCCCTCTCGGCTACGCGGACGGCATCCCAAGACTCGCCGGAGCGCACGGATGCCGCGTCTCACGCGGGGAAAAGACCGCCCCCGTCATCGGCAGGGTGTGCATGGATCAGACCCTTTTAGACCTGACGGAATGCGGCGGCAGCATCGGCGACACCGTCACCGTCTACGGGAGTACCCCCGGCGCACGCCTCACCGACTGGGCGGATAGACTCGGTGCCATCCCCTACGAGCTCCTGACCGCCATCGGTACCCGGGTCAGGCGCATTTACAAATAATTTTCTTAATTCCTATTGCAATCATAGGAAATACATGATACACTAACCGTGAAGGTGACAAAGGCGTATAACAAAATGCGCCCGTCGCGATACTAAACAAAACGGAAAAGGAAATCATCCTATGAAAACCGACTTTCGTGTCCGTGGCATGAGCTGTGCCGCCTGCTCCGCACACGTGGAGAACGCCGTCGCGCGCGTACCCGGTGTGACGCACGTCTCCGTGAGCCTGCTCACGGGTACCATGGTGGTGGAGCACGACTGCGGGACGGAGGACATCACGGCTGCCGTCAGGCACGCCGGCTATTCTGCCGAGGTCATCGAAAAAACGGCGACAGGCGTCGCGCTCCCCCCGCCGGAAAAGACCTCCTGGCGGCGGCTGTGGCTGTCGCTCGTCTTCGGTCTGCCGCTCCTGTGGCTCGGCATGATGCCGATGCTGTGGTCGGGGGCACCGATTCCGCCCGCGCTCCGTGAACCCCCCATCCTGAACGTGAGTGTACAGCTCGTCCTCGCCCTCATCGTGGCGGGAATCAACTATCACTATTTTGCGGGGGGCTTCGCTTCCCTCCGGCACCGCGCGCCGAACATGGACACGCTGATTGCCCTCGGCTCTGCCGCCGCCATCCTGCAGACGGCGGGCGTACTCATCTCGCTCATTGCGGGCGGACACGCCTCCCACCACGGGATGGCGACGCCGCACGTGTACGCCGAGACCGCCGCCATGATCCTCATTCTTGTCACGCTCGGCAAAACGCTCGAGGGGCGGCAAAAGGACAAGACCGCCGCCGCCATCCGTGCGCTCGCTTCCCTCGCCCCCGAGACGGCAAACGTCCTGCGTGACGGAAAAGAGATCACGCTCCCGCTCGGCGAGGTCGTCGTCGGTGACACCGTCCTGCTCCGCGCCGGTGAACGCACCCCTGTGGACGGCACCGTCCTCTCCGGCACCGGTGCAGTCGATGAATCCACCCTGACGGGCGAGAGCCTGCCGGTGGATAAGAAAACGGGAGACACCGTCCTCTCGGGCTGCATCCTGACCTCCGGGTCCCTGACATTCCGCGCCGACCGCGTCGGCGAGGATACCTCACTCGCCCAGACCATCCGCATGGTATCGGGGGCGGTCGCCTCCAAGGCGCCGCTCGCGCGCATCGCAGACAAGGTCAGCGCCGTCTTTGTCCCCGCCGTCCTCGCCGTCGCCATCGTCACACTGGGTGTCTGGGGGATCGTCGCCGGAGTGAGCGACAAATACACCTTTACGGACGCGCTCTCGCACGCCATCGCCGTCCTTGTCATCTCCTGCCCGTGTGCCTTGGGGCTCGCCACGCCGACCGCCATCATGACGGCAACCGGGCGCGCCGCCGAAATGGGGATCCTCGTCAAGAGCGCCGCCGCCCTGGAAGCGCTGGGCAGGATCGACACGGTCGCCCTCGACAAGACCGGCACGGTCACGGAGGGCAAAATGCGGCTCACCGCCGCTATGCCTGCCCCCGGCGCCGACGAGGAGGAATTCCGCAAGCTCGCGCGTGCACTGGAAATGCCCTCCGGACACCCCATCGCGAAAGCCATCTGCGCCGGGCTGGGCGAGGGTGAAACGCCTGAAGCCGTCGGCTTCTCCGCGATGGAGGGGCGCGGCGTCTACGCCAAGGTGGGCGGCGTCAAATGCTTCGCCGGTAACCGCGCCCTGCTCGACGATCTGGAGATTGTCTCCCCCTTCCCGGATGAGGAGGTAAAGCCGCTCCTCGAGAGCGGGTGCACCATCACCTATGTATGCCGCGGAGCCGAGTGTATCGGGCTCCTCGCCGTTGCGGACGGCATCCGCGAGGACAGCCGCGCCGCCATCGCTGAGCTGCACCGGCTGAACGTCAAGACCCTCATGCTGACGGGCGACCATGAGATCGTCGCAAAGCATATCGCGGCTGACGCCGGTATCGACACCTATGCGGCAGGGCTGCTCCCCGCCGACAAATCTGACCGGATCGCCGCCGAAAAAGCCGCAGGTGCCAAGGTCGCGATGGTGGGCGACGGCGTCAATGACGCGCTCGCCCTCGTCACCGCCGACGTCGGGATGGCAGTCGGCGCCGGGACAGACGTCGCCATCGAAAGCGCGGACGTGGTACTGCGCCGCGACACCATGCAATCCGTCCCGACCGCCATCCGGCTCGGGCGCGCAACGGTGCGCAACATACACGAAAACCTGTTCTGGGCGCTCATCTACAACACCGTCTGCATTCCTCTCGCCGCGGGTGTGCTCGCGCCGATCGGCTTCAGTCTCCCGCCGATGGTCGGTGCGCTCGCCATGAGCATCTCGTCCGTGTGCGTCGTGACCAACGCCCTGCGCCTGCGCCGCTTCAAGGCGTAAGACAACCGCTCCCGTATCCCCCTGCCCGGCGGAATGCCGCCGGGCGCCGCAAAAGAGAACCCGCAGAGGCGCTGTGGCCTCTGCGGGTTCTTTACATTATCGCGGCACTGCGCCGGCATCCGTGCCGGACAGCACCCGTCAGGAATTCGGCTCCGCCCCGCTGTTTTGCAGGTACTCCGCAAGCAGGACGGAATAGCCGCCCGAGCCGCGCTTGACGCAGCGGTTAACCCGACTGAGGGTCGCGGACGAGATCTTCACCGCCTCGCCGACCTGCTGATAGGTCGCGCCCGAGAGGAGCAGACGCGCAGACTCCACCCGCTGCGCCATATACTCGACCTCGGTATCCGTGCACACGTCCGTCAGAAACCGCTCCACCTTCTCCGGTGTATCCAGCGTCGCCATCACGCCGAAAAGCAGCTCCAGCTGTTCTCTCCCGGTGGTCATCCCGCTCATTGTGTCACCCTCCTGCCGGTCTTTACTTCTGCCACCAGTATAGCACAATACTTTACTTCTGTAAAGCGGCAAAGCAAAAAAGTTTTTTGCCCGGCGACTTGACAACGGAGGGGATATCGGGTATAATGAGCCCAAAATCAGTAAGGCGATGAGGGAGAGGGTCTTCCCCGAGGGTGCCAAGAGAGCCGACGCATGGTGCGAGTCGGTCACCCGGAGAGAATGTGCCTATGGCTCCTGAGCCGGAGGTTCGAGGCGGTTTTGCCGCGCGTAGGGTCTCCCGTGTGGCGCGCGAGAGCTTCGCCGGGGTGTGTCAGCACCTGTGAGGGCACGGTTGTGACCGTGAATTTGAGTGGTACCGCGGAGTCATCCGTCTCAAAGGGGACGGGTGACTTTTGTTTTTTTGCCGCCCCGGGCGCGGACGACGCCCGCCAGCCGACCGATAACGATATATACCAGCCGAAAGGAGCTTATCATGAAAAACAAAGGCATTGCCACCACCTGTGTGCAAGGGGGGTACACCCCGAAAAACGGAGAGCCGAGACAGATCCCGATTGTGCAGAGCACGACCTTCCGCTACGAGACAAGTGAAGCCATGGGGGATCTCTTTGACCTGAAGGCGAGCGGCTACTTCTATTCCCGCCTGCAGAACCCAACCTGTGACGCGGTCGCCGCAAAAATCGCCGCGCTTGAGGGCGGCACCGCCGCCATGCTGACCTCCTCCGGGCAGGCAGCCAACTTCTTCGCCGTCTTCAACATTGCGGGCGCCGGTGACCACGTCGTCGCCTCGGCGCACATTTACGGCGGCACCTTCAACCTTTTCGCCGTCACCATGAAGCGCATGGGGATCGACTTCACTTTCGTCTCCCCGGACGCGACCGACGAGGAGCTGAACGCCGCTTTCCGCCCGAACACAAAGGCGGTCTTCGGTGAGACGGTCTCCAACCCGTCGCTCACCGTCCTCGACATCGAGCGCTTTGCCCGCGTGGCGCACGCGCACGGCGTCCCGCTCATCGTGGACAACACATTCGCGACGCCCGTCGGCTGCCGCCCGTTCGACTTCGGCGCGGACATCGTGACCCACTCGACCACCAAATATATGGACGGACACGGCTCTGCCGTCGGCGGTGCCCTCGTGGACTCCGGGAAATTCGACTGGATGGCAAACGCCGAGAAATTCCCGGGGCTGTGCACGCCGGACGAGAGCTATCACGGCATTACCTACGCCCGGGAATTCGGGCAGGCGGGCGCCTATATCACCAAGGCGACGGCGCAGCTCATGCGTGACTTCGGCTGTACGCAGTCACCGCAGAGCGCGTTTCTCCTGAACCTCGGGCTGGAAAGCCTGCATCTGCGTATGAAACAGCACTGTGCGAACGCCCTCGCCGTCGCCACCTTCCTCGAAACGCATCCGAACGTCACCTGGGTGCGTTACCCCGATCTGCCCGGCGACCCCTACCACGCCCTGCAGCAGAAATACCTGCCGGGCGGCTCCTCCGGGGTCGTGAGTTTCGGCGTGCGCGGCGGTCGCCGCGCGGCAGAGACCTTCATGAAGCACCTGAAGATTGCCGCCATCGAAACGCACGTTGCGGACGCGCGCACCTGCTGTCTGCACCCCGCGAGTGCGACCCACCGCCAGCTGACGGACGAACAGCTCGTCGCCGCCGGGGTCAGCCCCGACCTGGTGCGCTACTCCTGCGGGATCGAGGACGCAGACGACCTCATCGCCGACCTGAAAGCCGCGCTCGACGCGGTGGGGGCATGACCCCATGCCGATCAAGATACCGAACGGACTGCCGGCGGTACGGACGCTGGAGGACGAAAACATCTTCGTCATGACCGAAACACGCGCCATGACGCAGGATATCCGCCCCTTGAAAATCCTCATCCTTAATTTAATGCCCACCAAGATCGACACGGAAACGCAGCTCTGCCGTCTGCTCGGCAACACGCCGCTACAGGTAGAGCCCGAGCTCCTGCACACCGGCTCGCACATCTCCAAAAACACACCGCCGGAGCATCTCCTCACCTTCTACCGTACCTTTGACGAGGTGCGCGGCAACAACTATGACGGGCTCATCATCACCGGGGCGCCGGTGGAGCGACTCGCCTTCGACGAGGTGGAATACTGGGAGGAGCTGAAGACCGTCATGGAATGGTCAAAGACCCACGTCTACAGCACGCTCCACATCTGCTGGGGTGCGCAGGCGGGGCTGTACTACCATTACGGCATCGACAAAATCCCCCTCCCGAAAAAGCTCTCCGGTGTCTATCCGCACACGGTGGAATACAAGCGCTCCATCCTGTTCCGCGGCTTCGACGACGTTTTCTATGTGCCGCACTCCCGCTATACGGGCATCGACCGCGCAGACGTGGAGGCAGTGCCCGAGCTGCGCATCCTCGCCTCCTCCCCCGAGGCAGGCGTCTTCGCCGTCACCGCAAACCACGGCAGGCAGATCTTCCTCACCGGGCACGCCGAATACGACCCCGACACCCTGAAAAAGGAATATCTGCGCGACAGCGCCGCAGCCCCCGGGACGCCGGTACCGGAGCACTACTTCCCGGACGGAGACCCGGACCGCGCCCCCATCGTCTCATGGCGGTCGGCGGCAAATCTCCTCTTTACCAACTGGCTGAACTACTTCGTCTACCAGTCTACCCCCTACGACATCTCGAGCATCGGATAAAACGAAAAGCGACCGGGAACATCTCCCGGTCGCTTTCTGTCGGGTACCCCGGCACAGCCGCGGAAAGCAAGGCGAAAAAGAGGAGACGGAGCCCTGACACCGTCACGAATGTCCCCGCGCTCCGCGCGGGGCGGAGCCGCGCTCTTACATGGTTTTTTCCGCACGGCGCACGCGGGCGCAGAAATGCGTCTTGTGCGGATAGCCGCTGATGCCGAAGGGACCGCGCGGACCGATGATATCCCCGTTCTCTCCGTCGCCGGCGGCGGCGCGGATCACCGTGAGCGCCGCTTTCTCGGGAGAATGGGTAAAGAGATATAAAAAGGCGTGCCCGAGGCGGGAGAACAGCGGCTTATGCGCGGTTTTCTCGCTCGATAAAAGATCCGTCGCGGTGATGCCCGGGTGGACGGCGATGAAAAGCGGCATGGACGCCGTGCGGGTGCGCGCGCGATGCAGGACATAGGCAGAGAGCATCGTCTTGCTCCTGGCATACGCGGCATAGCCCTCTTTTTTCGGCTCCCGCGAGACGTGCCCGTTCCGATCTACAAGGCTGGTGACAAAAATCATACGACCGCCCGGGGCGATGTACGGCTCCACCGCCTCCGAGAGGCGGACGGTACCGGTATAATTGACCCCGACGGTCATGGCAAGACCGTCCTGCGTCATCGCCGCACGGGGGTAATACACCCCGGCACAGTGCAGAAAGACGTCAATCCGGCGTTCCTGCGCCGCAAGACGCGCGGCGAGGGCATCGATTGACGCAAACGAGGCGAGGTCAACGAGTGCATAACGCACATCGGAAAGCGGATAGCGGGCGCGCAGGCGGTCACACGCGGCGGCGGCACGCGCCTCGTTACGGCACGCAAGCGTCACGGAGGCGCCTAACGCAAGAAACTCACCTGCGGCGGCAAAGCCGATCCCGCTGTTGCCCCCCGTGATGATAACATTTTTTCCCGTCATCGGGCGTGCATGACGATCCAGCCACCTTTGATACCGCTCTGCCATAGTGTCTTCTCCGGTCCCCGGGGACTCTCCCCCGTTTTTTACCAGTGTAACACAAAACGGCGGCTCCGTCAAACATCTTTTCAGAGCACGAGCTCCGCCCGGTACGATGAGAGGAAATAATCAAATTGCAGGAGCCACGCGTACATCTGCGGGCGGGACATGAGCTGACCGAGCCAGGTCACATCGCCCCCTGCCGTGAGCTCCTCCACGGCACCGCGCCGCAGGAGCGGCGCCAGGGGACTGCCGCGGCGGGACAGGCGCGCGAGGAGCATCTCACGCACGAGCTTCTCATACGCGGGGTTATGGGTCTTGGGGTACGGGCTCTTTTTCCGATGCAGGATCTCGGGCGGGAGGTAGGACGCCATCGCCGCACGGAGCAGCGACTTCTCCACCCCGTTTTCAAACTTGTATTTCCACGGCACCCGATAAACATATTCAAGGATGCGATGATCCGAGAACGGCACGCGCACCTCCAGCCCGGACGCCATGCTCATGCGATCCTTACGCTCCAGGAGGTTGGTCATAAAGTAATCGACCGAGAGGCGGGTCGCCACACGCGCGGTGCGCTCCTCAAGGGGCTCTCCCGCCTCTGTCGGCACTGCCGCAACGGCGCGGTGATACACCTCGGAGAGGTAGGCATAGCCCTCCTCGGCACGGGTCACATCGGCGTTAAACAGTCCGATGCGCGCCCGCGGGTCATGCACCCACGGGAAGAAATCGCGCGCGAGCATCTCGGGGCGGTAAAACCAGGGGTACCCGCCGAAGATCTCGTCGGCGCACTCCCCCGAGAGCGCCACGGTATGCTTTTCCTTGACGCGGGCGCAGAAATAGCGCAGGGACGAGTCGATATCCGCCTGCCCCGGGAAATCCCGTGACAGGACCGCCGGGAGCAGCTCCCGCGCGACCGTCTCACTGTCGGCGACGAGCACGGTGTGATCCGACCCGATATAGTCCGCCATCAGGCGGGCGTAATCGTCGTCCGCATTCGGCTGGAACAGCGTTGGGGCGTAGTCATTTCCCTCATACTCAAAGGAATAGGTGGCGAGCCGCTTCCCCTCCCGGCGATACCGCTCTGCCGCGACGGCGCTGACCACGGAGGAATCCAGCCCTCCGGAGAGAAAACAGCAGAGCGGGACATCCGAGACGAGCTGCCGCCCGATGGCGTCCGTCAGGAGCGCACGGACGTGCTCTACTGTCTCCTCCCGCCCCTCGGAGTGCGCGCCCGGCGTATAATCCCAGTAACGGCGGCGGTGTACGCCCCCGGCGTCCACCCGCAGGCTCTCACCCGGGAGCAGCTCGCGGATGTCGCGGAACACGCCGCTCCCCGGCAGGGTGACCGGCGCCAGATACAAAAGCTGCCAGAGCCCCACCGCGTCGATCACCGGGCGCACGCTCGGATGCCGGAGCAGCGCCTTCACCTCCGACGCAAACAGGAACTGCCCCTGTACCTCTGTGAAAAAGAAGGGTTTGACCCCGAGACGGTCACGCGCGCAGAAAAGGCTCCCCTCAAAATCGTCATAGATGGCAAAGGCAAAGATGCCGTTGAGGTGTGAGAGACAATCCTCACCGAAAACGGCGTAGGCGTACACCAGTGCCTCGGTGTCCGAGTGCGTCCTCGGGGTCACGCCCCGCGCCGCGAGCTCCTGCGTGAGCTCCGCCGTGTTATACAGCTCACCGTTATAGACGATGGTATAGCGCTTACCGCCGAGGACGACCGTCATCGGCTGTGCTCCGCCGATGATGTCTACAACGGCGAGCCGGTTGTGGTGCATGGCGACATTGGATGAAGAAAAGCCGCCGGCGGCATCGGGCCCCCGGTGCGCCATAGTGCCGCTCATCCCCTCCACCGCCGACAGCGCCCCGAGCCCGAGCCCCCGCGCGGCGTAAATCCCGCAGATCGAACACATAATAAGTCCCCTCCCGTATCCTGACCGTCATTCACTTTTTCATTGTATGCGGCGCGGCGCGTTTCAGTCACGGAGACAGGCTTCTGCCCGGATTTTCTCCGGGGATGAGAAAAGCGACGGCGCGCGCCGTCGCTTTTCAGAGAATGGGTCATGCCAGGCGGATAATGGGGATGCCGCGTGCCTCCGCCATGCGGACGGTCTGTGCGGAGCCGCTGTACGGGGAGGTGACATAGGCGACGCAGACGGAGGCGATGGCGACCATCTGCCGGTTGCGCTCCCGCATACAGCCGTCAAAGTACCGTTCCGAGAGCACGCGCACCTCATCCGCATCACGGAGCTGGCGCTCATAGATGGCACGGTCCCCCGCGCTCCATCGCGCCGCCTGATCCCTGCACGGGACCATGAGCAAAAGGTGCAGGTCGGGATACTTCTGCCGCAGGGCAAGAACAGTGTCCGCCGCCATGCGGTCAAAGCCGAGGGCACCGCCGGCGCAAAAGGTGCGGCAACCGTCACTGTACAGTGACTCCACCGTCTCGACGAGACGCCGGCGCAGCCGCCCCTGTTCTGCCTCGGGGATCACCCGATGCCCCGTGAATATGCATATTCTATCCAAAGTCAATCCTCGTCTTCCTCGGGCGGCGCGACCGTGACGCGCAGGCTGCTCACCAGGTGGTCATGCATCTCCAGCACCGTCACCGTCAGGCGACCCCAGGTGAAGGTATCTCCGACGTGCGGATCCTCCTCCAGCATCTCGACCGCCCAACCGCCCATGGTCGTATACTCCGATTCAAAATTGCGGTCGTCGATCTCCGCTTCCTCAAAGAAGTCGGCAATCGGCGTCATACCGTCCACCACATAAGCAGACTCTGTCAGGGTGCGGATATCCTCCGGCGGGGTCTTATCATTCTCGTCCCAGATGTCACCGACGATCTGCTCCAGGATGTCCTCCATCGTGACGATCCCCATCGTACCGCCGTATTCGTCCATCACCACCGTCATGTGCGCCTGTTTCTCCTGCATCATGGTGAGGACGCTCGGGAGCTTCGTCGTCTTATGCACATACAGCGCCGGCTTGACGAGCGAGCGGAGATCCGGCTCCCGCGCCGGATCGTTCGCCGCCGCCATCAGATAATGGTTGACGGTCAGGATGCCGACGATGTGGTCAAGGGACTCCTCATAGACCGGCAGACGGGAGAAGCACGTCTCAAGGCAGGTCGCACGCACCGCATCCGGCGTGTCGTCGAGGTCAATCCCCTCCACCCGGATACGCGGCACGAGGATATCCTCTACCGTCATCTCCTGGTAATCCATCGCGGAATGGAGCAGTTCCCCCTGGTCTTCATCCACCGCGCCCTCCTCCTCCGCCGTGTCGATCATGACGGAGAGCTCCTGCTCGGTCACGGCATTGTCCTCGCCCGGGGAGAGGCGCTTAAGCACCGCGTTCACGGCACGGGTGACCAGAAAAGAGAGCGGGAAAAAGATCCACGACACAACGCGCAGCGGATATGCCATGAAGCAAGCGTAACCGATGGCGTGCTGTTTGGCGACGATCTTCGGCACAATCTCGCCGAAAATCAAAATAATAATGGTTACAATCACGCTGGTGACCGTTGTCACCGTGCCCTCGCCGAGCGAGCTCTTTGCCGCGATAGAGACGGCGAGCATGGTGGCAAAAGCGGAAATCATGTTATTGACCAGGTTGTTCCCGATGAGGAGCGACGACATGGTCACATCGTAGTGATCGGAAATCTTTTTCGCGAGGCGGGCGCGGCGGCTGCCGTGCTCCGCAAGCGCCTCCAGGCGCATTTTGTTCAGCGACGTATACGCCATCTCCACCGAGGAGAAAAACGCAGAAAACGCAAGGGCTATAAAAAGCAGGGTCAGTGTAGCGGCGGTACTCACTGTGCGTCACCTCCCTCGTCCTCTGCCGTGGGAGCGGGCGATGTCACGCTGTCGAGCAGCTCGTTCGCAAGTTTCACCTCTATGTAGGCGAGCTTCCCCTCCTCCGAGACATCCGTCACGGTGACGGTCAGGTCCCGCCAGACAAAGGTGTCGTCCACCTCCGGCGCGTGCCCGAGGTTTTCCAGCACCCAGGCGTTGACCGTCTTGACGCGGCTCATATTGACCTTGCCGTGGTACGACATATCGCGGAACATCTCCCCCATGGTGCAATCGGCGCTGACGCGGAAATAGTTGCCGCCCAGCTTCATAAAGCGGTCGTTGACAACGTCGTCCTCGTCATAGATCTCACCGACCAGCTCCTCGAGAAAATCCTCGACGGTCACGAGACCCTGCGTGTGCCCCGTCTCGGGGTCGCGCACAATCGCCATCGTGACCTTTTCGCGGCTCATCTCCTCGAGCAGCTCATGGATCGGCTTGTCAAGGGTGGTATAAAACGGTGCGGAGCAGAGCTGCTTGAGCGTCAGGCGTTCCCCCCGCAGATGTGCCTTCAGGTAACTCTTGACCTGCAAAACACCGATGATATGATCCAGATCGTTTTCATAGACCGGGAACCGGGAATGCTTGTTTTCCCCGGCAATTTCCATAATGGTATCGTAGGTGGCACCGAGCTTGATCCCGACCACGTCCTCGCGGAGCGTGATGACGTCGGCAACCGTCGTCTCGGAAAACTCCAGCGCAGACTGCAACAGATCCTCCTGATCCTCGTCGAGCGTCCCCGCCTCCTCGGCGTCCTCAAACATAGCGGACAGCTCCTCCTCCGTCACGGTGGGCTCCGTCTTCGCCCCGGTGATGCGCCGGGTCAGCTCCCCGATCCCGCCGAACAACAGAACCAACGGACGCATAAGGATCTGGAGCACCCGCAGAATCGGCGCCGAAATACAGGCGAACCGATCGGCATACACGAGGGCAAAGCTCTTGGGCATCATCTCGCCGAACAGGAAGACAATCGCCGTCGTCACCACGGTGACAATCAGCGTGACCGTCCCGTCCGCGATACGCCCCTCCCGAATCGCCCGGTCGAAGAGCCGGAAAGAAAATACGGTGGCAATCGATGCGCCGGCGACATTGACGATGTTGTTCCCGATGAGAATCGTCGTCAATGTCTCGTCAAACTTTTCCGTGAGGCGCAGGGCGGTCTTCGCCCCCCGCCGCCCCTCCTCGGCGTACGCACGCAGACGGATCTTGTTCGACGCCGCCATCGCGTTTTCCGACGCGGAAAAGAAAGCACTGCAAACCAGCATAATGACATACGCAAGCAGTAACCACCAACTGGGGTCCATGAAAAAAACCACACTCCTTTATTCGTGAAGCTATATTAAAATATAGTTAATGAGAATTATACCACGCATTTCAGATGATGTCAAGGGCACGGTCATCCCGCCGGTGGACGAGACGGCGCACGGCGCCCGTGAGCGCAAGGAGCGCGGCATAGACCGCGAGCATGAAGACCACCTCGGCGAACAGCCACGGGAGCGGTATCGTCGCGGGGTCGATCGGGAGCAGTGCGCGCACCCCCGCCGCGGCGAGAAACGCAGCAACGGCAGGATAGACGAGCGAGCGCAGCGGTGAGTACCGGAGCCGCGCAACACGGCAGAGCCGCGCGATGCTGCACGCAAAGTTCGCCGCCTCCGCAAGGATAATGACATAGACGTACCCCACAGCACCGAGGGGCGGCAGCAGGAGCAGGACCAGCGCGATGCTCAAAAGAGAGTCGCCGATATTGACCCACATGGTATAGACCTGTTCGCCGAGCCCTTTCAGGGCGCAGTCCGTCACATGATCGAGGAACATGAGCGGGATGACGGGAGAGAGCATCCGGATGAGATCTCCTGCCGCCTCGCTGTGGTAGACCGCGATCCCGAAATCCCGTGCAAGCACAAAAAGCACGCCGGCGCACCCGACGGCAAACACCGTCGTCAGGTGCAGCGCCCGCGACGCGATGCGATCGATGCGCAGCTGCTCACCGCGGGCGCGGTGCTCCGCGAACACGGGGACGAGCAGACCCGCGAAGGAGGCGAGGACCGCCATCGGATAGAGCACGACGGGGAGCGCCATGCCGTCCAGCACCCCATAGGAAGCGAGCGCCTCCTCCATCGATCTGCCGCCCCGCACGAGGGCGCGCGGTATGAGCAGATGCTCGACCGTGATGAGCCCCGAGCGGATGTAAGCGGAAAACGCGATGGGGAGCGCGATGTGCAGAAGGCGCGGCAGCATCCCGCCCGTCTCCCCGCCGACCCCGCGGATATGGTGGCGGCGGTCGATCAGGTATTGCAGGGCGAGGGCGATACAGCTGATTACCTGTGCGATCGCCGCGCCGCCGACGACGGCGGCGCAGGTGTAGGTCATCCCGCGCGGGAGCGCCAGGGTAAGCAGGTAGACCGTGATCAGGATCCGGAGCCCCTGCTCTGCCATCTGTGTCAGGGAGTTGCCCAGAACTCTGCGCACCGCGGTGAAATAACCGCTCATCACAGCGCACAGGGCGATGGGGATCAGGGTCAGCGCCTGGATGCGGATGGAGAGCACCGTGCGGGCGTCATGCAGAACGCCGGTCGCGAACAGGGGCGCCCCCGCAAAGAGCACGATGCCGCCGACCCCGCCGAACAGGAGCGCGTACCAGAGGGCGTGCCGCAGCGCCGCGCGGGCGCTCGAGGGTTCTCCTCTGCCGAGCGTCTCGGATACCAGCCTTGTGACCGCCAGCTGCACCCCCGAGGTCGCGAAGGTGACGGCGAAGCCGTACAGGCTCCCGACCAGGGCAAAGAGCCCCATGCCCTCTGCCCCGATGGTCCGCACCAGATACGCATTATAGCTGACCGCAACGGTGCGCATGATGAGCGCGGACGCCGAAAGAAAGCAAGCGTTTCTGACAAATTCCCTCATCCGTCCCGACATGGTACCCCTCCCCCGAAACGACTGCCCGCCGCCCGGCGGGGTGTCCCCACAGTATATGGACAGCGGGTGGGAAAAATTCCGCACGGCTCCCCTCTTTTGACTTGTTTCGCCCCCCAGGGATGCTACCATGATGGCGGAGGTACGAACGATGGAATGCACAGTCAGAACCAAATCGGCGGAGGAAGAGATCGACCCCGCCATGATCTTACCCAATCCGGCACAGCCGCGGCGCGACTTTTCCGAGGACGAGCTGTATCAGCTCGCGGACAGCATCCGTCGGTACGGCATCCTGCAACCGCTGACCGTGCGCCGACGCCACGGAGAGGCGGGTATGTGCTACGAGCTCATCGCGGGTGAGCGGCGCCTGCGCGCCGCGGTCATCGCGGGGCTCGCCCGCGTCCCCTGCCGCGTCCTCTCCATCTCCGAGGAGCAGAGCGCGGAGCTCGCCATCATCGAGAACATCCAGCGGCGCGACCTCACCCCTTTTGAGGAGGCGGCGGCGATCGCCCTGCTGCGCCGGCAGTACGGCGTGACGCAGGAGGAGCTCGGAGAGCGTCTCTCGGTCTCACAGTCCTATATCGCCAACAAGCTGCGGCTCCTGCGGCTCTCGGAGGACGAACAGCAGGATCTGCTCGCCGCCGGGCTCACAGAGCGCCACGCCCGGGCGCTCCTGCGCCTGGAAGACAAGAAGAAGCGGCGCGCCGCTCTCAACCACGTCATCGCCAAAAGTCTCAACGTCGCGCAGACCGAACGCTACGTCGAGGAGCTGCTCGCACGCGACGGGGGCGGCAAGCGGCAGAGCGTCAAGGGCTCCATCGCCGACCTCCGCCTGTTCTATAACTCCCTCAACCGCGCGCTCCACATCATGCGCGGCGCCGGGATGCAGACCAACTGCGAGAAAAAAGAGACCGAGGACGGCGTTGAGCTCACCATCTTCATCCGCAAAAAGCAGTCGCATACATAAAACGGCCCGGCGGCAGAGACGTGCCGCCGGGCGATGGCTTTATACACACGGCAGACGCACCAGCCCCGCCGCAGTCGCAGAGTCCGCTCTGCCACACCTCCGGCAGACCCCGAAAAGGGTCTGCCCTTTTTATGTCCCGTTTGCGGGACAAAATACGCACGCAAGCCCCGGCAGGGAGGGTGTTCACTTGACACCCGCGCGTGCACGGTGTAGAATAAAAGCGAATTCTAATACATTAAAGGAGGGCTCGCCATGCGTTACGATGCCTGCATCCTCTCGCGCGATCCGGCGTTCGCGCAATTCCTGCGGCTGACACTGAAGCAGCGGCTCTCCTCCGTGGTCATCTCGGCAGGCACCGTCCCGCCGCCGGACGCAGCGCGCTACGTCGTCGATCTCGACACCTGCCCCCTCCCCGAGGGGCTCACGGGCGAGGTGCTCTGCACGGCGAGGAACGGCACGCGCCCGGAGGGCTCGCCCTATCTCTGGGCGGATCGACCGTTCCGCCCGACGCGTCTCCTCGCCCTGTTCGGGCTTGTGGACGAGGTCGGCGGGCAGGATCTCTCGCTCATCCCCGACCGGCACGCCGTGCGCCTCGGGCGGGAGGAGATCCCCCTCTCGACGACCGAATACGCCCTGCTCGCCGCCCTCGACGGAGCGGGAGGCGACTACCTGACGCGCGCGGAGCTGCTGCGCGCGGTGTGGGGCGACAGCGAGGAGGATGACGGCATCGTCGGGGTATACATCCACTACCTGCGCCGCAAGATCGAAAACGACGGCGTCAAGCGCATATTCTCCTCGCGCGGGCGGGGATACAAGCTCGGGAGGAATACGGAATGCTGACAATGATCCTCGGTGATGCCGGGAGCGGAAAGACCACTGCGGTGGCAGACGCTGTCGCGACGGCGCTCGCCGACGGGCGGCGCATATTTCTCATTGTCCCCGAGCAGGAAACGGTCTCCTGCGAGCGGATGATGGCAGAGCGGCTGCCCGCCGCCGCCCCTCTGACCTTTGAAGTCACCAATTTCACACGGCTGTCGGATACGGTCTTCCGTAAAACGGGCGGTCTCGCGGCAAAGCCGGCGGGCGCCGCCGCCGAGCAGATTCTCATGTGGCGCACGCTCGTCGGGCTCTCCCCTCTGCTCAAAACCATGAAAGAACGCCCGAACATCGGCACGGTCGAGCGGATGCGCGAGGTCATGGCAGAGCTGCGCGCCGCGCGGCTGGATACTGCCGCGCTCCGCGCCGCCGCACAGAATGTGCAGGACCCGGCGCTCGCCGACAAGCTCGCCGATTACGCCCTCATCGCCGAAACCTACCGTGCACTGCACGGTGAAGCGTACACCGGCACCGCCGACCGGCTCGACCGGCTCGCGGAAATGCTCACACGCTACCGCCCCCTGGACGGCTATGACCTTTACGTTGACGGGTTCTCAAGTTTCACGGAGCAACAGTACGCCGTCCTCGCGGCGCTCATCGAACAAACGGACGTCACCGTCACCCTCTGCCTGCCGGACGACGCGCCGCACCAGATTTCGGCGGCGGATGCCCTGCATACCCTCGAGCGGCTCTCGCGCATGGCGGGAGAGCGGTCGGTACCCGTACGCAAAACGGTCCTGACAGGGCGTCGGCGCTGCCGATCGGCAGTCACGGACTTTATCGCCCCGCGGCTGTTCCGCGCGGATTATGCGTCGCTCGCACCGTGGGCGGGGGCGCCCGACGATGCCCTGCGCCTCGTCGAGGCGTACGACCCGATGGAGGCATCCGACTTTGTGGCGTCGGATATTCTGCGCCGTGTCGGCGCGGAGGAAGCGCGTTTCTGCGATTTCACGGTCGTCTGCTCGACGAGCGCCTACCGCGACGTCATCGACGCGGCGCTCCGCAAGTGCGGGATCCCCTATTTCTTCTCGGTGCGCGATACGCTCCTGACCGCCGAACCGGTCAAGCTCATCCTCGCCGCACTCTCCATCATCGCCGGGGACTGGCGCCGGGAGGACGTCATCGCCTACCTCAAATGTCCGCTCTCCGGGATTGCGCCGGACGATACGGACGCCCTCGCCCTCTACGCGGAGACCTGGGACATCGAGGGGGCAGGCTTGCGCTCACCCACCGACTGGAATATGTCCCCGGACGGTTACGGTGAACCGCACACAAACGGGCGCAGGATCTATAACCGCGCGTTTCTCGACCGCGTCAACCGCACGCGCCGGCAGTATCTCCCCCCGCTCACTGCGCTATCGGAGGTGCTCCTGCATGACAGCACGACCCCGGGGCGGCTCCGCGCCATCACGGAATTTCTCCTGACGCTCCGCCTGCCGGAGGCGCTCGACCAACGGGCGGAGGAGCTGCGCCTTTCGGGGGACACCGTCGCGGCGGAAGACGCCGCCCGCATCTGGGATGTCATCTGCGACACGTTTGACACCCTCACAGCGCTCGCCGGAGACACGGCGATGACCCTCGCGGAATTCACCGACCTACTGAAGCTCCTTTTCCGCGCCGTCACGCTCGGGCAGATTCCCGCAAGCACGAACGAAGTGACCATCGCCGACCCCGCCACCGTGCGCTCCGGAAGTACCCGCCATGTCTATCTGCTCGGCACCGCCGAGGGCGTCTTCCCCAAAAATGTGTCGGAAGGGCGTTCCTTTACGGAGACCGAGCGCGAGGCGCTCCTCGCCGCCGGGGTCAACGCCACCGACGCGACCGATCTGCGCGCCGCGCGGGAGCTGTTCGCCTTTTATCGGGCGCTGATGCTCCCGACCGACACCGCCACCGTCATCTGGACACGCGCCGACACCGCTCTCTGTCCGACCGCTCCGTCCGAGGCGGTACGTCGCCTCTGCACACTATTGGGGCAGGACTACCCGGTCCTGAAGCCGGCGCTGACCACCTCCCCCGAGGCTTTAGTGGCGCCCGCGCTCGCGAGAGAACGTCTCGGGCAGATGGCAGGGACGCCGCTGGGCGCGGCGGCGTATGCCGCCCTCGGGTACGGCGACCGTAGCGGCGCACCGAGCTACCGGAACGACGCACTCTCCTTGTCCGGTGATGCCGCCGCCAAGCAGTATCCGGGTGACCTGCGCCTTTCGCAGTCCCGCATCCAGAGCTACAAAAAGTGCCCCCTCTCCGACTTCTGCAACTATGTAATACGGCTCCGCGAGCCGGAGCGCGCCGCCTTCCGCTCCGACACCGCCGGTACCTTTGTGCACGCTGTGCTCGAGCAATTCCTGCGCCGCGCAGCAACGGAGGGGCTGGATTACCGCTGCATCACGCCGCAGGAGCAGGAAAAACTCCTCGACGAGGTGTTCCCCGCCGTCATTTCCGAAACTCTGCCTAAGGGAGAGGAACACAAACCGCGCGTCGCGCACCAGCTCGCGCGGCTCCGGCGCATCACGGCCGCCATCGTCGCCCGCATCTGCGAGGGGTTCACGCACACGGCGTTCGAGCCCGTATTTGAGGAGTTGCGCATCGACGACGATGACCCCGAGACCCCCAACCCCTACACCATCCTCGCCGACGACGGGAGACGCCTGCGGATGTACGGCGTCATCGACCGCGTGGACGCCTACCGTGCGGACGGCAATGCCTATGTCCGCGTGGTGGACTACAAGACGGGCAGCAAGCTCTACAACGAAAAGGAGTCCGTCGAGAAAAACGACTTCCAGCTGCTGCTGTATCTCTCCGCCCTGCTCGCGACCGACACCCCCGACTTCCGCCGGAGAATGGGCGTCAGCGAGAGGGGAGCCCTCCTGCCGGGCGGCGCCGTCTATCTCGGCTCTCTCGCCAGGGACGCGGCCACGACCGCCCCGCCGCAGCGGACGGATGACGGGCGCGTGGCGAACGCCTCTCCCGTCACAGAAAGCGGCTACTATTTTGACCCGGCGCATCTCGGAGCTGCCTTCGACACACCGGTCACCGGCAAAAAGAGCGGCGGCTGTATCTTCCGGGAAACGGAGGAGCTCGCCTCCATGATCGAAACGGCGGAAAGAGAGCTGCGTCTCACCGCCGCCGCGATGACGGGCGGCGTCATCTCTGCCAAGCCGCAAAAGGGCGACCACAGCCACTGCGACTACTGTTCTTTCCGCGCCGTCTGCCGTGCGACGCAAAACTGACGCTAAAAGTGCGGTTCCGCTCACTGAAAAAGACGGGGAGGAGCCGTAAAAATACGGCTCCTCCCCGAAAAACAGCCGCGGCAGATGCCGCGGCTGTTTTTTGAAGATCCGCACCGGCTGACAAGCCGGAAAACAGTGCATACCCCACGGGCGGTCAGGTGAAAATTCCCTTTGCTTCCTGCTGCGCACGACGGGTGAGCCAGCAGCGCCGACACATCGCCTGGTATCGACCGTTCCCCCCGAGGCAGACCTGCTCACCGTGATAAAGCACGTTACCGGCATCGTCAAAGCGCGCGTTGACCGTCGCCTTGGCACCGCACCGGCAGACCGACTTGATCTCCGAGATGGACTCTGCGATCTCAAAGAGACGCCGCGAGCCCGGGAACAGGTGCGTGAGAAAATCCGTCGCGAGCCCGAAGCACAGGACAGGGATATTGAAGTCAATGACGATCTGTCCGAGCTGGTCAACCTGCTCCGGCGAGAGGAACTGACATTCATCTACAATGATGACGTCGGACGTACGGTACTCCCCTGCATACAGCGCGTAGAGATCACAGTCGAGCGGCACCGAAAGCGCAGGGGCAGAGAGCCCGATGCGGGAATGGACGACGTTGACGCCGTCGCGCGTGTCGGTCAGCGGCTTGATGAGCATGACCTTCATGCCGCGTTCTTCATAATTGAATTTTGTGATGAGCGCCTGGGCGGTCTTGGAGCACCCCATCGCGCCGTATTTAAAATACAGTTTAGCCATTTCGGACTTCTTTCCGTTTTATTTCAGTGAGAAACGCGCCGCGCCGACCGCGGCACCTCTTAAGATCGTTATTCAACTCTCTCAAAGATCAGGGGGCGGGGCGCAGGTGGGTCTATCCCGATCTGCACCGCCCGCAAAAAACGCCGCTCCGCCTCGTCAAGAGAGGCTTCTGCCGACGTATAGAGCGTGGCGATCCGCTCTCCCTTTGTCACAGCCTCCCCGGTCTTTTTATCAAGCACAAAACCAGCCGACATATCGATAACGCCGTCGATGGTATTCCGCCCGGCACCCAGCGTGAGACTGACCTCGCCGAGCTCCTCCGTGTCCATGTGTGTGATATAGCCGCTCCCTGGCGCAAAAATCTCCCGTTGATAGGGTGCACGCGGGAAACGGGAGGTATCCGCGACGAAGGCGGGGTCACCGCCCTGCACGCGCACCATCTCCGCAAGCTTCCGGAGCGCTCTGCCGCTCGAAATCGCTTCATTGACCATTTCACGGCAGGTATCACGGTCACCCATACCGGCAAGTGTAAGCATCTCGGTCGCGAGCGCGACGGTCAATGCCCGGAAGTCCTCGGGGCCCTCACCGCGCAGGGTATCGATCGCCTCGATGACCTCCAGCGAGTTCCCCACCGCGCGCCCGAGGGGCGCGTCCATGTCGGTGATGAGGGCGCACATTTTCTTGCCCGCGCGCTTGCCGATATCGACCATAAGCCGCGCGAGGGTACGGCTGTCCTCCAGCGTTTTCATAAAGCTGCCGCTGCCCGTCTTGACGTCCAGGACGATGCAGTCGTCGTTCGCCGCGAGTTTCTTCCCCATGATGCTTGCCGCGATGAGCGGCATACTGTCCACCGTCGCCGTCACGTCCCGCAGGGCGTAGAGCTTCTTGTCGGCGGGGGCAAGGGTCGCCGTCTGCCCGATGATGGCGATGCCGGTCTCGGCGACAGCACGCTCAAACTCCTCCGTCGAGAGGTCGGTGCGGAAGCCCGCGATCGCCTCCAGCTTATCGACTGTGCCGCCCGTATGCCCGAGCCCTCTGCCGCTCATCTTCGCGACCTTGAGCCCGAGGGAGGCAACGATCGGTGCGACGGCGATACTGGTCTTGTCTCCGACGCCGCCGGTCGAGTGTTTATCCACGCGCAGGGAGCAGATATGCGAAAGGTCGAGGATCGCGCCGGAATCGCGCACGGCGAGCGTCAGATCCGTCGTTTCCCGCAGGTCCATCCCGCGGAAATAAATTGCCATCAGAAGCGCGGACGCCTGGTAGTCCGGTATCTCCCCTGCCGTATAGCCTGCGACGAACGCGCGGATCTCCTCCGTCGTGAGGGTACCGCCGTCCCGTTTCTTCTTGATCAGGTCATACATCCGGAGTGCCATAAAACAAACTCTCCCCTTTCATCAGGACAATATTCCGAGACGCGCGGCGCCCGCCATAAGCGGGCGCCGTCGTCGGTCTCCGCACCGGTGCCGAAGCCCGGGTTATCTCATACCCTTATCGTAAGGGATGCCCTCTGCCTTCGGTGCACGGGATTTCTTGGAGGTGAGCGCCAGCACGACGAGCGATACGATGTACGGCAGCATCTTATAAATGTCACCGCTGATCGGCAGCTTTTGCAGGAAGGAGAAGCCCATATAAACACTGGCGAGCGCCTGGAAGATACCGAAGAGCAGCGCCGCGAGTGCGATACGCACCGGCTTCCACTGTCCGAAGATCATGACCGCGAGAGCCAGGAACCCCATCCCCATCACGCCTGCATTGAAGTCCCAGCTGCTGTTCGCCGCCGTGATATAGGTAATCCCGCCGACACCGCCGAACAAACCGGAGATCAGAACCCCGGCATACCGCATTTTGATGACGTCCACACCGAGGGATGCCGCCGCCTGCGGGTGCTCGCCGCACGCGCGGAGACGGAGCCCGAAGCGCGTCTTGTAGAGCACGACCGTCGCGATAGCAAACAGGATCACCGTCACAATGACGAACCGGCTGACTTCCATTTTACCGACACGAAAGATCAGCGCCTCACGCTGAAAGACATACGCGAGCTTGGTCGCTGCCTTGCCCTCCACCTTCAGGGTGTAGGACTTGGTGATAACCACCGCCGCGGCGGCGCCCAGCATATTGATCGCCGTCCCCGCCAACGTCTGGTCCGCCTTGAACGTGATGGATGCTACAGCGAGCAGGAGCGACGCAATCATCCCCATGCAGATGCTCGCAAGGAAAGCAACCAGAACCATCACAAAGGAGTTGGTCGTCTCGGGCATATTATAGAGTGCCATCGCACCGCCGAGTGCACCGAAGATCATAATGCCCTCCAGCCCGATGTTGATGACGCCCGAGCGCTCGGAATACATACCGCCCAACGCCACAAGCAGGAGAACGGAAGCATAAACCAGTGTATATTG
>CAKRNO010000011.1 GCA_934371135.1 uncultured Eubacteriales bacterium
AGCGGAGAAACATGAATAGCAAAGGCGGGGAGAGCACTTTTCAAAGTGCTCTCCCCGTTTTCCTCCGAAACTTTCATAGCATTTGCCGGAACACCCTGTTCCTGTACGGGCGACCAGGGGTCGCCCGCCATAGGAGCGCTCGGCTTCATTTATATTCCTCGGACGCTTCGCGCCCGCCGCGGAACCCCCGGCTCCACCGGATTGCCCCCGGACGCTCCGCACCTGTGCGGGCGCCCATTGGTCGCCCGCGTTTGCCGGGAGAAACCGGAGAGCAAGGGCGGGGGCGGGGAACCAACCGTTACGTTCGGAAAAACGTCAGAAAAGCGTCAAGGACCGTTTGTAACAATTTTGCGCCGCCCGGTGAGGGCGGCGCGCTTTTTCTGCCCGCTGTCGCCGGGATGCCGCCCGCAAATGTAACACGATTGTTCCTTTTTTGTGAGAGATGCACAGGCGGGAGGCGCAAAGTCTGTCACAGGTTTGTCCCCGGCGCCCCTTGACAGAACATGGCATCTTTTATACAATAATGGCGACGGGTCAATTCACTTTGCCCCGGGGCGACCCGGTGGCAGAAAGGAAAGGGAATTGACTATGCAAAACAGATTGCGCGTCATACGCGCGGAACTTGGCATGAGCCAGGACACGCTCGCGCGGCTGTCGGGGTTATCCCGCGCCACGGTGAACCGGATCGAAAAGGGGCATTACGTCCCCACCGGCACCACCATGATGAAGATCAGCCGTGCCCTGCGCCGCCCTTGCACCTCCATCTTCTTATCGCTTGCAGCCGTATAAGAGAGTCCCCTGCCCGGGCATAAGGCAGGGGGCTTTCAAAAAGCCGACAACGAATAAGAAAAACGCCCATTCGGGCAAAGGAGGACTTCATGTCTGTTCAGACCATCACAGAGCAGGAGCTCGCCGCGAACGGCGTCTCCTCTCTGCCGCTCACCCCGACGGCTTCGCCTGCCCTTGGGGGGAGAGATTATACCCCGGGCGAGGTCAAGGCGGCATTTGACCGTCTGCCCCGCCTCATTGCCGCAAGGTTCAATGCCTTGCTCGGCGCCGTCACCGACGGCGCGCTCCTCGCCGATATCCCCGTCGCCTTCGGGGAGGCGAGCGTACCCCTTTCGGATCTGCTCTCGCTCCTCGCTGAGCATCTGCAAAACCCGCCGGTCTCCGACAGTGCCCCCACGCCGGAGAGCGAGAATACCGTGACCTCCGGCGGGGTCTGTACCGCGCTCGATGCCCTGCGTGACGAGGTGCTCGCGGCGGCGGCGTCCATTGCCTCGTCTGCGGTCACCGCACAACGGCTGACCTACGACGCCGCGACCGGCGCGGTCGCCCTCGCCCGGAGCCACGGCGGTGAAGCCTTCACCACCGCGGTACTGCCGATCCCCGCCCTCGCGGAGACGGTGGCACTGCTCCGTACGCTCCTCGGCGCCTCGGTACTCTCCGAGACGGTGGAGGACGCCTATACCTCGCGTGAGACCGCCGGCGGGCTCCCGGTCGTTGACAGCGCCCCGACCACGGTACACAAAATAAGCGGTGCGACGCGGTCGTCGGACAACCTGTTCGACCTCGCGGGCGCGGCTGTCACCGCGGAGACCTACGGGATCACCGTGACCGCGGACAATAACCGCCTGACCTTTACCGGCACCCCGACGCGCACCAGCTTCGGTCTTGTGAGCGACATCGACCTCGGCGGCTATGTGGGAAAGACCCTGACCTTTTCGCAGACCCCGGCGTTTTCCGCCTGGAACGTGTCCGGCGCAATCTTCTGGCAGATCTACCGGGACGACGCCGTCCTCGGTCATGCCGCCAATGCGAACGGCTCCATCACCGTGGAGATTGAGGAGGGGCATACCTACCGGGCACGCGTGCAGTTTGGCGGCTCCACGGATCCAGTCAACGAAACAATCGCGTTCATGGTCAACGAGGGATCGATCGCTTTGCCGTATTCCGACTACTATCCCGGGCTGAAAACCGGCGCCTTCGGCGGTATCGTTTCGGCCGGGGCGGACGTCTCGGACGCGACCTTTGCGCTCGTCTCCCCGGTCACACTCGGCAAGTGGGACTATGTCGACGTCGATGCGCAGAAGCTCCTGACCGGCACCGCCACACTGACGCAGGAGACCCCCCTCACCGATGAGCAGCTCGCACAGTACACCGACTATGTACTCTCCGCAGACCGGAAGACGGTCGCTTACAGGACTGCGGCAACGACCGAGACGGCGCTCACCCTCCCGAAGACCTACAAAGCATGGCAGGGCGGTACGGAGACCGTCACGGGCAACCCGTCCGGGCTGGCGGTCACCGTCACCCAGGACTATTACGTCAGGGTGGGAGGTGAGGAGGCATGAGGATACTGTCTGTCCGCCCGGTCGGTACCGCCGACCTGACGCCCCTCGCCGCGACCGATGTGTCCGTGCAGGCACGGCGTGATGAGCGCCGTCGTCTACTCGCCGCTTTCGATATTTACAAGCAGAATGTTCTCTATGGCATTGACGGGGAGACGCCCGAAACACGGGGCACCGTCCTGACGTGGTACCGGAAGCTGCTCGACCTGGATGCCGCGGCTTTCGCCGAGGTCCCGGCGCCGGTCGCCGCCTATCTTACGGGAGGTGATACGGATGCTTGATTATTTGTTGCTCGGGCACGGTACGGGTGTTCTGCGTGTACGCACGCCCATGCTGGCAGAGGGCGATGTGACTGTCTCCGCGCCGTCCGGCGCGACGGTGTTCTGGAACGGTAAGGCGTTCCCCGCCGAGGGCGGCGTTGCGACCGTCCCCGCCGCCTGTCTGCGGGCGCGCAATACCGTGCGGATCGTGACCGCAGACGGCAGCTATCGCTGCGAGGGCGTCGGTTTTGACGGCGCCTGCCTTACGCCCCTCGGCTTCGACCGTGACGCCCTGCTCCTCTCACTTGCCGGGGCGGTCGTCTCCGCACTCGGTACGCTCGATGACCTCGCCGCCTGGGTGCTCTCGGAGCGCGCGCGGCGCGAAAGCCCGCTTTTCTCCTGACAAAAGACGCAAGAAAGCGCGCTTTCTCCTGCGATACTTCCTGACCTGAAAACGGCTTTGCCGCGCGGCGCCCCGCTCTGCCCCGTCTGACGTTCCGCGCCGTACCGCGGTGCTCCGATGCGCGCCGAGTAACGCGCCGCCGCGCCCCACAGTGCCCGGCTGTGCCCCACGGCGCCCGGCTATCCCTTAAGGCGTCCGCGGCATCCTGCCGTTTTACTCCCGCTCCGGCGGGAGTTTTTCGTTTTTGCGGGATGTTTCTTGCAATCGGGCGGATTGTGTGCTACAATTTTAGAAAAATTCGCAGAGAAAATGCAAGCTTTTCATGTCGTTCACGGAGGTACCCATGCAGAACGGTACAAATCGCCTGGTGGTGGTCAAGGTCGGTTCCTCCTCGCTCACGAGCGGGGCGGGGGATCTCGACCCCGCCCGCGTCGCGTCGGTCGCGGGGCAGATCGCCGATCTCATCGATGCGGGGCATCGCGTCATTCTGGTTTCCTCCGGGGCAATCGCCGCGGGGTTCCGCTGCCTCGGCTTTTCACAGAAGCCCCAGCGCATCTGCGATAAACAGGCGTCCGCCGCCGTGGGGCAGGGGCTGCTCATGGAGGAATACAACCGGTACTTTCTCGCCCGCGGGCTCCGCACGGGGCAGCTGCTCCTGACGCGGGAGGACTTTGCGGACAACCGCCGCTTCAAAAATGCGTATGCCGCCCTCGGGGTGCTCCTCGACCGCGGCGCCGTCCCGATCATCAACGAGAACGATACGATCGCCGTCGATGAGATCAAGATCGGGGACAACGATACCCTCTCGGCGCAGGTGGCTGCCATGGTGCACGCCGACCTGCTCATCCTGCTCACGGACATCGACGGGCTGTACACCGCCGACCCCGCGAAGCATCCGGAGGCAAAGCACATTGATCTTGTCCCCGAGATCAGTGAGGAGATCTTTGCGCTCGCCGGCGGCGCCGGTTCGAGCGTCGGTACGGGCGGTATGCAGACCAAGCTGCGCGGCGCCGCCCTCGCGACGGATGCCGGCGTGGAGGTCATGATCTGCTCCTCCTCGGAGCCGGATGTGCTCGCCCGCGCGGTGCGCGGAGAGGTGACCGCGACCCGGTTCGCCGTCCACCGTACTATGCCGACGCGCCGCCAGTGGCTCGCCTTTTATGCGAAGCCGAAAGGGCGGCTGTGGATCGACGCCGGTGCCGTCGGCGCCCTGCTTGATAAGAAAAAGAGCCTGCTGCCCCCCGGGGTCGTGCGGGCAGAGGGCGATTTTCGCCCCGGCGACGTCGTGGAGGTGCTGGCGCTCGGTGACGGCGCGCCGATCGGCCGCGGCATCGTCCGGTATGACCGGGAAGAACTTTTGAGCCTGGCGAAGACCCCGGGCGTGCACGGTGAGGCAATCCACCGCGACGACTGGGTGACGCTCGGAAAGGAGCATATATGACCGATCTGCAACCGATCGGCGCGGCTGCCAGAGCCGCCGCGCGCGTTCTCATGTGTACGGACACCGATACCAAGAACCGGGCACTGGCGGCGATGGCGGATGCCCTCGTCCGGTCCGGCGCGGAGATCCTCGCCGCCAACCGGGAGGACCTTGCGGCAGGGGAGCGGAGCGGGCTGACCCCGGCGCTCCTCGACCGCCTCGCCTTGACGGAGGCGCGCATTGCCGGCATGGCGGACGGTATGCGGCAGGTCGCCGCGCTCCCCGACCCGGTGGGGCGGGTACTGTCCGAGACCGTGCGCCCGAACGGACTGCATCTGACGAAGGTGGCGGTGCCGATCGGGGTGATTGCGGTCATCTACGAGGCGCGACCGAACGTGACCGCCGACAGCGCGGCGCTCTGTCTCAAGAGCGGCAACGCCGTCATCCTGCGCGGCGGGCGGGAGGCAATCCGTTCCAACACTGCCATCGTGCGCGTAATGCGCGCGGCGCTGCGTGACGCGGGGCTCCCCGAGGACGCCGTGATACTCATCGAGGACACCGACCGTGCCGTGACACAGGCACTCATGCGCCTGAACGATTATGTGGACCTCCTCATCCCGCGCGGCGGCGCAGGGCTCATCCGTGCCGTCGTGGAGAATGCGACCGTCCCCGTGATCGAGACGGGCGCCGGCACCTGCCACATCTATGTGGACCGCGACGCCGACCTGCACATGGCGGCGGAGATCGTCTATAACGCCAAGACCAGCCGTCCGTCCGTCTGCAACGCGGCGGAGTGCCTGCTCGTCGATCGGGAGATCGCCCCTCATGCACTGCCCGTGATTGCCGCCCGCCTCGCCGAAAAGCAGGTGGAGCTCCGGGCAGACCCGGAGGCGTGCGCGCTCCTGCCGAACGCGGTCGCCGCGACGGAGAGCGACTGGGGGCGGGAATACAATGACTATATCATGGCGGTACACATCGTTTCCGGCGTGGATGAGGCGATCGACTTCATCACGCGCTACGGCACTGGGCACAGTGAGTGCATCGTCACGGAGAACCTGGAGACCGCGGAGCGGTTTCTTACCCGTGTGGACGCCGCCGCCGTGTACCATAACGCCTCTACCCGCTTTACGGACGGGGGCGAGTTCGGGCTCGGCGCCGAGATCGGCATCTCGACGCAGAAACTTCACGCCCGCGGGCCGCTCGGGCTTGCGGAGCTGACATCCATGAAGTACATTGTCCGCGGCGCGGGACAGGTGCGGTGAGGAGGACATCATGACATACGGTTTTATCGGGCTCGGCAATATGGCGAAGGCGATCATCGGCGGTATGCGCCGCTCGGACGCCTTCCGTGATGCCGTCATACTCGGGGCAGAGACAGATGCCGCCCGCGCGGCGGACGCCGCACAAAAGCTCGGCGTCCGTGTGAGCACCGCCGGGGCGGTCATGGCAGGTGCCGACACCGTTATCCTCGCCGTCAAGCCGCAGGTGCTCCCCGCAGTGCTCCCGGCGCTCGCCGCCGGTGTGCGGCAGGGGCAGCTGATCGTCTCCATCGCGGCAGGGAAAGAGACCGCGTATTACGAGGGGTATCTGCCGGCGGGGACGCCGGTCGTCCGCGTCATGCCGAACATCAACGCGATGGTCGGTTACGCCGCCGTCGCCGTCGCGGGCGGTCAATATGCGACGCCACGACACACGCAGGCGGTGCGGGACATTTTTGATACCGTCGGCAGGACGTTTGAGATCCGCGAGGATCTGTTCTCCGCCTTTACCGCGCTCTCCGGCTCATCCGTCGCGTTCGCCTACCGGTATATCGATGTCATCGCCCGCGCGGCGGTGGCAGAGGGGTTTGACCGGGAGACGGCGCTCGCCGTCTCCTGCGCCGCCGCGCTCGGCAGCGCCAAAATGGCGGCGGAGTCCGGGATTGACCCCGCGACGCTTGTGAAAATGGTCTGCTCCCCGGGCGGGACGACCATCGAGGGCATCCGTGTCCTGGACAGTGAAAACTTTGACGAGACCCTCACGCACGCGTTTGAAGCCGTCGTGCGCCGCGACAGGGAGTTGCGCGGATAACCGGGCACCGCGTGGATAAATCCCGCCGGGAAAGTAAATGAAACGCGCCGTCTGCTCGGGGAGCAGACGGCGCGTTTGCAATCAAAAAGGCAGTGTCGTTACCGTACACTGCCTTTGGAGCTGGTGATAGGAGTCGAACCTACAACCGACTGATTACAAATCAGTTGCGCTGCCATTGCGCCACACCAGCGGGGAGTAAAACAAGCGCGCCGGGGAAATGCGCGGCGCATCGCTTGCGTCCATGCGTGTATTGTAGCACACTCATTGAGTGGTGTCAAGAACTTTTTGCCCGTGTGCCCCCGCCGGTGTGCGCCGCCGGGGCGGGGGGCACGGCGCGGAGCCGCCGGACACGCCTGCGCCCCGTTCCGACATCTTTTTGCGAAAAATGTGCAAAACGGCTTGCAAAATGGGAGAGGATGTGTTACAATGCACTTGAATTATCAGGTTATGCGCGCGGATGCGCGTATGTCCTCACGCGCGAAGCGGGCGTTTTTCGCCCCGTTTCGTGAAATCCGCTTTGGAGGTACGATATGGCACGCACCGGTAGATTTGTCATCAAGAAGGTCGGCGACGGGTATATGTTCGAGCTGCAGGCGAGCAACTATTCCGCGATTGCCGAATCTCCTGTCTACACCACTCTGGACAGCGCGAAGCGGTCGATCCGCTCCATCATGGAGAACGCACACAGCGTCCCCGTGCAGGACAACACCGTCGAGGAGCAGATCAAGTACCCGAACCCGAAGTTCGAGGTGTTCCGCAACGGCGATTATTTCTTCTTCCGTTTCCGTGCCGGTAACGGTAAGATGACTATTTCCTCGCAGGTCTACACCTCCAAGGAGGGATGCAAGAACGGTGTGGTCAGCGTACAGAACCATGTGCAGGACGCCGCCATCTGCATCGAGACCGCAGAGGGGGTTGTCAGCCTGGAGGAATACGCCGATATGGATGATAAGACGCTCCTGGACGCGCAGGATCCGACGATCCTCCCTCCGGAGGATGAGGAGGTCCCTGAGGAGGAGAAGGCGACGCGCCCCGGCAGATTTATGATCTACCAGGAGGAAAAGACGTTCCGCTTCGAGCTCCTCGCCGCAAACTTCTCGTCGATTGCCGATTCTCCCACGTACTCCACGCTGGACAGCGTCAAGCGGTCAATCCGGTCGCTGAAAGAGTATGCCTGCAACGTGCCGGTGCAGGATAACACCGTCGAGCCGGTGGAAAAACAGCCGAACCCGAAGTTCGAGATCTTCCACAGCGACGAGTCTTTCCTGTTCCGCTTCCGCGCCAAGAACGGTAAGCAGACGATCTCCTCGAAGCTGTACGCCACCAAGGAAGGGTGCCGCAACGGCGTCGAGAGTGTGCAGAAGCACATCGGCAGGGCGGAGGTCTATATCGAGACCGACGAGGGGCCGATGCCCATCGAGGAATACACCGCTATTCGTATCGCGATTTTCAACGCCAGCGTGTTCCGTAAGAATGCCGCTGCACAGGGCGGTGAGGCAGAGGCTCCCACGGAGACTCTGGTGCCGCTGGAGGAGGTAGCGGCGGCTGAAACGGCTGCCCCTGCCGAGGAGGCACCTGCCGCCACGGAGACCGTGACGACGGAAGCTCCCGCAACTGAAGAAACTCCTGTTGAGGAAGCAGCTCCCGCAGAGGAAGTAGCTCCCGCAGAGGAGGAAACTCCCGCAGAGGAGGAAGCTCCTGCCGAGGAGGAAGCTCCCGCGGAGGAAGAAACTCCCGCAGAGGAGGAAGCCCCTGCGGAGGAGGAAGTCCCCACGGAGGAAGAAACTCCCACGGAGGAAGAAACTCCCGCAGAGGAAGAAGCCCCCGCGGAGGAGGAAGCCCACGCAGAGGAAGAAGCTCCCGCAGAGGAAGAAGCTCCCGCGGAGGAAGAAACTCCCGCAGAGGAGGAAGCCCCTGCGGAGGAGGAAGCTCCCGCGGAGGAAGAAACTCCCGTGGAGAAGCCCCTGACCGGGACCGCCGCGAAGAAGCGCGGGTTCGGACACTTCCTCGCACGGATGCTGTTTGGCAGTAAAAAGTAAAACGAACGGGACACCCTATCGGTGAGCAGGTGCCGGACACCTGCTCACCTTACTTTTTGAGAGGTAATATGGAGAAATATTTTAATCCTGTTACGCGGACAGTCAGCTTTGTATGCGGCATGGTAACGTTCAGCCTTGTGACGCTGATCTGCTATGCCTGCTCCGTGGTTCGTCCGTATGCGTGGGGGATGCTCGCGGGAGGAGTTGCGGCGCTTCTGACCCTGCTGGTGCTGGCGCTCATTATCCGCCATGAATATGTTAAGCTCGCCAATGCGGGCAGCCGCGTCAACGGTCGCATCGTATGCTTTGTGTATGCGACCATGCACTATGCGGGGAAGCTCCGTCGCGCTTATGTGTTTCTGACGCCGGAACGGGTGCATTTTTATCTTTGGGATAAAAAGCCGTATCTGGAGACGACGGTGGAAAAGGCAGGCCTCACTGTAACCTGCTCCACGGAGGGCTCCCGCATCACCCTGCACTCCGAGGGGGAGGAGGGGGGGCTGCTCCTGACCGGAAAGCAGCTGCGCGAGCTGATACACATTATGTATGAGCAGGGTTATGCACTCTGCACGGAGGACGGACAGGAGGGACCACCCGATGTATGATGAACTGACCGAAGTCGATATACAAAAGATGCAGGAGGAGCTGAAGTACCGCTATGAGGTCCTGGCTCCCGCACTCGGCGCGGAAGTGAAGCGCACGAGAGAGTACGGAGATCTCTCCGAGAACGCGGAATACAAGGTCGCGAAGCAGGAACGGAATAAAAACCGCAGCCGCATCCGCTACCTGGAGGCAATGATCCGCACGGCGAAGGTGATCCCCGTTGCATCCGCACCTGATGTCATCGGTCTTTTTGATTATGTGACCTATTACCGTGCCGACCTCGATAAGACGAAGCGCATCCAGATCGTCACGACCCTCCGCGAGAATGCTCTCGAGGGATTTATCAGCAAGGAGTGTCCCCTTGGGTGTGCGCTCCTCGGGCACCGTGTCGGCGACCTCGTGACAGTGGTCGTTTCCGAGACGAAACGATATGAGATCGAGATACGGAACCTCGAAAAGGGAGAGGACAACACCGACCTCCCCATCAGTACATTTTAAACAAAAAGCGCGCCGGCGGTCATCCCGCCGGCGCGTTCCTTATGTGGGGTTGTGGAGGAGTTGTGCGGTGACACGGACAAAGCCACTTCGGCTGTGCCAGCGTCAGATGTCGCTCTCGCGGACGCGCTGTGCCTTGGCGCGGAGCTCTGCCTCGTAGGCTTTCCTCGCCGTCTTGGGCATGGGGGCGTCCTTATCCCACGGGAGGTAGTCCTCGCCGCGTTCCGCCAGGCGCTCGGTCATCGCATCGATGAGCCTGCCGCGCACCATCTGTGTGGTCTCCTCGCGCGAGAGATCCTTGTACTCGTCATAGGGGATCGGCGGCAAAAAGTGCACCTCGGGGTGCACACGCGCCAGGATGTTGTTGCGGTTCATAGAGCGGTGGGTGTCCACGAGCAGGACAGGCACGATGGGGCACCGCGCCAGGTACGCCGAGAAGAAACAGCCGTTGTGGAAGTTCTGGATGCTGTTGCGGTTGCCGTCGTAGCCGCCCTCCGGGAAGACGAGAAAACGGGCGCCGTCACGCACCTTTTCGCCCATGGAGCGGATGATGCGCAGCTGCTGGCGCGGGTGGGCGAGGTCGATGTGCTCGCCGTCGAGGAGGGACATGACCTGCCGGACGCCCGGTTTATCCGACTGGTGCGTCTCCATCAGGATCCCGATCGGTGCCGGCATGGCGCGCATGACGGCGAGGGCATCGTATTTCCCCTGGTGGTTGGCGATGAGCAGATAGCCGCCCGCGTCCGCACCCGGCAGATTCTCGAGCCCGTATATTCGTGGGGCGGTATTGGTACACACCTCGCAGACGCGCACAAACTTCTTTGCGAGACGGAACCGCTGTTCCATCGTATAGGCATCGCTGTGCGACAGCACATAGTTTGCCCGGAAAAGGAGCAGGAGGAGTGGCAGCCAACCGATGATAAACATGAAGATGAACGAAAACATACGTCGGCTCCTTTCCCGTGATCTTGTACATTATAGAAACCGAATGTTAACTTTATATAAACAAAAGTGGCATAAATCGCCTTGACACGGGGGGAGGATTATGCTAGAATTCTCGTATAACGATGAGGGAGGGGCCGTATGAACTGCGTCAACTGCAACAGCCGCTTGTTTTTGTTCAATGAAACGGAAGAACTGTATCCGGGCTCCGAGCTCGTGTTCTGCTCTTCCTGCCGGAAGAAGGTAGCGCCGTTTCTCGAAGACCCGAACCGGTACGCCACGCACGCCGAGCATCTGGAGGCGTGGAAGCGGGATCTCACCGCCGTCGGTGTGACGCCGCGCGGGATGCAGGCGCTGTCCGCTTACTGTGCCTACCTGGACCGCATCACGCCGAAGCGGCAAGAGCGACAGGAGCCAGCCCGCACGGATGCTCCGCTGCCCGCCAACCGTCCGGCTGCACAGCCGCCGATTGCCGTCGTACCGGTCAAAGAGGTGACCGGAAAGCTGACGGAGCTCTCGGGGCAGGTGGACACGCTGCAGAGCAAACTCGCACGCATGGCGCGCACCGTGCGGTACGCATTTTGGGCGGCGATCGCCGCCGCCGCTACGGGGCTCGGCAGTCTCATCGCGCTCGCGGCAAATCTGGCGGGGTGTTCGTGATATGAAGTATTTGTGTGCGGCGGATCCCGCCGCCTTCGATGCGTTTCTGGACGCGCGCATTGCGGAGCATAATGAGCAGGTGCACAACCCCGCTTACCACTATGAGCGCGTGCCCGCCGATGACGGGCTCACTGCCGTCCGGATTTACCGCGGCAGGGACTATGATCTGCTCGCTGTCATGGAAACGACGGTGGAGAACGGTTACCTCGCCCTCAATGTGCAGATGGAGGATATCCCCGCCTGTGTATCCCGCCGTGCGGATACGGGAGTGTCGGGATGCACTGATCTCGCGGAGGATGATGACGCAGCAGACACCGCCGGGGACACGGCGTGGGAGGGAGAGCACGTTTCGCTCGCCCCGAAGATCGCCGCCTATCTGACGAAGCTCCTGGTGGTCTCGGCGTTCCTCTGGGGCGCGGTATGGGGCATCTCCTACCTGCTCGGGAACCGGAATCCGTGGCTTCCGCTCATTGCCCCCGTGGGGTACCTGTTGCTGTTTGCCGTCACGCGGTGCATCCAGTACCGCCCGCGGGACGCTAAGGGTGATTTCGCCGCCTTTATGGAGCGCGACCTCGCCGCGACCCCCTGCCTTGCAGAGGATCCGTCAGACGAAGACGGGGAAGACGGAGAGGATACCGCCAGCACAGATGCCGATGATGCGGACACCGCAGCGACGGGCTCCACAGACATGGGCGCCACAGGCACGGACGGTACCGATGCCTCCGGGGCTATGCCCGATGCGGGTGACGAAGCATAAACCTGATTTTGATCTGTCATTGCATACAACAAGGCGGAGCCGCAGTTTTGCGGCTCCGCCTTGCGTTTTATTGTGCTTATGCTTCCTTATAGAGGACAAAGGCGAGGATCGCCTGCACCAGCATCGTGGTCGGGATCGTGATGAACGGGAAATGGCGGGAGGGCGTCTGCTGTACCAGCCCCAGGATGAAGTAGGCGGCGGAGAGGATGAAGACGATGATGGCGAGGATGCGGATGGCGCGGCGGTTCGGGTGCGGCAGGACACCGAGAATGCCCGCGACGAGCATCATGACGGCGAGGAAAGCGCCTGTCAGCGAGGTGCACCAGGCCTGGAAAGAGGAGGAATGGTCAAACAGCTCCTTGAAGGCGTCGATGAGCGTGTTCCAGACGGTGCCGAACGCGAGCAGAATAAAGCAGATGGAGACGGCGATGCCGATGAGGGAGAGGGAGCGGGAGGATTTTTGAGAGGACATAGCGGTGGATCCTTTCTTGTTTCATTTATTTTGTACACAGAGGGGGGTCAGGTCTCGTCGAGAAAGCGGCGGCTCTCTCCGGCAAGCAGGTAGGAGACAAAACCGACGAGGAAAAGCATCACAAAGTCGAGGACGATACCGAGGATCTCGGAGGTGCGCAGGAGCCAGAAATACTCGTTTCCGAACCGGATGGTCGTGACCAGCTGCGAGACAAAGGTGCGCAGGGTCATGAGGGAGACAAAGAGGAGCGTCGCCGCCGTCAGGTCGTTGCCGCGGATGGTGAAGGGACCGGCGTATGGCGGGGCGGGCGGTCGCCGCGAGAGGAAAATAAAGTAGGAGAACCAGAACGCCAGGAGGATCTGCCCCCCCTCGACGAGTACCGTGGACAGGCAGGTCTCGCGGAGTGCATAGAGCAGACAGCCGCCGATGCGCAGCTGATCCGCCAGCAGAGCCTCGGTGAAATACCTTAAGTAGTCCTTGACGGCGAGGGTCGCAATCAAAAGCCCGACGAGCCCGCTCCCGCGTCCGATGCCGCGATGTGTGGTGCGCCACATGGCGATTGTGCAGAACGCGGCGACCACCGAGGCGTGCAGAAAATTCACGAGGTATTCCGGTACCAGGTACCAGTAGTTTTGCCGCGCATACAGCTGCCAGACGGCAGGGTAGGTGAGGGCGATGAGCACCTCGACACCCATGAGCGCGAGCAGGAGCCTCCATGGCGTTTCTCTTGTTTTGGGTATGGTCACAGAGCAGCCTCCTTTCCGTTTGACAGCCCTATTCTATCACACTTCGCCGCGCTTTGGTAGTGGAAACGGAAAACTTTTTTGCGTCTTCCGCATACATTGCTCCGTGAGGAGGGAGACAGATGGATCTGATTTGGAAGACGCCCATGACGCGGTCGGGGCAGGAGCGGCTCCGCCGCGAGGTCGATACCCGCGCGGGAGACATCACCTGGTTTCCGTTCGGGCGGAGCATCCTCGGGGAGCCGCTCCTTTGTGCGAGGCGCGGGCAGGGGAGCCCCACCGTGCTGTATGTCGGCGTGCATCACGGCATGGAGCACCTGACGGGCAACCTGCTGTATGCGTTTCTCGCGGCGGGGGCATCGCCGCGGGGGACCTGCTATGTGGTGCCGTGCCTCAACCCGGACGGTGCGGCGCTGGAACTCGGCGGCTGGGACGCCGGCTCCCTCCTTGCGGAACGGCAGCTCCGCATGAACGGCGGGAGCCGCGATTTTTCCCGCTGGCAGGCAAATGCGCGCGGGGTGGATCTCAATCACAATTACCCGGCGGGCTTTGACGCGTACCGCGCCGTCGAGCGCTCGCTCGGCATCGAGGGCGGTGCACCCACCCGGTACAGCGGGGAATACCCGCTCTCGGAGCCCGAGACGCAGGCGCTCATGGGGCTTATCGACATCCTCGCCCCCGACGCAGTACTCACCCTGCACACGCAGGGGCGGGAGCTTTTCTGGGGTGCGGCGCCGCCGCGCCGCACGCGCCTCTGGGGGCGGCTCCTCGCCCGCCGGGTCGGTTACCGCGTCGGCACCCCCACCGGTGCGGCGGCATACGGAGGTCTGACGGATACGCTCGCGGAGCGGGAGATCCCTGCGCTCACGGTCGAATGCGGCATGGGGGTCAATCCTCTCCCGTTTCACCACCTGCCGGCGCTCTGGCAGGAGGTGTCGCCGCTCCTGATTCACGCCGCCGACTGCCTTGAATATGTGAACAAATTGTAAAATATTGCCCATGAGAAAAGAAGTGCTTGCGAAAGGCATCGGACTTATTATATAATAGTCACATCTGCGCGCAAGCGCGGAAATTTATTGACACACAGAGCGGATAGCCGTGCCGGTGCTCGCCTCGGCGGGTGGTGCGGGTTTACTCTGTGAAGGACAACCAATCAGGAGGACATCCCATGTTCAGCATCACCATTAAGCAGCTGCTCGAAGCAGGCGTTCACTTCGGTCACCCGACCAAGAAGTGGAACCCGAAGATGGCGGAGTATATCTTCACCCATCGTAACGGCATCCACATCGTGGACCTGCAGAAGACCGTCAAGAAGTTTGAGGAGGCCTGCACCTATGTGCGTTACCTCTCCGAAGCGGGCGGCACCATTCTCTTTATCGGCACCAAGAAGCAGGCGACCGATACCATCAAGGACGAGGCTACCAAGTGCGGTATGTACTACGTCAACGTGCGTTGGCCCGGCGGGATGCTGACCAACTTCAAGACCATCCGTAAGAGCATCGCCCGTCTCAAGGAGCTGGAGCGTATGCAGGAGGACGGTACCTTCAACCTGCTCCCCAAGAAGGAAGTGGCGAAGAAACTGAAAGAGATCGACGATCTCGAAAAGAACTACGGCGGTATCAAGAACATGGAGACCCTGCCGGACGCTGTTTTCGTTGTCGATACGCATAAGGAACACAACGCGATCCTCGAGGCGAAGAAGCTCGGGATTCCGGTCATTGCCATCGTGGATACCAACTGCGACCCCGATGACGCCGACTATATCATCCCCGGTAACGATGACGCTATCCGTGCGATCAAGCTCATCACCGGTGCGATTGCCGACGCCGTGATCGAGGGCAGAGGCGGCGAGACGAACGAGACCGCCGAGACCAAGGCAGAGGAAAAGACCGAGGAAGCAGCCGCAGAGGCAGCTGCCGAATAATTCAGAGGAGGATACGAACGATGGCGAACATTTCCGCAAAAGACGTAGCCGAGCTCCGCAAGCAGACCGGCTGCGGCATGATGGACTGCAAGAACGCGCTGGTCGAGGCTGACGGTGATTTCGATGCCGCGATTAAGGTGCTCCGTGAAAAGGGCATGGCGGCGACCGCGAAGAAGGCGGGCAGAATTGCCGCCGAGGGTATCGTTTCGATCAAGACCGTGAACGGCGTGACCGCTATGGTCGAGGTGAACTCCGAGACCGACTTCGTGGCGAAGAACGCCTCCTTCCAGGAGTTTGTTTCCGGCATCCTCGATGCCATCCTCGCGAACAAGCCCGCCGATGTGGACGCGCTCATGAACTGCGCCTACAACGCCGAGAGCACCGTGATGGCAGAGCTGCAGGAAAAGACCTACACGATCGGTGAGAAGCTCAGCATCCGCCGTTTCGTGATCGTGGAGGGCGTGGTTTCCACCTATATCCACGGCATGGGCAACACCGGCGTTATCGTTAAGTTTGATACCGACGCTGCCACCGCAGAGAAGCCCGAGTTCAAGGAATTTGCCAAGAACATCGCGCTCCAGGTCGCCGCTTACAACATTCCTTACCTTGCTACCGAGGACGTCCCCGCGTCTGTCCTCGCAGAGGAGAAGGAAATCATCATGACGCAGATGAAGGCGGATCCCAAGATGGCGAACAAGCCGGAGAAGGTGCTGGAAGGCATCGTGACCGGTAAGCTCAAGAAGTACTATGAGAACAACTGCGTGCTGGAGCAGGCGTATGTCAAGGATGACAGCATGACGGTTGCACAGTACGTCGCCAAGACGGCGAAGGAACTCGGCGCCTCCATCAAGGTGCTTGCGTTCTACCGCTACGAGAAGGGCGAGGGTATCCAGAAGCGCGAGGACGATCTGGCGGCAGAAGTCGCGAAGATGGTCTCCGGCAACTGATCCCGACAAAAGGCATATTGCAGGAGAGAGACGGTTTCGTCTCTCTCCTTTTCTGCGTCGGCGCCCCCCTCGCTGCCGCACAGAGAGGACTTGCTTCACGTCCGGCATTTTCCACGGGGAGGAGCCGATAAAATACGGGTCCTCCCCGTCTTTGCCGATGTGATGTCCGCACGCGCACGCGTAAGCGGGCGAAAAAAGTGTTTACAAGGGGACGGTTTTGTTGTATGATAAAGGGGAAAATAAAAAGATACGGAGACCGCTTTTATGGTAAATTATCAGCGCGTACTACTGAAGCTGTCGGGTGAGGCACTTGCCGCCGACGGAAAGGGGATCTACGACCACGCTTTCCTCGAAAAGATCGCGGGCGTTGTCAAAAAATGCGTCGATGGCGGTACCCAGGTCGCCATCATGGTCGGCGCGGGTAACATCTGGCGCGGTCGCCAGGGCGTCGAGATGGACCGCGGCACGGCAGACTCGATGGGGATGCTCGCCACCTGTATCAATGCACTGATGCTGAAGGATACGTTCTGCCGCGCCGGGCTGGATGCCGCGGTGCTGACCTCTGTGGAGATGCCGCAGTTCGCGGAGCAGTACACCTCCTACCGAGCCAAGGAATATCTTGCCGCCGGTAAGGTGATCGTGTTCGGCGGGGGGATCGGGCTCCCGTTCTTCTCGACGGATACCGCCGCCGCCATGCGCGCCGCAGAGATCGGGGCGGACGTCATGCTCATGGCGAAGAACATAGACGGCGTTTATACCGACGACCCCAAGACCAATCCCGCCGCTGTCAAGCTCGATACGATCTCCTGCCGCGATGTCCTGAAGGACGGACTGCACGCGATCGACTCGACCGCCGCCGCGCTCTCGATGGATACGAAGATCCCGGTGCTGGTCTTCGGGCTCGACGACCCGGAGAACATCCTGCGCGCCGTGCGCGGGGAGCAGCTCGGCACCGTCATTACCTGTTGATTCCGGGCACAGCCCGCCGACATTCTACGATTACGAAGGAGAAAAACATGAAACTCAACACCAAGAAATTCGAAGAAAAAATGCAGAAGACCCTCGACACCCTGACCGCCGACCTCGCCACCATGCGCGTCGGTAAGGCAAATCCCGAGGTGCTCTCCAAGATCACGTTTGAGTACTACGGCGCTCCCACCCCGCTCATGACGATGGCGTCCGTCGCCGTCTCCGACGCGCGCACGCTGGTCATCACCCCCTTTGACAAGTCTACGCTCAAGGAGATGGATCGCGCGATCCAGACCTCCGATCTCGGCATCCACCCGCAGAACGACGGGTCGGTCCTGCGCCTGACCTTCCCCCCGATGACGGAGGATCGCCGCCGCGAGATGACCAAGCAGGTCGCGCAGAAGGGCGAGAACGCCAAGGTCGCGATCCGCAACATCCGCCGCGAGGCGAACGACGCCGTCAAGGAGCAGAAGAAGAACGGCGAGATGACCGAGGATGAGGCAAAGTCCTCGGATAAGGAGATCCAGGATCTCACCGACCGCTACATCAAGAAGATCGAGACGGTCGTAGATGCCAAGGACAAGGAAATGATGACCATCTGACACCGGAGGGTGATATTTTGAAACGGTTTGGCAAGAAAACGCCGCCGGATCTGACCGGACGGCTGACGCACCTCGGCTTCATCATGGACGGCAACGGCAGATGGGCGAAGCACCGCGGGCTCCCGCGTGAGGCGGGCCACGCCGCGGGCGCGAAGAACCTCAAGAAGCTGCTCGCCGCCTGCCGTGACCGCAGGATCGCCTATGTCACGGTGTATGCGTTCTCGACCGAGAACTGGCGCCGCCCCGCGAGCGAGGTGGAGGAGATCATGCGTCTCATCTCGGATTACCTCGACGAGATCCTGCGCGACCGGGAGAAGAACCGCTTCCGCGTGCGCATCCTCGGCGACCTCGCGCCCCTCTCCGAGGAGCTGGTCTGGAAGATCGGCGACGTGGAGGAGCAGACGGCGCAGTACGAGGACTTCACCCTGAACATCGCGCTGAATTACGGCGGGCGGCAGGAGATTCTCTCCGCCGTCAATCGCCTGCTCGCGAGCGGTGCCGCGGAGGTCGATGAAAAGACGTTCTCGGAGGCGCTCTACACGGGCGGGATGCCCGACCCCGATCTCATCATCCGCACGAGCGGCGAGACGCGTGTCTCCAACTTCCTGCTCTGGCAGGCGGCGTACGCCGAGTACGCGTTTGTGAAGACCCCGTGGCCGTCGCTTTCGGTGCGTGAGCTGGACGGGATCATCGAAGACTATCTGAAACGGAACCGCCGCTACGGCGGTCTGTGAGGCTGTATGTTACAAAGAATTATCACGGCAGTGGTGCTCATTGCCATCCTGCTGCCGCTGCTCTTTTTGTCGTGGCAGTGCGCGTATATCATCCCGGCGCTCGTCGCCCTCATGGCGCTCGCCGCGGTGTATGAACTCCTGAAATGCCTGCGCTCGCAGGTGGACGAGACCGGCGCTGCCGCCACCGCGCGGGAGGACTTTGTTGTCTCGGTCCCGGCGTATCTCATTGCCGTGGGGCTCCCGCTTGCGACGGCGTTTGTGGACACGATCCACACATTCCTGCTCCTGGCGGCGGCGGTCTTCACGCTCTACCTCCTGTACCTCTTTGCCGTGGCAGTCCTGCGGCAGGGGCGGATGCACTTCGCCGAGGTGGCGGAGGTGTTCACGGGGGTGCTCTATATCACGCTTTCCTTCGCGTCTCTCTCGCTGCTCCGGCATAAGACGCCGGAGGGCGGGTACCTCTACCTGCTCGTGTTCTTCGGCGCATGGGTGACCGACACCTTTGCCTACTTTACGGGCAGGTTCTTCGGCAAGCATAAGCTGAACCCCGTCATCAGTCCGAAAAAGACGGTGGAGGGCTCGGTCGGCGGGATCGTCTTCTGCATCCTGTCGTTCGCGGCGTTCGGGCTCGTGATGCAGTTCGGTAAGTGGCATTTCACGGTGCACTATCCGCTCCTGCTCCTGACGGGCCTCCTGTGCTCCGTCGTCTCGCAGGTGGGCGATCTCATCACCTCACTGATCAAGCGTGAGCACGGTGTAAAGGACTACGGGAAGATCTTTCCCGGGCACGGCGGCGTCCTGGACCGTTTTGACAGCGTCCTCGCCATCTCGCCGGTGCTCCTCATCCTCTCCAATCTCGCGCTCGCGGGCGACACGCTCGCCCTCCTGTCATGAGCGGCGTGACCGCCGGCGCAGTCCGGGTCATCGCCGTACTCGGCTCCACCGGTTCCGTCGGGCGGCAGACTCTCGAGGTCGCCGCCCGTCAGGGGCTTTCGGTGGATCTGCTCACGGCGAACCGTGATGTCGCCACTATGGAGGCGCAGGCGCGCGCCTTCCTGCCGCATACCGTCGTCATGGCGGATGCAGCTGCCGCCGGGGAGCTGAAGACCCGGCTTGCGGACACCCGGGTCCGGGTGCTGTCCGGGGCGGATGCCATCCCGGCGGCAATCGGCGAGAGCCGCGCGGACGCCTTTGTCAACGCGATCCTCGGGGAGGCGGGGCTGCTCCCGACCCTCGCGGTGCTGGACACGGGCAAGCGCCTCGCTCTTGCCAATAAGGAGTCTCTCGTCGTCGCCGGGGAGATCGTCATGCGCCGTGCGCGGGAGTGCGGGTCGGAGCTGCTGCCCGTGGACAGCGAGCACAGCGCGATCTTCCAGTGCCTCTCCGGCGGGCGTGCGGAGGAGGTCAAGCGTCTGCTCCTGACCGCCTCGGGCGGTCCCTTCTTCGGTTACACCCGGGAAAAGCTCGCCGCCGTGCGCGTGGAGGACACGCTCCGCCATCCGACCTGGCAGATGGGGGCGAAGATCACGGTGGACAGCGCGACGCTCATGAACAAGGGCTTTGAGATCATCGAGGCGGCGCATCTGTTCGGGGTCACGCCCGACCGCATCACCGTGCTTGTCCACCCCGAGAGTATAATCCACAGCGCGGTGGAATATATTGATAACACCGTGCTCGCCGAGCTGTCGAAACCGGATATGCGCGCCTGCATCCAGCACGCGCTGACGTACCCTGCCAGGATGGCGGGGCTCACCGGAGAGCTCGACCTGTTTTCAGTCGGCAGTCTGACCTTCCGCGCGCCGGACCCGGCGACGTTTCCGCTCCTCCCGCTCGCGAAGCGGGCATTTGCGGAGGGCGGGGCGATGCCCGCCGTGGTCAATGCCGCGAACGAGGTCGCGGTCGCCGCATTCCTGTCCGACCGCATCGCATTCCTGCGCATTTCTGACACCGTGGAGGAGACATACGCCCGCATGGGGCACGCCGCCGGGGCAAAGACCCTCGACGAAATTCTCTCAATGGATCGGGAAGCGCGCGGTGTCGCCGCCCGGATCCTCACAGAACATTAACGGGGAGGTATCCCTTTGACAATTGTCATTGCAGTTTTGATTTTCGGGCTCCTGATCTTCATTCATGAGCTCGGGCATTATGTGGCCGCACGGATTTTCCATGTGCGGGTATTCGAGTTTGCGATCGGGATGGGTCCGAAGCTCGTCTGGTATGAATCCAAGAAGACCGGGATCGTCTATGCCCTGCGCATGATTCCGTTCGGCGGCTTTGTCAGCATGGAGGGAGAGCTCTCGGAGGACGCGAACGCCGAGGAGGCGCTGCGCGATATGCCGGAGCCCCTGCGTGACCCGCGCCTCGGGGCGCTCGCGTCCAAGCCTGCATGGCAGCGGCTCATCGTCCATGCCGCCGGGGCGCTCCAGAACCTGCTGTTCGGCTTCCTCATCTGCATCATCCTGACCTGTACCATGACCGCCGGCGGTACCGAGATCGGTGCCTTCCGCCCCGTGGAGGGGGAGACGCGCACGAGTGAGGACCAGGGGCTCATGGTCGGAGACGAGGTCATCAAGGTCGGCTCGCGCCATGTGTATATCGCAGAGCAGCTGTACTATGAGATCGTACACCAGGGCGGCACGGATAAGCCGCTCACCCTGACCGTCCGCCGCGACGGCGAGGTCAGAACCTTTGACATCACGTTCCCGACCCAGGAGGAAAACGGCGAGACCTTCGGCGTCATCGACTTTGTGCCCTATGCGGTGCATAAGGATTTCGGCACCGTCGTCACGCAGTCCTTCCACCGCGCGGGGTACCTCGTGCGCATGGTGTGGGACTCCATCATCGACCTCATCACGGGGCGCTATTCGTTGCGCGCCGTTTCGGGACCCATCGGTACCGCGGGAGTCATTTCCAACGCGGCAAAGAGCGGGTTCAACACGCTTCTGCTCCTGACCGCGCTCATCAGCGTCAATCTCGGGATTTTCAATCTTCTGCCGCTCCCGGCACTGGACGGGGGGCACATCTTCTACACGCTCATTGAGCTCGTTTCCCGCCGCCGCCTGTCCCCGAAGATTGTCAGCATGATCGACGCGGTCGGGATGTTCCTGCTGTTCGGGCTCATGATTGTCGTGACCGTCAAGGATATTATCACATTGGTTTTCAAGTAACGGCGCTGCCGTTACCGTACATAAGGAGGAAGTCAGATGGCGATCGGTATGTCACGGAGAGCTTCACGCACGGTGATGGTCGGGGAGGTGCCCATCGGAGGCGCCTCCTCTGTCAGCGTACAGTCCATGACCAATACCGACACGCATGACGTACCCGCGACGCTCCGCGCGGTGCGGGCACTCGCCGACGCCGGGTGTGACATCGTCCGCCTCGCCGTCCCGGACCTCGCGGCGGCGAAAACGTTCGCCGCCCTCAAGGAGGCGGGGGTCACGGTGCCGCTCGTCGCAGACATTCATTTTGACTATAAGATTGCTCTCGAGTGCATTGCTGCCGGTGCGGACAAGATCCGTATCAACCCAGGCAACATCGGGGGCGCTGACCGCGTCCGCGCGGTCGTGACCGCCTGCCGCGCGCGCGGGATTCCGATTCGCATCGGCGTCAACGGCGGGTCGCTCGAGAGGGAAATCCTCGCGCGGTACGGCGCCCCGACGGGGGAGGCGCTCGCCGAGAGCGCCATGGCGCACGCGCGCCTGCTGGAAGCGTGCGATTTTTATGATACGGTCATCTCCGTCAAATCGTCGGATGTCCGCCGCATGATCGAGGCGAACCGGATCCTTGCCGCCGAGACGGAGTACCCCCTGCACCTCGGTGTGACCGAGGCGGGCGGGGAAAAAGCGGGGACGGTCAGGAGTGCCGTCGGTATCGGCACGCTGCTCGCGGAGGGCATCGGTGATACGATCCGCGTTTCCCTCACGGCAGACCCCGTCCGGGAGGTGTCCGCAGCACGGGAGATTCTTGCGGCGCTGGATTTAAATCCGCGCCGCGGGCTCACGCTCGTGTCCTGCCCGACCTGCGGCCGTACCCGCATCGACCTCATCCCCCTGCTCGGGGCGTTTGAGGAGGCGCTCGACCGCGAGGGGCTGCGTGACCTGCCGGTCAAGGTGGCCTTCATGGGCTGTGCCGTCAACGGACCGGGCGAAGCGCGTGACGCCGATATCGGCATCGCGGGCGGCGTCGGGGAGGCGCTGCTGTTCCGCCACGGTGAGATCGTCGCGAAATACCCCGAGGCGGATATTGTATCGGTACTCATCCAAGAACTCAAAAAAATGAGAGACGCACATGAATAAGTTTTCAGCACTATTTCCGAAATATCATCCAGAGGGGGACATCGCCGAGGCGCTGTCCTATGTGACGGACGCCCGCCGCGAGGTGCGGCGGAGCGATACGGGAGAGGTCACGCGCGTCGAGGTGTTCGCGCGGTTCTCCCGCCATGTGAAGTCGGAGCTGCTGTATGCCGCGGAGGACGCCTGCTTTGCGCTGTACGGCGGTGCCGGGGCTTTCCCGTCGCTGGTTTCCTTCCGCATCATTCCGTCGTTTCCGGAGGAGACCTTTGAGATTGCCCATGTCGCGGAGATCGCTGAGGAGGCGACGCGCGGCGGCGCCGTCACAAAGGGTTTTTTCAATCTGGCGACCTTCCGTGACGACGGCGAGACCATCCACGTCGAGCTGCCCTTTATCGAGGAGGGCGTAGAGCTCGTGCGCGGGTCGGGGACAGAGGCGCTCATGTCGCGGATCCTGTCCGTGCGCTTCGGGCTTTCGCGCCGTTTTTCCCTGGAGCTCTCCGCCGACGCGGAGGCGCAGGCCGCCGCGCGGCAGGCGGAGTACGATCGCCTGCTCGCAGACTACGAGAGCCTCGCACAGGAGGCGGCGAAGGAGGCGGCGCAGCGCCCGCATACGGAGAATACGGCGTCGGGCGGCGACGGTGCGCAGACGTCGGACAGACCGACCTATCCCCGCGTCCGGGCGGACGTCCTGTTTCCGGACGAGCCGGGATTTGAGCGGGAGAGCGACACGGTGTTCCGCATCGCCCATATGCGTTTCACGACCGCGGGGGCAGAGCACCTGTTCGGCGACCCTTTTACCATGGAGAAGCTGACGCCGATCGCCGAGGTGCAGCCGTCGTCCCGCGTGGTTATCATGGGGGAGGTCTTTTCGACCGACCTGCGTGAGAGCCGCAACAAGGATAAACATACGATCACGGTCGGTATCACCGACGGGGTCTATTCCATCTACATGAAGCGGACGGGCGCCCCCGAGGAGGTCGCCTGGCTGAAGGACCTCGGGGTCGGGAAGTCGTATGCCGTGTACGGCCGCGTCTACCGCGACAAGTTTGACGGGGATCTGACGTTCTCGCCGGAGGCGGTCATGCGCGTGAAGCGGCTGCTCCGCGAGGACAACGCCCCCGAGAAACGGACAGAGCTGCATCTGCATACCACGATGTCCATGATGGATGCCTATGTGGAGCCGGCAAAGCTGGTCTCGACCGCCGTCCGCTGGGGGTGGCGCTCGATCGCCGTCACCGACCACGGAAACGTCCAGGCGTTCCCCGAGGTGATGCTGGAGCGTGAGAAGCAGAAGGCAGACGTCAAGATCCTCTGGGGCATGGAGGCGTATTACGTCAACGATAAGGCTCGTGCCGTGTACGGTAAGCCGCCGACAGGCTTTGACGATGAGGTCATCGTGTTCGATATCGAGACGACGGGGCTCGACGTGCGCGCCTGTGCCATCACCGAGATCGGCGCCGTGCGTGTGCGCGGCGGCGAGGTCATTGAGGAGTTCGATACGTTCGTTGACCCCGAGTGCCACATCCCGGAGGAGATCACGCGCCTGACCTCCATCACGGATGATATGGTGCGGGGCGCACCCAAGCTGAAAGAGGCGCTCACCATGTTTTTCGCGTTCACAGGGGACGCGATGCTCATAGCGCACAACGCGAACTTTGACTGCGGCTTTATACGGGCAGGAGCCGAGAAGACCGGGCTCCGCTTTGAGAATTCCTACCTCGATACGGTGGCGCTCTCCCAATTCGTCAACCCGGAGCTCAAAAAGCATAAGCTGGATATCCTCGCCGAGCATTACGGGCTCGGTGACTTCCACCATCACCGCGCCGCAGACGACGCGCGGATGCTGGCGCTCATCTTCCTCAAGATGCAGGAGCAGATGAAGAACGAGGGGATCGGTGACTACGTCCGCATGACCGAGGCGATGAGCGAAAAGAGCGATCCGCTCAAACTCCGCCCCTACCACATGATCATTTTCGCGAAGAACCTCGCGGGGCTCAAGACGTTGTACCGTCTGATTTCCCGCAGCTATCTGGATTTCTATAAGCGTTTCCCCCGCATCCCGCGCTCGGTCCTGGAGGACAACCGCGAGGACCTCATCATCGGCTCCGCCTGCGAGGCAGGGGAGCTTTACCGCGCCATTCTGGAGGGGCAGAACGATGCCTCCGTTGAGGAGATTGCCTCCTTCTATGACTATCTGGAAATCCAGCCGCTCTGTAATAACGGGTTTTTGATTACAGAGGGCAAGGTGCCGGGGGAGGAGACGCTCCGCGACATCAACCGTCGCATCGTCGCCCTCGGGGAGAAGCTCGGGAAGCCGGTGGTCGCCACCTGCGACGCGCATTTCCTCGACCGTGAGGACGAGCTGTACCGCAAGATCATCCTCAAGGGGATGAAATTCCAGGACGGCGACCGTGATATCGGGCTGTACCTCCGCACGACGGAGGAGATGCTCGACGAGTTTGCCTACCTCGGCGAGGCAAAGGCGCATGAGGTCGTCATCGAAAACCCGAATAAGATCGCCGATATGACGGAGGACTTCCGCCCGATCCCGGAGGGGCGGTATGAGCCGAAGATGGAGGGCGCCGAGGAGGAGCTGACCTCCTCCTGCTGGAAGCGTGCCGAGGAATACTACGGCTACGACGACGGCACGGGGGCAAAGATCCCCGACATCGTGAAGAACCGCCTGACGCGGGAGCTGGATGCCATCATCTCGCACGGCTTCGCCGTCCTTTACATGATCGCGGTGCGTCTGGTCGCATACAGTGAGTCGCAGGGGTACCTCGTCGGATCGCGTGGTTCGGTCGGCTCGTCGTTCGTCGCCAGTATGTCCGGCATCTCGGAGGTCAACCCCCTGCCGCCGCACTACCGTTGCCCGCAGTGCCGCTATTCCGAGTTCTTCACGGACGGCTCGGTCGGCTCCGGTTTTGACCTGCCCGACAAGACCTGTCCGCACTGCGGGTGCCTCATGGTATCGGACGGGCAGAATATCCCGTTCGAGACCTTTCTCGGCTTCCACGGTGACAAGTCTCCGGATATCGACCTGAACTTCTCGGGCGATGTGCAGGGCAAGGTGCATAAGTACACCGAGGAGCTGTTCGGCAAGGGCAACGTGTTCCGCGCCGGTACCATCAGCACCCTTGCGGACAAGACCGCCTATGGATACGTCATGAAATACCTGGACGAGAAGCAGATCTCACTCTCCCGCGCCGAGGTCGATCAGATTGTCCTGCGCACGGCGGGCGTCAAGCGCACGACCGGGCAGCACCCGGGCGGCATCATCGTTATCCCGAAGGAGTACGACGTCCACGATTTCACCCCGGTGCAGCACCCGGCAGACGACCCCCATTCGGACATCGTGACCACCCACTTTCAGTTCTCTTATCTACACGATACCATCCTGAAGCTGGACGAGCTCGGGCACGATATGCCGACCAAGTACAAGATGCTGGAGCGCTATACCAACACGTCCGTTCTGGACGTCAAGATGAACGACCAGAAGGTCTATCGTCTCTTTGAGAGCTGCGCACCGCTCGGCATCACGCCGGGGGACATCGGCGGGTGCACCAAGGGGACCTACGGGCTCCCCGAGTTCGGCACGCACTTTATCCAGGGCGTGCTTGAGGACGCGAAGCCGAAGACCTTTGCCGACCTGATGCAGATCTCGGGTCTGACGCACGGCGAGGACGTGTGGCTGGGCAATGCGCAGGACCTCATCAAGGCGGGCATCTGCGACATTTCCAAGGTCATCGGTACCCGTGACGGTATCATGCTGGACCTCATCCGTTACGGGCTGCCGAACAGCGACGCCTTCAAGATCATGGAGTCGGTCCGTAAGGGCAGGGGGCTCAAGCCCGAGTGGGAGGAGCTCATGACCTCGCACGGGGTCCCCGACTGGTATATTGCTTCCTGCAAGAAAATCAAGTATATGTTCCCGAAGGCGCACGCCGCGGCGTACGTCATGTCCGCCATCCGTCTCGGGTGGTACAAAATTCATTACCCGATGGAGTTCTATGCCGCGTTTCTCTCCGTCGCACCCGGCGGCTTTGACGCCGCGATCGTGCTGCGCGGGAAGGACTATGTACGGCAGGTGATCGACGAGATCGGCAAGAAATCGCCGCAGGATACGACGCAGAAGGACAAGGAACTGGTCTCGACCATGCAGCTGGTGGAGGAGTCGCTCGCGCGCGGCATCCGTTATCTGCCTCCCGACCTCTATAAGTCCGATTATAAGTATTTCCTGCCGGAGGACGGCAAGATCCGTATGCCCTTCATCGCGCTCGGCGGGCTCGGCGAGACTGCCGCGCAGAAGATTGTGGAGGCGCGTGCGGACGGTGATTTCTTCTCGGTGGAGGACCTGCGCAACCGCGCTGGGCTCTCCAAGTCGGTGATCGAGCTGCTCCGCGGCATCGGTGCGCTCAAAAACATGAGTGAGACCAACCAGTTTTCCTTTTTCGATTCCGTCCCCTTCTGACGGCGGCAGCGTCCCCTGCAACACCCTGTGGCGTCCGTGCTATCCGCCCGGGCGGCGGAGGGGCTGCGCTCACTTCATGAAGTACAGGAGGAGCAGGAGGAGCCAGAGGTCGTCGTCCTGTTCCTCACAGTCGTCTCCGCGGCCGGTGAGCAGCAGGACGGCAACGACGGGCAGGAGCAGGTCTCCGTTCCATATACCGCCCAGCCGCTCGGAGCAGAACTTTTCCCAGCGGGGCGGCAGCAGCCCCCGCCGCGGCGGCTTCGGCGGTCTCGGCGGCTTACATTCGGGGGGCTCGTGCTCCTCGCAGGGAGAACAGGGAGGAGCCTGTGTTTCCGGCGCCTCTCCGCAAGCCTCCTCGCGGTGGAAGGCGTTGCCGCCGTATCCCGGCGGCACACTGTCGGATCGGAATTCTCGACTGTACATGAGATGCTACACTCCTTTCATCTCCGGCTGTCTTCAATGACTTCGTAGAGCTCGAGTGCCCGCAGCAGCCGGTCCACCGAGGCACATCGGCGGCTCGATAAAAACGGGCGCAGTGCGATGAGCACGTCGCGCCTGCCTTTCCCGTGGTCGCGCCCGGGCGGCGGCGGCAGCAGGACCCCGGCGCTGCCGGCAGGGATGCTCCCGTCGTCCTCATCGCCCATGTGCTCCGGGGCGCCGTCCGCGTCACCGGTGTCCGACACGATGTCGCCGACCGTTGCGTGTACTGCCGCGGCGGCAGGGGTGTCGCCCCCACCGCCGAGCAGCTGTCCCAGTAGCCCGATGGCGGCGGGGTTCTGCCCCAGCCGCTCGAGCAGGGGCGCGAGGTTCAGCCCCTTACTGTCTGCCATTTTTCCTGCCCTTTTCGCGGTAGGCGGAGAGGATCTTCGCCGCGGCGAGTACATCCATCTTCTCGCAGTCCGAGAAAGCGGCGCGCAGGGCGTCCATCGTCTCCTTCGGCGGCGGGGTCTCGGACAGGTGTATGTTCTTGGATGCCGCGATGGCGCGTGCGGTCTCCCACAGCCGGTCGTCCGGCAGGGTCATGAGTGCCGCGATCAGTTTTTTATCCAGTTTCATCGGATGCCTCCCTTTCTGTTCGTATTCCAAGTATATGTGGGGGCTGCCCGGTTTGTGCGAGGTGTTTGCTTGAAGATCGTCGTTCTGTCGGATTCTCACGGGTACCCGGCGCGGCTCCGCCGCGTGCTTTCGATGCACCGGGATGCCGATCTCGTCTGCTTTCTCGGTGACGGGCTCTCCGATCTTGCCGGGATGGAGGCGCGGTACGATATCCCCATCTATGCCGTGCGCGGCAACTGCGACGGCTTCGGGCTCTCCGACGCGACCCCGGAGCAGCGTGTGATCGAGCGGGAGGGGCACCGCCTGCTCCTGACCCACGGGCATCGCCTCAGCGCCAAGGGGGGTGACGGCGGGCTCATCGCCGCGGCAAAGTCCGAGGGGTGCGATATTGTGCTGTTCGGGCACACGCATCTGCCGCGCGAGACGTATGTTCCGGAATTCGGCATCTATCTTTTCAATCCCGGCAGCATCGGTCACCCGCGCGAGGGGGCGCCCTCCTACGGGCTTCTGATGCTCTCGGGCGGGAATGTGTTGTTTTCCTGCGGCACGGTCGGTGACTGACCGCCGCTGTGCATCGCCCCTGAACCCCTCTCCGACCGGGAGAGCAGGTCAACTTCAAAGGAGGTAACGGTATGCGTTACGGTCCACCCACGAAAAAAGCGGACAGTCTCTACGAGAAGCCCAAGCGCCTGCGGGAGTATCCCCGCTACCTTACAAAGGTCGTCGGCGGCTTTTTCTCCCGGTTCTTTTATGTGGTGCGTCTGCTGCTGGAGACCAGTCCGTGGCTGTTCGCGCTCATGGCGCTCTGCAGCATCGTTTCGGGTCTGCTCCCTGTCGGCGTCGCTTATGCCGGGAAGTACGTCATCAATGCGGTGAATGACGCGCTCGCAGGGGAGGGGATTGCTCCCGGAGAGGGGCTCCTCACCACCTTCCGCGGTACGCTCTCCGCCGTGGCGCTGTTTCTCGCCCTCCAGTTCCTGTTCACGCTCCTGACACGCCTGCTATCACGCTGTGAGGCGGCGGTGCGGTCGCTCGCAGGGGAGCGCATCTCTGCTCATATCCGTCTGAAGATTATGCGCAAGGCGAAGACGGTGGACCTCGGCAGCTTTGACGACCCCGCCTTTTACGAGAAGCTTGAAAACGCCAACCGCGAGGCGGGGATGCGCCCCTTGCAGATCCTGTCCGCGACGTTCTCGACCATCTCCGCCCTCATCTCCGCCGTCAGCTTTTTCGCCATCCTGTGCACCGTCGGATGGCAGGTGCCGCTCATCCTGTTTGTCTTTATCCTCCCCTCTGCCATCGTCAACCATGTGTTCCGCACCCGGGGCTTCTGGTATATGCGCCGCGCGTCCAAGGAGCGGCGGCAGATGAACTACTATGCGCACGTCGTGACGGACAAGGACCTTGCCAAGGAGATGCGCCTCTCCGACCTCTCGGACACCTTTATCGACAAATTTGATACCGCCTTCCATACCTATTACCGCGGCATCCGTCGCCTGACCCTGCGCGAGATGCTCTGGCAGATCTTCGCCGCCGTGGTGCGGCTCGCGGGGGAGACCGCCATCTTCTTCTATATCGCGTATCGCGTGGTGGGCGGGCACATGCAGATCGGTGACTACTCGCTCCTATCGGGGGCGCTCGTATCCATCGGCGGTCAGATCTCCACCATGCTGAACGCGACCGCCGCCATCTATGAGGGCACGTTGTTTATCGATAACCTCATGACCTTCCTCGGCGAAAAGCCGACGATTGTCCCCAGCCTGGTGACGCCGCGCGTACCGCAGCGCCATGTGGCGCATACGGTACGGTTCGAGGACGTCGGATTCCGTTACCCCGGCGCCGAGAGGGACGTTATCCGTCACTTCTCCTGCGAGTTCCGCACCGGGGACCGTGTCGTGCTCGTCGGTGTCAACGGGGCAGGGAAGACGACGCTCATCAAGCTCCTCACGCGACTTTATGACCCGACGGAGGGGCGCATCACGCTGGACGGCTATGACCTGCGTGAGTATGACCCCGCGGCACTGTACACGGTTTTCGGGACGGTCTTCCAGGACTTCGGGAAGTACGCGGCGACCGCCGGGGAGAACATTGCCCTCGGCAATACCCACAGACCCCCGGATCCGGAGGCAATCCGCCGCGCGGCAGAGCTGGGAGACGCCGCGCCGTTCGTCGAAAAGCTGGAGAGCGGCTACGACACGCCCCTGATGCGGTATTTTGAGGACGACGCAGCCGAGCTGTCGCAGGGGCAGTGGCAGAAGCTGTCCATCGCCCGCGCTTTCTACGCCGATGCCGATATCTTCATCCTCGACGAACCGACCGCTGCGCTGGACGCCATCGCGGAGCAGGAGATCTACGACCGCTTCGCGGAACTGTCGCAGGATAAGCTGACCGTCCTCGTCTCGCACCGCCTGTCGAGCGCCGTCTCCGCGACGAAAATCCTCGTCATTGCGGACGGGATGCTGGCGGAGTCCGGCACGCACGCCGAGCTCATGGCGGCGGGCGGCATCTATCACCATCTGTTCTCCACGCAGGCGAAGCACTATATCCTCGCGGAAACGTCAAGGGAGCCGTAAGGGCGCTGTCCGTGTTCTTAATACGCCGAACGTCCTTCTTTCGCTCTCGACACGTTCCGACGGCGGCTACAGGGGTGCAGTCTTTCATGTTCTTGGTGACATGATTCGGGGCGGCACCCCTTTTTTCGATCCGATTCCCGCCGGATGGCAAAAACTGTTTGTCACTTATTCACAACGGTACTTGCGTAATGTGCACAACTATTTAGCATCTTGCAATAAGGTGTGCAGTTTTTGCATTGCACCGCCGGGTGGAAATTCTGTATAATAAAGGCACTTCAGGGCGATGGAGCGCCACCGTTTCGATGCGTATGATGAAAGGAGTTTACCGGATGAAAAAAAGACTTTTGATTTTCTGCCTTCTGGTAGGTATGTTGCTTCCGTGCCTCTTACCCGGGCTTGGACTTTGGGGGGCGGCGGCGACCGACGATACCGAAACGGAGCCGCTACCCGAGGAGACGCAGGAATACCGCGAGGACACGATCCTCATGACAGAGACGTCTTCGCTGATGTCGGCATCTTCAGGCACGACCAACCGCTGGACCGGTACATATCCTGCCGGTGCAGGGTCGGTCAAGGACCCGTTGGATACGGGCAGAGATGTGGCATACGTCAAGCATACCCTGCAGAATGCGGCATTTACCTTTACGATCAAGTACTGCAAACTATCGACGGACAATTCGTATTTGATCGCCGACCAGATTCTGCTCCCCGGTGCGGCACAGTCAGAACTGATGACATCTCCCACAGGGCTCTCTGCCACACTGTTCGGCACGACGCTTCTGACCCTGACCGAAAGCGGCGACCGGTATACGCTCGCGTTTGCGGACGGCACCACCGGCAGTGCGCCGAAGGGGGCATGGATGCGTTTGGTCATTGCCTATGACGCCGCGACGACCTCTGCCACGGTGACGCTTGTCGGCGACCTCACAGATGCAGACGGCGCGCCCTGTACAACGCTGCGTGTGGCTGATATCCGGTGTGCACTCACCAATACAGACACGTTCAACTACAGGTGCTCCATGCCTGCCAAGACGGCGGACGACCTTCCCGCGTGCGGTTTCTTTCACAGGACCTCTATCCGCATCCCCGGTGATATGTATCTGCTGTCCGCAGGGCTGAAAGCCATTGACGGCGATACGGCACTGAACACCCATCGCGACGGGGATCTGACGCTGACCTTCACGCACGATATTGACCCCGCGAAGCTGGATATCACCAAGATCCGCGTCACGGACACGGATGGGAATGTGCTCCCCGTGACCTCCATCCGGCAGTCGGTCACGCAGTTGGATTGCCTCATTTTGAATTTTGCCTCCAATCCTCTGCCGAAGTTCACGACGGTACTGGTGCATTTTGACGCAGATCTGACCGATTTTGCGGGGCAGGTGCTCGCCGGAGAGACGTATGCGGCGGTCGGAGTGCTGGGGGATGCAGGGGAGCTGCGCCCCAAGATCCCGATCGTTGAGATCCCGGCAGATCAGCACATCATGCCGGACATTTACAACACGGGCTACCGCTGCCCCGAGGAGGAGCTCGAGCCTCTGCTCGAGAAATATCCTCTCCTCGCCGATAGCATGGGCTACGGCGGTCATCCGACGACCGTCAACATTTCGGATAAGGTTGCGGCGGCATACAATTATCACTTTGAGAAATTCACCTACACAGGCTCTCTGCGCTTTACGGGTACACATCCCATTACGATCGAGGACGCCTATCTCCACTGTGAGACACAGCACTACGCGATCGAGAACGTCGGGAGCGCCTATCTGACGATTTCCTACCTGGAAGGGACGGGGAGCGAGTCTTCCTATATTCAAGGCGGGAATATGAAGCTCTCGCACATCTATCTGCACGATGTCGGAGCCGACCACATGAAGGCGGGCTCCAACCAGTGGCTGGAATACTCGTATTTCCGTGACGGCGGGACCCGGAATCCGGGGGCGCACGCCGACTGCATCCAGTTCTCCGGTACGCCCTCCCAGATCATCGACAACATCATCGTGATCGGGAACCGTATGGACGTTCCCCCGCTCCTCTGGGATCATGTCGCCAACAGCACCCTGTTCTTCAAGACAGAGGGGTATTCTGCCGGCTTTACCAATGTGCAGATGATCGGCAACTGGCTGAACGGCGGCGGACTGACTGCCTATCTGACGATCGACTCCTCGACCGAGGCAGGCGTCGCCAACACGCGTTACATCACCTTTAAAGACAATATGTTCGGTTACGGCGGCAGATGGGGTATGTACGGCTTCGGGAAGAAGTACTGGCCGACCGGCGTGGAAATGAACGACTACGGCGGAGAATTTTCGGGCAACGGCAGGCTGGAGACAATCAGCGCCGGCAGTATCCTGCTCCGTGACGGGGACGGGAACACCGTGACAGACCTTGCCTCGCTGACGGGCGGTACGCTCACGATGGACGTCCATTTTGCCAACTACCTGCTGGCGGCGCGCCGGTACCGTATCGCCGTGCGCGTCCTCGCCGGTGACGGCACCGTTCTTGCCGAGAAGACCGCGGACGGAGAAATCCGTCGTTACATCCATTACAACGAATATGCGGCGGAGAGCAACCAGACGGACGTGCTGGATGAAAACGGAGAACCGATCGGGTATAAGCGCCTGATCACCCTCCCGGACCTGCCGGAGGACGTGCTCGGCAGCATCACCCTCTCCGGCTTGCCCACGGATCTTTCCGGTTGCCGTGCGGAGGTGGTCGTTTACGACACGACGGATGGCGCTCTGACAGAGGTCCGAACAGAGGATTTCATTGCGTCGGGCACCTATAGCGTGCCCCTCGCGATCGAGGGCGCCAGCCTGACGCTGCACGCCAGACCCGAGATCAATTTCTATGTGGCGGAGTCCGAGCTCACGAAGCTCCCCGCCGGTGCGACGCTGTATCTCGCAGACAGTGACGGCGGTCGTTATGCCGGTACCATCCGTGACGGGTATATGGTCTTTTCCGTCGGCGACATCGGGGTGTCGGACATGGCGCTTGAGCGGGAATACCGTCTGCAATACAGTCCCACGGGCGGAGACGGTACGCTCTTTACCTCCAGTCTCTCCGTAGCCTATTCGCCTTTGACATACGCCACCCGGATGTACCGGAAAACGGCGTCGGACAGCACGCCCGGCGGCGAGGCGCTGCGCTCACTCCTGGTCTCTATGGCACAGTACGCGGAGGCGGCGGGCAGCACGGGCGCCGCGGCACGCTTCACCGAACAGACCGGCTTCGACTTCGGGGGCGGGGAGATCGGTGATTACGCCGCCATCCGCGAGAGAACCGCGCAGACGAGCGTGGACTTTGAGAGTAAGGCGGGGGGCATCGCCTCCGTTGGCGCAACGCTCGGCAGCAGTATTGATCTGATCGTCACCCTGTCGGATGCGCGGTACACGGACGTGACCGCATCCATCGGTTCGGACCGTTTGACCGTTGCCATGAACGGCACAGAGGCGACCGTCCGCGGGCTGTGGGCGAGCGACCTCTATGGGGTGATCACCTTCGTCTTCTCGGGAGACGGCGTAGAGCCCGTGACGGCGACGCTCACGGTCGCACATTTCCTCGACGGCTACAGCGAGGGGGCGTCCGCAACGCTCGCTCGTGCGACGGCGCTGTATATGCAGGCGGCTCTCTCCTATGTGAAGCCGTAATGCCTGAAAGCAGGATGCCCGGGATGCCCGGCAGGGCACCCCGGCACCGCCGGGGTGCTTGGGTGAGCCCGTCGGGGAGCCGTGGGATAGTCCGCTTATCCCGGGAGTATATCCCCTGCACAAAGGGCGCATCTACGCTGCTTCGGAAAGCGATTTTACAATAGACGATAAAATGAGGCGGAGCCGCTTTTTGCGGCTCCGCCTTGTACTGTTCGAATGTACGGAGGAATTAAAGACCGAGACCGGCTGCACCGACGATGCCGGCGTCATTGCCCATTTCTGCGATCTTGATAACGGTCTTGTGCGCGTCGTCGCGGGTGTACTGCTCGCGGTCGACGATGGCTTGCAGGGGGTCGAGGAGATAATGCTTCTCGTTGCAGATGCCGCCGCCGATGGAGAGCACCTCGGGCTGGAAGATGTTGATCATGTTGGCGATGCCGCAGGCGAGGTAGGAGATGTAGGTATCGACGACCTCGCTCGCCGCCTTGTCTCCGCGCCGCATACCGTCGAAGGCGGTGCGCGCCGTCACCTTACCGGTCGATTTCCATTCGTCCACCATGACGGAGGGGATGCCCTTGAGGGAGAGCTCCGTGACCTTCTCGCGCGTCATGTTGGTGAGCCCCGTCGCAGAGGAATAGGTCTCCCAGCAGCCGCGCCTGCCGCAGCCGCACTGCCGCCCGTCCTTGACGATGACGACGTGACCGAGCTCGCCAGCAGCAAAATTGAAGCCGGAGTAGATCTTGCCGTCGATGATGATACCGCCACCGACGCCGGTGCCGAGCGTGATCATGACGCTGTTCTTCGTTCCGCGTGCCGCTCCGGCGAGTGCCTCTGCGAGGGCGGCGGCGTTGGCGTCGTTCTCGACGTAGACCTTCGGCACGGCGAGGTGACGCATGAACTCGCGCCCGATCTCAAAATGACGGAAAGGCAGGTTGCAGGAATATTCGACGACGGCGGTTTCCCGGTTGCATACCCCGGGGGAGGCGATGCCTGCATAGGCGACCTCGGAAAGCGGGATGCCCGCTTCGAAGAGGAGATCCCCGGCGAGCTTCGCCATGTCGGCGACGATCGCTTCTGCACCGCGCTCGGGCAGGGTAGGCACGCTCCCTTTCCTGACGACCTTCATGGTTTCATCCACGATACCGACGGCAATGTTGGTGCCGCCGAGGTCAACTCCGATATAATACATGATGTACTGCTCCTTTATGATATGTTGATTGTATCTATGAGCCGGACGGGCAGGGGATACCCGCACCGACGGTCTGTAGCATAAGTACTATAGCACACGCGCAGCCCCCGTGTCAATAAACACTTGGGCTCTCTCTGCGCATGGGACGTGGGCAGATGATCCATGATGCCCCCCACCCCGCCCATGGTAGAGTGTGTCTCTTTTCAGCCGTGTCTCCATAGCGGACGGTAGGCACTCCGCCGGGCTGCCCCGCGCCGCGCAAGGCGCCGGAGGAACGAAAATCAGAGCAGAGCGCCATTCCGGTACCACGTCGGGCAGAAACGAAAAAACGCGGCGTACAAAATGGGAGAGACGTTTTGTGCATAGCGCACAAAACAAAAAACGGCATCGCGGAGAGCAAATCATTCTTTACACATCCTTTCGGTTGAGGTAAGCGAAATTTACCTATATTGAGCAATCGAGAAAAGAACGCAAGAATTAAGACAAAGACGAGCCAGATAAATGCCATTATCGCGTTTTTAATGAGTAAATTAAATTTACCGCCTTCGAAAGCAGTTGCATAAAGTGCGAAAGAGGCACCGGGTGCGCTCCGACAAATGCGACAAGTTTGTGAAATTATTAACGAACTTAATAAGATTGCGTGAATAATCCGTGAAAACACGCATTTTGGCGCGATTGACAAACCGCGGCAGGTTTGTTATATTTGTGGTATCTTAAATGCGCGTGTACGCGTATGGCGCTCTCAATCGGAGAACTTTTTCGGAGGAAACACTCATGAAAGCAAACAAATTTGTCCGTGCTCTGTGCTTGCTTCTGACGCTGACCTGCTGCGGCGGTGTACTGGTCGCTCTGCCCGTCGCTGCGGCAGAGAGCAGCTCGCAGGCAAACCTGTCGGACATGAAAAAATACCTTGCCGCAGATTCTTACGCGGCGTATATCGCCGACAAGACCAGCAAGGGGATCGGGTCCGCGAACGGTGACGTTCTCGTATCCACTCCGAATATGGAGGCTTCCTCGGAGGGCGCGAAGCGCATTGACAGCGAAGCCGCATGGCTGGACTATGTGGATCTCAATACGCGCAACTTTCATTACACCGGTGCGACGGAGAAAGATCATTCGAACGCGATCCTTTCTCCCTCCACCGGTGCTGCGGCGTTTGACATCGAGGTACCTGCCGGTGCCGCCGGTCTCTATTATATTGCCATCGAGTATTACTCCCTGACGAAGAACTCCAAGGTCAGCTCCATTGAGCGCAAGCTGTATATCGACGGTGCTCTGCCTTTTTCGGAGGCAAATCTGCTCTCGTTCAGCAAAGCGTGGGCGTACAGATATCTGCTGGGCACCGATGCCAATGGCAATGAGATTTATGCGGATGCGGACTCGGTCGCGAACGCATGGGGTGAGGAGCACGGCAAATTCGGCTTCTCCGAGGATCTGAACCACAATGATCTGACGCCGACCATCACGCAGTACGGCCGCTGGCAGACCTATCTGTGCGCCGACTCCGACGGATATTCGAGCGACTACTATCGTTTCTACCTGTCGGAAGGGAAGCATACCATCACGCTGGATGCCATCCGTGAGGAGGTCGTGATCGGCGACGTTCTGGCGGTCCCGACGAACAACGCGGATTACAGCGTCCCGACCTACCGCGAATACCTTGAAAAGTATAAGGACCAGCCGGATGCACCTGCCGGCACGAAGGTGTCCTTTGAGGCAGAGAAGCCTACGCTCGTCTCCGACTCCTCGGTCGCCATGACGAACAATAAGAACTCCGCCATTACATCCCCCTCCTCGCCGTTCTCCGATCTCTACAACGTCATCGGCGCGAGCTCGTTCAGCAGCGTCGGTCAGTGGGCGGCATACAACTTCACCGTCCCGGCCAGCGGTATGTATGAGATCTCGCTGCGGTATCTCCAGTCTGCCCTCGAGGGGATGTTCATTTCCCGTACCATCCGCATCTCCTCCAACGGTGAGGGAGACGACCTCGGACGCTACGGTCTGCCGGACGGTACGGCAGAGCTGCCGTTCCGCGAGGTGTTCAACACCCGCTTCAATTATTCGAAGGACTGGCAGATCTCGCCTCTGACGGACGGGAACGATACCTTTAAATTTTATTTCCAGGAGGGCGTGCACTACACGCTGTACTTCGAGGTCGGTCTCGGCGCTCTTGCCGAGCAGCTCCAGATCGTGGAGAATGCGATGACGGAGCTGAACAGCTGCTACCTCAGCATCCTCCGTCTGACCGGGTCGGACCCGGACGAGTACCAGGACTACAACTTTGAGGACGCTCTGCCGGATGTCATGTATTCACTGAACAAGCAGGCGACCGTCCTTGAGGATGTCCGCAACGAGTTCGAGCGGATCTGCGGCTCCAGCGGCTCGCACCTCGCCACCCTCGAAAATGTCTACCGTTTGGTTTATACCATGACCGATGAGGATCAGATCGCGAAGAACCTCAAGAACTTCAAGACCTACCTCGGTACGCTCGGTACATGGCTCTCCACCTCCAAGGCATCGACCCTGATCATGGACAACATCTCCGTGCAGGCGCCCGGCACCAAGGCACCCAAGGCGAACGCAAACTTCTTCCAGTCCGCCTGGTACGAGATCCGCGCGTTCTTTGCCTCCTTCTTCACCGATTACGACCAGATGGGCGTGCGCGATGAGCAGGCACTCGGGGAAGAAGCGCTGATCGTCTGGATTGCCACCGGTCGTGACCAGAGCAAGGTCGTCCGCAGCCTGATTGACGCCGATTTCAGTGACTATTGTAAAGAAAAAGGATATAAACCTCTCGCCGTGTCTCTGAAGCTGGTCACGGCAGGTACGCTCCTCCCTTCCATCCTGGCGGGGAAGGGACCGGACGTCTATATGGGGCTCGACTCCGCGACGGTCATGAACTACGCCATCCGTGAGGCGGTGCTGCCGCTCCAGGACCAGGAGGGCTTCGCCGAGCATACGAGTGAGACCAAGTTCTCCAAATGCGCCATCGATTCGGTCACGCTGCTCAGCAAGACCTACGGCGTCCCGATGTCGATGTCCTTTGCCATGATGTTCTATCGTATGGACTTCCTCGTGGACATGATGGGCGACAACGCACAGGTGCCCCGTACATGGGATGATCTGCTTGCCCTCCTCCCCGATCTGCAGGCGAACAACATGGAGATCGGTCTCAACTACACGCTCGCCCTGGATTTCTTCCTTTATCAGAATGGCGGGAATATGTGGCGCTACATCGATGACCCCGAGTACCAGGGGGCACAGATCGGGCTGGATACCGATGAGGGGCTCCGCGCGTTCAAGTTCTGCTGCAGCCTGTACACCGACTACTCGTTCCCGGTATCGTACGATGCCGCGAACCGCTTCCGTACCGGTGAGATGCCGATCGTCATTCAGGACTATGTGTCGCTCTACAACCAGCTGGTGGTGTACGCGACCGAGCTGGACGGCCTCTGGAGCTTCTCGCATATTCCGGGCGTCGAGCAGAGCGACGGCAGCATCAACTACACCGCTATCGCGAATGTATCTTCCGCTATTATTACAAAGAGCGCGCAGGAGCGCGCGAAGAAGACCGGGACCGACCGCGTGGCAGAGGCATGGCACTTCGTCATGTGGTGCACGGAGGCGGATTATGTGAGCCAGTACTCCAACCGCATGGTCTCCATCCTCGGGCCGTCCGCAAAGTACGCCGCCGCGAACCTGCAGGCGTTCGACGATATGTCCTGGACCTCCGCCGAGCGCAACGCGATCCTTGAGCAGATCCAGCATCTGGACGCGATTGTGAACTACCCCGGCTCGTACATCATCGGGCGCTATACCGACTTCGCCTTCTATGCCGCGGTCAACGACAATAAGGACGCGGTCGAGGCGCTCCGCAGCTACATTTCCGCCATCAACTCCGAGGTCACGCGGAAGCGTGAGGAATTCGGGATGAAGACGCTCGAGACCGGTGAGGTCCCGCCGTCCTACCAGAACGCCGGCAAATAAGCCGAGATCCACTGAAAGATCGTAAGGAGAAATATCATGTCGAAACAAACTGTCGATACGATCGAAACGAGCACGCAGCCGGCACCGTCCGGTATGGCGGTCGATACCGTCCATCGCCCTGTTTCGAGGCGGGAAATGACACGCAGACAGTGGATCTGGAAGGAAATGAAGCGCAATAAGGTTGCTTATCTCATGGTAGGCCCCTTCATGGTGCTGTTCTTCGTCTTCACCATTCTGCCGGTTGCCCTTTCCATCGGATTCAGCTTCACGGACTTCAATATGCTGCAGACCCCGCATTTCAAGGGGCTGTCCAACTTCATCCGTCTGTTCACGCAGGACGAGATTTTCCTGAAGGCGTGTAAGAACACCTTGATTTTCGCGGCGGTGACGGGTCCCGTTTCCTACATCATGGCGCTCCTCATCGCGTGGTTCATTAATGAGTTGCCGCCGAAGGTCCGCGCGGTCGTGACGCTCGTTTTCTACGCCCCGTCCATTTCCGGTAACGTTTATATGATCTGGCAGACGCTGTTCTCCTCCGACTCCTACGGGTGGGTCAACGCCTGGGGCATCAAGCTCGGGATCATCAGCTCTCCGATCTTGTGGTTCAAGACGGAAGAATACGTCATGCCGCTCTGTATCGTCGTCGCCCTCTGGACGTCTCTCGGTACCACCTTCCTGGCGTTCATCGCGGGTCTGCAGGGCGTTGACCGCTCACTCTTTGAGGCGGGCGCCGTGGACGGCGTCAAGAACCGCTGGCAGGAGCTCTGGTATATCACGCTGCCGACCATGCGGCCGCAGCTGATGTTCGGTGCCGTCCTGTCCATCACGCAGTCGTTCGGCTTCGGCAGCATCGTCACCGCTCTCTGCGGTATGCCGTCTGTCAACTATGCGGCGCATACTATCATGCACTGTCTGGACGACTACGGCGGTCAGCGCTACGAGGTCGGTTACGCATCGGCGATTGCCGTATTCCTGTTCGTTATCATGCTGGCGTGCAACTTCGTTATCAAGAAAGCTTTGTCAAAGGTGGGCGAGTAATATGGAGCAGACAAAATATAAAAAGATCCGTACTCGCGGTCACAAGGTTATTCTGAACCGGAGTGCCGGCGGTGACGTCGGAATCACCATCGTTCTGACGATCATGGGACTGTTCATGTTCCTGCCGATGTACTACGTTGTCATCCAGGCCTTCAAGCCGCTGGATGAGCTGTTCATGTTCCCGCCGCGTTTCTGGGTCATGAAGCCGACGTTCGCCAACTTCAAGGATCTGTTTACCCTGATGGGCGACTCGTGGGTGCCGTTCTCCCGCTACATATTCAACACGGTGTTCATCACCGCCTGCGGTACGGTAGGGAACCTGCTGCTCGCGTCCATGACGGCATACGCGCTTTCCAAGCTGCGTTTCCCGGGGCGTAACTTCATGTTCCAGCTCATCGTCATGTCCCTGATGTTCCACTCGACAGTCAACCAGGTGACGCACTTCATCATCCTGTCGTCCTTCGGCCTTGTCGATAGCTATCTCGCCATCATCCTCCCTGCGCTGGCGTCCACCCTCGGGCTTTATCTCATGAAGCAGTTCATGGAGTCCAACGTGTCGGATGCCGTGCTGGAGAGCGCGCGCCTCGACGGCGCGAGCGAGTTCCGCATCTACTGGACGATTGCGATGCCGATGGTCAAGCCGGCATGGCTGACGCTGATCATCGAGACCTTTAAAGGGCTGTGGAACACCGGCGCTTCCATCTACATTCATTCCGAGCAGCTTAAGACCTTTAACTACGCGATCGGTCAGATCCTGTCCGGCGGTATTGCCCGTTCGGGCGCAGGTGCCGCCTCCACGGTCATTATGATGATCGTCCCGATCCTGATCTTCGTCATCAACCAGTCTAAAATCATCGAGACGATGGGTTCGTCCGGTATGAAGGATTAAGGAGGTGCGCCCTATGACAAAGAAAATAATAAGTGTGTGCCTCGTTGTGTTCACCCTGCTCATGTGCCTCGGTACGGTTGCGTCGGCGGACACCCCCCCTTATGACACCTACACCTAGTCCATCAACGGCGACGCCATGAAATCGCCGCACGCTTATACGCCCCTTTCTCCGCAGTCGCAGTTTACGGCGACGAAGATGTCCTCCATCACCCAGACGGTGGAGTTCGGTAACACCCTGAGCGATATCTGCACCGACCCTGACGGGTGGGTCTACATCGTGGACAGCTCCTTGAGCCGCGTGACGGTCCTCAATGAGAACTACCGCGTGGAATACATTCTGGAGACCTTCCAGTCCACCGTCAGCGACAGCGATACCTTCAACGAGCCGCGCGGCGTCTTCGTCAGCGAGGATGCCATCTACGTCTGCGACACGCAGAATGACCGCATCGTCGTGTTTGACCGCGCGACGAGACAGTGCCGTAATGTTGTGGTGGCTCCCGATAACAGCTACTTCCAGCAGACGACGCACGCGGACGGGACGGTCAACGACCCGAAATACACCTTCAAGCCCGTTGCCTGTGCGGCAGACCGCTTCGGCAGACTGTTCATCATCTCCTCCGGCTGTAACCAGGGTGTCATCGTCATGGACGAGGACAGCAATTTCTCCGGGTTCATCGGGGCGCAGAAGGTGACTTATTCCGTCTTTGATATGTTCTTCCGCCGCTTTGAGAGCGACGAGGAACGTGCAAAGCGCATCAACAACGTTTCGCTCAACCTGGATAAGCTGGCGCTTGAGCACGGCGACCACGGTGACTTCATCTACGCCGTCACCACCAATATGGATGCAGACGGCGAGAAGGCACAGGAGGCAGCCATCACGAGCAAGGACGCGGATCACTCTCCCGTCAAGAAGCTGAATGCCAAGGGCGACGAGATCCTGAAGCGTAACGGCTTCTTCGACTGCGCCGGTGAGGTCAATGTCAAGCAGACCAAGAAATCCAGCGATCTGTACGGCGTCTCGAAGATCTCGGACGTCGCTGTCGGACCGGAGGGGACCTTCACGCTGCTGGATAAAAAGCGCAGCAAGCTCTTTACCTACGACGCCAACGGTCAGCTCCTCTTTGCTTTCGGTGACTTCGCCGAGATCTATCAGAACGGCGCGCTCAACAAGGATAAGGCGCTGGCGATGGATTACCAGCGGGTCGTCAACAATGACGGCAGCGTGATGTACAACATTCTTGTGATGGACTACGAGACGCAGTCCATCACGGTATATACCCGTACTCCCTACGGCGACCTTCTCATGCAGGCGCTCGCCCATGAGAACGCGCGTGAATATGAAGCCTCCGCCGAGGACTGGAAGCAGATCATCGGTGAGAACAACAACTTTGACGCGGCGTACGTCGGCGTCGGGCGCTCCCTCTACTATCAGGGCAAGTACGACGAGGCGATGGAGTACCTGAAGGCGGCGAAGGAGACCACCTACTACGCGCAGGCGAGCTCGGCAAAGAGCCAGGAACGCATGGTCAAGTACCCGGCGCTGCCACTCCTCTATGTGGCAATCGCCATCGTGGTGCTGGTCCTGTTCATCAAGCTCATGGCGTATGCGAAGCGCATCAACTACCAGGGCAACTTCAAGACCGGCAGGCGTACCTACTGGGAAGAGCTCATGTACGCTTTCTACGTCTCTTTCCACCCGTTCGACGGCTTCTGGGACATCAAGCATGATCACCGCGGGTCGCTGCGCGGCGGATTTACCATCCTTTTGATCAACGCCCTCGCCTCCTACTACCAGGCGATCGGTAAATCGTACCTGGCGAACCCGACAGAGGTGTATTCCTCCTTTTGGTCGCAGCTACTCGCCATCTTCGTCCCCGTGCTCCTGTGGGCGGTTGCCAACTGGTGTCTGACGACTCTGTTCGACGGGGAAGGGAGCTTCAAGCAGGTGCTGACCGCCTCCTGCTACGCGACGGCGCCGCTGCCGTGGTTCATGGTCATCAGCACGCTCATGACGAACCTGTCGTCGTCAATGAGTGAGGGGCTCACGACCTTTGTGATGGTCATCGGTTATATCTGGGTCGCGTTCCTGCTCTTCTTCGGCACGCTGGTCGTGCAGGACTACTCCCTCGGGAAGAACGTGGTCACGACCATCGGTACCGTGCTCTGCATGGCAGTCATTATGTTTATCGTTGTATTGTTCGCGAGCCTGGTGAACAACATGATCGGATTTGTCTCCGGAATCATAACGGAAATCAACTATCGATCGTGAGTATAGGAGGATAAAAGATGAAAAAGTTAATATCCGGAATACTCGTCGTTTCGATGGTGATCGGTATGCTGCTGGCGCTGCCGATGCTGTCCGCAGCGCAGGAGGAGACGCCCCCGGTCGCCGAGACCTATCCGTATATCAATTACGGTAAAGACGGCGGCATCCTCACGCTGCTCCTGAACCAGTCGTATTCGTCCGCGGACGAAAAAATCGAGCAGGACGAGAATATGCGCCTCTGCGTCACCTACGGCGTGTATGAGCTGTATGTCAACGCATACTCCGGCGAGGTGTATGTCAAGGACACGACGACCGGCAATATCATGACCACCAATCCTTACGATATGTCGACGAAGGGCGCTTCTGACACGGCACAGCGTGAGGCGATGAGTCAGATCATTCTGGAGTACACAAACCCGAATGATTACAGCAGCGGCTCGACCAAGCTGACGAGCTTTACCGACGCGGCGAGCCACGGGCAGATCACCGTGGAGCCGGTCAAAAACGGTATCCGCGTCAACTACATCCTCGGTAACATGACCAAGCGGTATGCGCTGCCTGCCTCCATCCCGGCGAACGAGTTTGCGGAGAAGTTCCTCGCGAACGCACAGCGGGCGATGGTGGAGGACATCCGCGAGGCTCTTGCAAGCTACATTGAGGAGTGGCCGGAGATCGATGAGGTCCTGAACAGCTATGAGACCTTTGCCGCCAAGCCGGACACCCAGCGCCGCTGGAGCGTCACGGAGCTTTTCGGCACCGACAGCGAGGGGCAGGAGTTCATCTCCTGGGGTAACCCGTACGTCTTCGAACAGTGGCGTTCGAGCGTCACCAAGGAGATCCGGGATATGTTCCGCGCCAACGTGTCGGAGCAGAGCCGCGTCAGCATCGCCATCAACATGGCGTACGAGAAATCCGACTACTATATCGTGACCACCGTGTACGGTCTCCGCTCGGCGTATGCCGGCGTGGACGACACGCTGAAATCCTTCGGCGGCGGTTCGACCCGTGACTGCTGGACCCTGAACAACAATGCACTCGGTCTGGATGAGGACGGGAAGGAGCTGCCCGAGAGCGAGTGGGATGCCACCTACCGTGACATCGTCAAGTACCTGCGCTCGGACGCCTATGAGAAAGAGATCGAGTACGAGACGGAGGACCTGGAGCTCCGGCGGGACGTGTTTACCTGCTATCCGCACGCCTGCTATGTGCTGGAGTCCGGTCTGACCAAAAAGGCGGATTATGAGCGCCGCTTCTTAAACCACGCGAACGATTTCACCATGACGGACGCGATGGAGGCAGAGGCGACGGTCGGTTACACCGAGACGGTTGCCAACGTGGCGACCTTCCGCGTGTCGCTGGAATACCTGCTGGACGATCACGGGCTGACCGTGACGATGCCTGCCAAGAGCATCGTGTATGACGAGACGCGCTACGCCGTTTCGTACATCAGCGTGCTGCCGTACTTCGGCTCTGGTAAGGACCAGGAGGGGGGCTTCATCTTCTACCCCGACGGCTCGGGTGCCATCATCGACTTCGATGATTACCAGAATAACAGATCCTCCCTTTACGGTAAGGTGTACGGTCAGGACTATGCGTTCTACTCCATTTCGGGTAAGCACCAGCAGTCCATCTCCCTCCCGGTCTACGGGATGGTGCGCAATGTGTATTCGTACTACATTACGCTCCCGGGAGAAAGCCAGCCCCTCAAGATACCGGAAAAGGTATATCGGCAGGGGCAGTCGCCCGATACCGCCTATCGCCCGAAATACAAGGCGGACGGCGGAAAGGTCTACCTGATCCTCCCCGACGAGACGACCCGGGAGGTCAACGCCATGTGGGAGTACAGTGAGGAGCGGGGCTACGAGCTCAAGAGCATCGATACCTCCGACCCGGTCGGCAACCCTTTGAAGACACAGGTAGACAACGTCAACAAAAATAACCTCGAGACCTACAAGGACGAACCGTTCGGAGCCGTATACAGCATCGGTGACGACAAGAAGACGACGGGTTACCTCGCTATCCTTGAGGATGGCGCGTCCCTTGCCACCCTGTATTCCACGGTGAATGAGACGCAGAACCACTCGAAGCCGTTTGTCTCCATCGGCGCACGCTTCTCGCCCTACCAGAGCGATAAGTACAACCTGGCGGACGTCATGTCGAATGCGACCTCGAGCACCTTCAGCATTATGGCGAAGGGGAAGTACCGCGGGGATTATACCATCCGCTTTGTCTCCCTCGCGGACGAGAGAGTAGCGACCGAGAAGGGCGCGACCTCCTACTACCCGACCACCTACACCGGTATGGCGACTGCCTACCGTGAGTATCTCCAGCGGGCGGGTGTTCTCACGGCACTCCAAAACCTGAAGGCGGATCTGCCGCTGTACATCGAGTCCTTCGGCGTGATTCAGACGACCGAAAAGCATCTCTCCATCCCCGTGACGGTGGATGTCGCACTGACGACCTTTGACAATGTCGGCGAGATGTACGACGAGCTGAAAACAAACGGCATCTCGAACATCAAGTTCCGCCTTACCGGGTTTGCGAACGGCGGGCTTCTGAATGCTACCTATCCCGTGAATCTGAAATGGGAGAAGGCGGTGGGCGGCAAGCACGACTACAAAGCGCTGCTCAAAAAGCTTGCGGAGGAGGATACGGGGGTCGAGCTGTTCCCGAACTTCGATTTCTTCTATACGCGGTCGAGCAAGAACATCAAGCTCAAGAAGTACGGGGCGCGCAGCGTGGATAACCGCTACGCATGGTACCAGAAGTACAGCGCTGTTTACCAGACCTACACGGCGCAGGGCGGCATCGTCATTTCCTCGGATATGTACGGGACCGCATTCAGCAAACTCAACCGCAAGTACGCCAAGTATGACAACACGGCGATTTCGCTGGAGGCGGCGGCGCGCGGGCTCTCCTCCAACTTCAATGAGGATAACTTCATTGACCGTGAGGCATCGCTCGGCAACGTGTCCGCTTTCCTCAGGACGGTGCGCGAGTCCGGCTACGACTCTCTGATGGGTACGGGCGGTAACGCGTATGCGCTCCGCTACATGGATTACCTGCTGGAGGCGCCGCTGGAGTCCTCGCATTTCAGCGCTACTTCGTACGCCGTGCCTTTCTGGGGCATGGTCATGCACGGGTCGCTGCAATACACGGGTCGCGCATACAACGAGCAGGCGAACCGGGCAGAGGCGTTCCTGCGTGCGATCGAGTCGGGCGCGTCGCTCTACTTCCTCCTGTCGTATGACAACACCCAGCTCCTGAAGGATACCTACAAGAGCGATTACTACTCCGTCAACTACGGGATTACCAAGACCGAGATGATGGAGGACTACAAGCGGCTGAACGAGCTGCTCGGCGGGCTGCAGGGGTATTACATTACCGATCACCGCGGCGTGCGTGCCGAGCAGATGAAGACCGCCGATGTCATTGCCGCACAGCAGGCAGAGCTCCGTGCGGAATTCCTCGAACAGCTCGCGGCGACGGTCAATCTCCGGAAAGAGGAGATGAAGGCGTTCCTGCGCGATTATATCGAAAAGCAGAATGACAGTCAGACGAGCGCCGTCTTCACCAGAGACAGCTATCCCACAAGGCTCAGTGAAATGGAGACGGTCAATAAGTTCCTCGCCACGCACGAGCGTGCCATCCGCACCTACCTGGAGGCGAGCGGCACCTATCCCGAGAGAGTCACGCAAAAGAGCCTCTGGGAGGCACTGCGTGCGGCTCTGCCGACCCCTGCGTACGGGCAGACGATCGCGATCGCCTTTGACCGCGCGGCGGTGCTTGCGAGCGCCTGGGACAAAACCTTTACGGATACGCCGGATGAGGCGTTTGCCGCAGAGCTTGCCGCTTACATGGATACGGTGGAGGACGCGGCGGCGGATATCGTGATCCCGATCGGTACCATTGTGTACGATTCGGCATACCGGTACTTCACCCGCTCCGACGCGCTCGACGACGGAGAGACCTATGTGGCGACCTGGTCCACGATCGATGACCATTCCGTGGTGCTGGTCACCTATTCCAACGGGACGGATACCGTGCGGTTCCTTCTGAACTACAACCGGTATTCCGTGGACGTCCGTATCGGCGGTCAGATGTATAATCTGCCGAAGTACGGTTATCTGAAACTGAATTGAGAGAGGAGGATATCATGAGCGAACTTGAAAATACCGCCGACCTTGCGCCGGCACCGCGGCAGAAGAAAAAAATGCCGAAGCTGCTGAAATCCTCCCTCGCCGCCAAAAAGGCGCGGACCGGCTGGCTGTTTGTCCTGCCG
>CAKRNO010000012.1 GCA_934371135.1 uncultured Eubacteriales bacterium
ACGGTCGGACGAGGGCAGAGCGATGACCGCGATGAAGAAAGCACTGCTTTTTCGGTGGAACAGAGCGGGGATGACCGTGATACACGCGCGCGGAAAGCCTGTTCCGAACGGAGGGGCGAGAGGCGGGCACTGCTCCTGCTCGGGGTACTCCGCGGGCTCGCGGGTCCCGGACTTTTCTCCTCACTCGGAGTGTTTTTTCCGTTCATTACCGCGGCGGGCGGCGGCTCGCTCGGGTCGCTCTCGCTCACGGTCTCGCTCGCGTCCGTTGCCGGGGCGTGTTTTCTGCCGCTCGCGGGGCGGCTGTACGCGCGGTACGACTTCCGCCGCGTAACGCTCCTCGGCGCCGCCGTGATGGCGGTGGCGTATGCGCTCTATGCGGTGTCTCCGGACCCCGTTTGGCGTGTGGTGCTGTCCCTGCCGCTCGGGTGCGGCATGGTGATGCTCGTCAACCTGATGGCGCCGTGCTACCTGTGTCTCCGCGGTGCGGATACAGGGAGCTCCCTCGGCTTTCTGGTCGCGCTCTCCGGGTTGATCGGGGCGGTCTTCCAGCCGTTGCTCGCCCGGTCGCTCGCGGCGCATGGCTGGCGGGTCTCCTATCTGCTCTTTGGCATCGGTGCGCTGGCGGTGATGGCGTCGGCGACCCTCCTGCTCCCCACAGTGCGTGGAGATGGCAAAAGACACCCTGCGACGGGAATAACCGGACATGGGGGCGGCACGGATGCGGTCGGCACCGCAGGCAATGGCGCCGCGGACAGCGGGGCAGGCGAGGACCGGGTGGAGAGCCACACGGCGGAGGGTGATACACGGGGCGGTGCCCGGGCAGGGCTCTTTTTCAGCCTGTTTCTGTTTCAGGGTATCATCACGGGGTTTTCCATGTTCCATCAGCATTTCAGTACCTTTGCCGCCGCCGCGGCACTGCCCCAGCGTACCATGACGGCGGCGCTGACCGTCTCCATGCTGACCGCCGCCGTCGGCGCTCTCCTGCTCGGAGCTCTGACGCGGCGCTTCGGTGTCGGGGCGACGGGGGTCGGCGTGCTCCTCACCGCCGGGGTGTCGATCCTGCTGTTCGGTTTCGTGGGCGGGAGTACCGCCGGGTTTCTCACGGCTTCGGCGCTACACGGTGCCGCCTCGGGCGCCATCGGCGTGACGGTACCCGCCGCGGCGCGGGCGGTCTGCCCGAAAGAGAAGTATGCCCCTCTGCTTTCCCGCGTGATGGTCTCGTCGCCGCTTTTTACACTGCTGTTCATGCAGATCTACGGCGTGACCTATGACCGCACCGGGACCTTCGGCGCGGCATTGCTGCTGCTCCTCGCGTCCCTCGCCCTGACCGCCGCCGTCTGGTCGCGTGCGTTCTCCGGGCGGCGGGAGCGGCGCCGCGCGTGACCCTGGCAGGGCGCTCTGCCAGCGGGCGTCCGTTATCTGTTGGTGTGTGAGGGGGGTGCCCGTTTTTCCGGGCTACGCGCCGCTGTGGCGGTCGGGAGAGGGCAGCCGGAGCCGGACTTGACAAGGCAGTCGGAGACGGGGTAAAAAGGGAGCCGCGGCAATGCCGCGGCTCCCTTTGCTTTGCAGAATAATCTGCCTTACGCGCGGAGCAACCGGCGCAGGTAGTTTTTCTCTTTCAGGCTGACCTTGCCGTCAACGGAAACGATGCAGAGGCAGAGCAGGAGCAGATCCTCCCGCAGGGTATCGTCGAGCGCGCTGTAGATGCGTGCCATTTCTTCGGTATCCTTTTGCAGAGCCTTTGCGCTTTCCCGGTCGTCCTCAAAAGACGCCTTTACGGTGGCGAAGTCAAAATCCTCGCCGAGCACGCGCACGAGCGCCGGGTACATGAGGAGATACTCGCGCTCATCCAGCTTGCCGTCTGCGACGGCGGAGCCGATGACGAAGCCGGCGAGGGCATCCAGCGGGCGGACGTCCCCCTCCGCCATGGCGGCGAGTTTCGCCGTCACGCGGACGGAGCTGTCCAGGAGGCAGGCGCCGCGTTCCACGGCAGACATGGTCTCAAAACGGTGACAGAGTTTTGTAAATTCAAACATGACAATTCCTCCTTTTTGGTGATGCCGTTAAAGCGGCAGATCCTTTTTGATGAACTTCACGGAGCCGACGAGGTATCCGACGATACCGGCAACGAGCAGGATGGCGAACTTCCAGAGGAACACGAGGGTCCCGTCCATGATGGAGATGACGTCAAAGAGCGAGATGATGGTCGTGTAGTTGAAGCTGTTGAGGGCGTCGAGCCGGACCACGGAGGGGATGACGGGGCTACCGAACAGACCAAGCATTGCCGCGACAAGGGCGAAGATACTTAAGCCACCGCCGATCGCCATCGAGCGACGGCTGCGGTCGAAGTAGCAGGAGGTGAAGAAGCACAGCCCGGAGAGCGCGAACAGCACGAGGAACGCACCGAGGTTGAGCAGGAGCAGCTTGCCGTAGGTCAGCTGCACCTCCTCGGAGACGATGGCGAGGCAGATGCACCCGGTCACGGTCGTGAGCGAGAACATGGCAAAGAGAGAACCGACGAGGTAGACGCCCTGCGTGAAGACGACGGTCTTCCGCTTGGTGGAGGTCGAGAGGACGTATGCCATCGAGCCGCTGTCCACCTGCCCGGCGATCAGGTTGTTGGATGCCATGATCATATAGATGATCGGGAGCAGGAGCCCGGCGAGCTTATAGAAGATGGAGCCGACGATGAGGGTGTAAAGATCGGCTTTCCCGACCTCCTCCAGTGCGTCGGAGACGCCGCTCGGCAGGGAGGCGAGCAGGCTGCTCGCAATGTCCTTTTGCAGCTCTGCCGCTTTGTCGGCGATGGCTTTGGCGTATGCTTCCTGGCTCTCAAAGCCGCCGGCAGCATAGGTATCCTTCAGGATCCCCATCTCGTAGTCATACCGTGCACGGTAGGTCAGCGTCGCATTGACGGCGAGCTGGCGGATGCCCGTATAGGTGTAGCCGAAGTCCACATATTTCTCCTCGGTCACACCGAAGGAGGAGAGCGCGGAGAGGATCTTCTCCACATTTTCCTTTTCGGTCATGTTGCCGGCGAGGAAGATCGGGGCGAGGTCCTCGGCGCGGTCGGCACGGTATTCCGTGCGCTCGTCGCCGTTCAGGTATTCGGCGGCGTCCCCGGCGGCGATGTGCCCGATGATGGACATGATATCATAGTCCTCCGGTGCATCTTCGCCCTTGCCGGTATAGAAGTCCGTGAACATTCCGTTCGGGTTCAGGATATACATGACGGAGCCGAGCATTTCCTTGGCTTCGTTCGAGTCGGCGGTGTAGGCGGGGTCGATGGCGAGCACCTTGGCGAGGACCCATGCCTGCGTTTCCTCCACCGCTGCCCGGTAGGCGGCGGTGACTGCCGCGGTCTCGGTCGCAGGGGATTGCTCCTGCCATGCGACGACGGCGGCGAGATATGCCGCATCGCTGTCAAAGGAGGCACGCTCCGGCATTGCCTGCTGCCACTCGGAGACGGCGGCTTTGTAGTCGGTGCCGGCGTCGGTGGTCATCGTGGGCTCCTGCACCTGCCAGGCGGCGAGCGCCGCCATATACTGTGCGTTGTCGCTGAAATCGGTTGCTTTCGGCATTGCGGCGAGCCATTTCAGGTACGACAGCGTATCGGTGGCGTCTGCCGTGAAGGCGCGGTCAAATTCCGCGAGCCCGTCGGAGGCGTTCAGGAAGTAATTGATGGCGCGCGTTTCCATCTGCGCATCAATCTCTTTGCGGATGATGGTGTCCTGCACCGAGTTCTTGACCTCGCCGATGCTGCCGCCGCCCGAGATGAGCATGACGCAGGCGAGCATGAAGCAGACAGCCGCGGTAATGATCCCCCACATCGTGCCGTTTGCCTTGCACGATTGTTTGAATAATGCCTTACTGAACATGATTTGCTTTCTCCTTTTCGGTAAATAGGATCTGTTTGAAGTGGCGTTCGAGCGTGTAGGGCAGCTCGGAAATGAATTTGACCTGGTAGTTTTTCAGCGTTTGGAGCAGGCGCGGCGTGTCCGTCGCGTTCAGCCGGATGGTCACCTGGTGGTAGCCCTCCTGCCGGCGGATGATCTCGTATCCCTCCTCGCCGAAGCGGCGGTAATCCGCCTCCTCCGTGAATTCAATCTTGAATTCCTTTTGGGGCCGGTGCGTGATGGCTTCCACAGAGCAGACGTCGACGATGCGTCCGTCGCTGATGAGTGCCACGCGGTCGCAGGTGGTCTCGAGTTCTTCAAAGCTGTGACTGCTCATGAAGATGGTCTTGCCGCGCCGGTGTTCTTCCTTGATAATGTCAAGGAAGGTCGCCCGCATGAGCGGGTCGAGCCCCGTCGTCGGCTCGTCGAGCAGGATGATCGGCGCGTCGTTCATGAGTGCCGCGACGAGGGCGGTTTTCTGCTTCATGCCTTTGCTCATCCGCTTGAGGTTGGCGCGCGGGTCGAGCTGCAACCGCTCAATCAGGGTGTTGGCATAGCGCATATCGGTGAGCCCGAGGAATTCCGCCTGGCACTTGAGGAAATCGATGCCCGTTTTGAGATCGGGGAAGGCAATCTCCCCGGGGACATAGCCGACGTTCTTTACGATCTCACTCGAATGCGTCCATGCGTCAAGTCCGTTGACGCACGCCGTACCGGACGTCGGTTTAAGAAAGCCCATGATCTGACGGATGGTGGTGGTCTTGCCGCTGCCGTTCGTGCCGACGTAGCCGACCATCTCGCCCTCCCGGATGGCGAGGTTTAGGTCGAAGACGCCCCGCCCCTCACCGTAGTCTTTGGTCAGGTTGTTGAGTTCAATGACATTCATGACAGCGCCCCTCCGAAATCTTTGTCCTCGCGGTAGAACTTCATAAAGTAATCTTCCAGCGTCTCGCGCTTGTTACTGAAGGAGCGCACATCCGCGTCCGCAAGCAGCGCGATGAGGGTATTGAGGTCAGCGTCCTCGACCGAGAGCTCGGCGTCCGCCCCATCGCTCTTTGTGAGCGAGAGGGAGGGGATGGATTTCCCGAGGAGGAGGAAGGCGTCCTTTGCTGCCTCGCTCCCGAACGTGATATTGTAATATTTGCGGGAGGCGTGCTTGAGGTCGTTCGCCACGAATTCGGAGACGATCTTGCCGTCCCGGATGATGGCGATGCGGTCGCAGGTCGAGTCGATCTCCGAGAAGATGTGGCTCGAGAGGAGGATGGTCTTTCCGCGTTCCTTTTCGCGGTGGATGAGGTCGATGAAGGTCTCCTGCATCACGGGGTCGAGGCCGCTCGTCGGCTCGTCGAGGATGAGGACGTCCGGGTCGGACATGAACGCCGAGACGACGGCGAGCTTCCGCTTGACGCCGAGGCTCATGCGCTTGGTTTCTCCCGAGAGGACCTTGTCCTCGAGCTCGAACAGGTCGAGCATCTCACGGAGGCGTTCCTCGTTATGGATTTTCTGCAGGTTCTGCATCATGCGGATGAATTCCCAGCCGTTGAGACCCGCGGGCAGCGCGATTTCCCCTGGGATGTAGCCGACGTGCTGTAAAATTTCGAAGTAGCGGTCAAAGGTGTCTTTCCCGAGGATCTTCGTTTCACCGCTCCCCGGTCTGGAGAAGCCCATGAGGTGACGGATGGTCGTGGATTTCCCGGCGCCGTTCGGTCCGAGGAAGCCGAACACTTCGCCCGTGTCCACGTGCAGGCTGACGTCGAATACGCCTCTGCCGAAGCCGTAGTCTTTTGTCAGGTGCGAGACTTCTATGGTATGCATAGTTGCTCCTTTCTGATTTTGACAGTGAACGGATATGAACACTGTTGACTTTTTTGCATGAGCCGATTATAATGGAACCGGAACGGAAAGGAAAGCACAGAAAAATGAGCAGTGTTAAAATCTATACAATGTTCAGTTTTCTGTCTGAAAGTCACACATGAAAGCGAAAAATCTTAATAATTCCTCCAAAAAAACCGTTAAGAATATTAAAAAAATCTTTGCCGAAATGCTGTCGGAGAAGAAGGAGCTCGGTAAGATCTCCGTTTCGGAGCTCTGCCAGCGCGCGGAGATCAGCCGCGGTACCTTTTACGCGCATTATGACGATATTTACGGTGTAGCGGAGGATTATGAAAACGAGCTCATCGACGTCTTCTTCGATAACGCGCGCCTGCTCATGCAGAAGGGACCCGAGCAGTTCGTCGATACCGTGTTCGCCTACATCCGCCAGAACGACGAGAACTATAAACTGCTCTGCCGCTCGAATGACCTCATCTTCGCGGCGAAGAAGCTGACCGCCATCGCGTCGGCGAAATTCCTCGAGTTGAGCTACGCCGACCCCCGTATCCGCAACCGGCAGTACCTCGAGCTGGAGATCAACCTGTTTCTCGACGGTCTGCTCTGCGAATATGTGCGGTATTGCCGCGACTATTCCGATACCACGCTCGACGACCTCTACGGGTACACGAAATACTGGCTCGCTGGCTTTATCGCCCGCCGCGCGGAGCCGGCGCCGGTGGCAAACGCCTGACCGCCCCGCGGACGCCGCTATGCGCCCTTTCGGGGGCTCCGACCGGTGAGCGCCCGGCGGGCACCCGGTGCGGCACATCCCGGGTAATCCCAAAGGCATCCGTTTTCTCCCTGATAATACAATAAGGTATAATAAGCGCACGCCGCGGTGAAGAACCGCGGCGTGCGCTGTCTTAATTGGTGTGATGGGGAGGGATTCCTCGATGGCGCTGTCAGAAGCTGACGAGCTCGCCGTAGGCGCGGACGAGGTAGGTGTCCGTCATCCCGGAGATGTAGTCGAGCACCGCCCCGAGATACCGGCAGCGGTCGGTCAGGTCCCCGTAGATCTTGCGGTTGGCGTAGCCCTCCCGCGGGAGATCGAGGTAAGGGGCGACGAATTTGGTAAACCCGCCGAACAGCGTCGGCATCCGCTCTGCCTGTGCGGGGGCGGCGGCGAGGTACGGCTCACCGGTATAGGCGTCCGCAAGGGCGCGGAAAACCTCGGAGAGGACGAGGTCGGAATAACGCAGGAAAGGCTCAAAGCGCGGGTTCCGGTAGATATAGCGGTAGTTGAGCTCCTTGGTGCGCTCCATGAGCTCTGCCGCGCGGGGGGAGAGGTAGATGCCCCTGTCCGGGGAGGAGCTCTCGCAGATGTCGCAGATCATCTCGTGCATGATGCCGGTGGTGTTCAGCGCGTCGATGCGGAACTCGCGCTGCAGGGCGCCGAGCGCCTCGCGCCCCTCCGCCCCGAGCATACCGAGCGCGTCGGCATCCTCGATGTCCCGCCCGATGTAGGCGATCTTGTCCGCCATCTTGACGACGCAGCCCTCCCAGGTCGCGCTCTGCATGGCGCCGGGGCGGTCGAAGTCCGCAAGGTCGCAGAGGGCGTCCCTGGGGTGCAGACCGTTCTCGTCCACCTCGCCGCAGTGCGAGATGATACCGTCGCGCACGGCGTAGGTCAGGGCAAGGTTGTGCTCTACGCGGTAGGGGTCCTCCAGGAGCTCGATGTCGTCCACGAAATGCAGTCCGTTCTTTTCATGCCAGAAGCCGGTGCCCAGCGCCTCCCGCGAGAGGCGGTCGAGGATCTGCTCTCCGCGATGCCCGAAGGGGGGATGCCCGAGGTCGTGCCCGAGGGCGATGGCGCGCGTCAGGTGGACGTTCAGCCCCAGTCGCTCTGCGATCGTGGTGCTGACCGACTCCACGTGCAGAACGTGCTCCATGCGCGTGCAGATATGGTCGTTCTCCACATGAGGGAAGACCTGCGTCTTGTGCTTCAGCCGGCGGAACGCCGACGCGTGCAGGATGCGGGTGTAGTCGCGGTAAAAGCAGTCGCGTAAGGAGTCGCGTTCGTAGAGCGGCTGTTCTCTTTCCGTCAGGGCTTCATAGTGCGGGGTGCCCGGGATGGTGGCGACCCGTGTGAATTTCGGTGTATCCATCGTCTGATCCTTTCCTTTTCTTTATTGTAGCACAATGCGGGGGCGTTGAAAAGGGGGTGAAAGGGCGGCGGGGGCGTATCGCGGGGCGCGCGTGGGGGCAGGGGCGCCCGGTTGGCATCGCCGGGCACCGCCGCAGGGGGGTAACGCGGCGAGAGCAACCATTTTTCATGCGCCGGGCGGGGGGTTTTTGTGAAAACCAAAGAAAAAACTCGCTTTTTTGCCCCGAAAAAATCAAAACCGAGCATTTTTGCTGTTGCAATGGACGGAAAGGAATGTTATACTTGTATCATCAAGAAAAATAACGCCCGCGGGCGGGGAGGAACCGGTAATGAGCACCGTTTCGTATAAAATCGACGGAGACCTTTTTGAAAAGCAGGAAGTGCGCGAGGGGGAGCGGCTGACCCCGCCCACACCCCCCGAGCGGGAGGGCTTTGATTTCGTCTCGTGGGAGGGGCTCCCGGAGACGATGCCTGCGGGGGATATCGAGGTGCGCGCCGTGTACGCGCCGGATTCTTTTACCCTGACGGAGATCGTGGATGATGCCACCTGGCAGACCTATGAGCTCCCGAGCGGGGCGGATCTGACCGCGCTCCCCCTGCCGGAGCGGGAGGGCTATACCTTCAGCGGCTGGGTGAAGAAGTACAAGAAGATGCCCAAATCCAATCTCACCCTGCGCGGCAGCTTCAAGATCAACCGTTACCGCCTCACCTTTATTCTGGACGATGACATGACGTTTGAGCGCTCGGTCGAGTTCGGCGCGCCGCTCGACTTCGTTGTCGCGCCCGAGTGGGATAACCATACGTTCAGCGGCTGGGGCGAGATCCCGGCGACGATGCCTGCGCGGGATCTGACGTTCCGCGGCGGTTTCCGCCTGAATTCGCACACGCTGACCTATGTGCTGGAGGGTGAGCCGTTCGAGACGGCGGTATTGCCGTTCGGCACCGAGATAAAGCCCGCAGTCGTCCCGCCGCGCACGGGCTATGTCTTCAGCGGCTGGCGCGGGCTGCCCAAGACCATGCCTGACGAGGACGTGACCATCGAGGGTAAGTTCTATCAGCGGAAATACAAGATCAGCTTTATGGTAGACGGCAAGAAGTTTGCCTGGGAGACCCTGCCGGAGGGGGACGCGATCGTCCCGCCCGACGCACCGATCAAGCGCGGATATGTGTTCCGTGAGTGGGTGGGGCTGCCTGCCGTCATGCCCGACCGGGATCTCTCGGTGGATGCCGTGTTTGACGAGGCACAGGAGGCGTAACCGATGGCGGAAAAAAGCAATGAGGTGTGCCTCCGGCGCCTGACCTACTGTATCGACGGGGTGCCCTGCTATGCCGAGATGGTGGAGAAGGGGACGCGCCTGACCGGGCTGCCGAAGCCCACGAAGCCCGGCTGTACCTTCGGCGGCTGGGGCGAGGTCCCCTCGCGTATGCCGGGGCATGACCTGGTGCTGGACGGGCATTTTGTCGAGAATACCTATCGCGTCGTGTTCGTCTGCGGCGTGGAGCAGTACGGCGTCTCCGAGCAGGCAGCCGGTACGCCCCTGAAAGCGCCGCCCGCTCCGGAGAAAGAGGGGTATGAATTCGGCGGATGGGCAGGTTTTACAGGCACCGCCCCGTATGAAAACACCACTTACGAAGCCATCTTCACGCCGCGCACTTACCGCGTGACGTACATCATCGACGATGCCGTGCGTTTCCCGTTCTCCGTGGCATACGGCGCCCCGGTGCCGCAGCTCGACCCGCCGTCCAGGCGCAATTATGTGTTCAGCGGCTGGGGCGAGATCCCGGAGACGATGCCTGCACGGGACCTGACTATCTGCGGCAGCTTTTCCGAAAAGCTCTATACGCTCTCGATGGTCGTGGACGGCGAGGTGTTCCTCGAGCAGCAGCTCCCGGTCGGCGCCCCCGTCGATAAAAAGGTAAAGCCCCAGAGGGAGGGGTATTATTTCAGTGGCTGGCGTAAGCTGCCGGCGAAGATGCCGGCACAGGATGTGACGGTCGTCGCCTCCATGTACCCGGCGCGCTACAAGATCGATTACTTCCTCGGGGAGGAGCTGTACCGCACGGTGTATTACCCGTTCGGCGAGAGCGTCGCGGCGCCGACGCCGGAGTGCGGGGACGATATGCTGTTCAGCGGCTGGGACTCCCTGCCCGAGACCATGCCCGCGCGGGATCTGGCGGTGCACGGGACGGTGACGCCCCGCCTTTACAGCCTGACCTTCCGCGCGGACGGCAGGATGCTCGCACGGGTGGAGCTGCCCGCCGGGGCACCGATCCCGCAGGACGTGGAGGTGCCGTCAAAGAGCGGTTATGCCTTCTGCGGCTGGCAGGATGCTCCCGCCGCCATGCCGTCCGGGGATCTGGACCTGGAGGCGGTGTATGCGGCGGTCCAGGCAAAATACATTTTCATGATCGACGGCGAGATCTACGCCGAGGAAACGCCCGGAGAGGGCGATGCGCTGACGATGCCGGTGCCGCCCCCGCGGGACGGCGTGCCGTTCGGCGGCTGGGATGCGATGAAGCTCGACCCAAGGACAGGGGTCACCACCTTCACCGGCACTTACGGCAAGCAGGCGGCTTATACGCTCACCTGGGCGGTGCGCGGCGAGGTCATCAACCGCAGCCGTGTGGCGGCGGGTGCGCCGCTCCTGGCACCCACGCCCCCGCGCCGTGAGGAATACGAATTCCTCGGGTGGGAGGACTATCCCGATGTGATGCCGGAGCGGGATCTGCGGATCGAGGCGCGCGTGCGCCTGCTCCACTACCGCCTGCAGTTTATCGCGGACGGGGAAGTGCTGTACTCCATGTCGCTCGACGAGGGCGGCGAGATCTCCTGTCCCGCCGTCGCACCGCGCAGCGGCTTTACTTTCACGGGGTGGCAGGATGTGCCGAAGACCATGCCGGCGCACGACCTGGACATTTACGGGAGCTTTGCCCGCAATTCCTACCGGGCGACCTGGCGCGTGGACGGCGAGACCGTCGCAGAGGAGACCCTGCCCTTTGAGGCGCCGCTCACCCCGCCCGAGGTACCGCTTGCCAAGGATGAGAAGTATCCGTTCATGGGGTGGTCGGAAACGCTCACGACCATGCCGGACCGGGATGTCACGCTGGACGGCGGCTATGCCGACACCGTATGTATCATGTCCGTCTATGTCGACGGCGTGGAGACGGAGACGCGCCGCGCGCGCGTCGGGGACCCGGTCGTTCTGCCCGACGTCCCGTCCGAGCCCGGTGAGGCATTCACCTGGGATAAGATCCCCGAGACCTATCCCGAGGGGCGCACGGAGGTGCACGGCGGTCATATCGCGATCCCCTATACGGTGCGGTACTATTCCAAGGGCGTGCTCCTCGGTGAGGAGACGTACCACCTCGGCGAGGCGATCCAGCCGCGCATCGAGGTGCCGAAGCAGGATGGCGTCTTCCGCGCATGGGAGGGGCTGCCCGAGGTGATGCCGGCGGAGAACCTCTCGGTGGAGGCAAACTTCGCGACACGCACCTATCATGTGACCTTTATGCTTGAGAACCGTCTCTTTACGGAGGCGGACGTCCCCGCAGGGGCGCCGACCCCGAATCCGGAGGTACCGGAGAAGGACGGCTACCGTTTCGACGGCTGGCGTAACTACGTCAGCGTGATGCCCCCCTACAATTTCACGGCATACGGCACCTATTGCCAGCAGAAATACGTCGTGACCTATGTGTCCGGCGGTGAGGTGCTGGCAAAGCAGGAATACGCCTTCGGCGCACAGATCCTGCCGCCCGCCGCCCCCGTGCGCGCACATTACGAATTCCGCGCGTGGGAGGGGCTCCCCCCTGCCATGCCCGCGCATGATCTCATGGTCAGCGCCCGCTACCAGGGGCAGCTGTTCCGTATTTCGTACCTGATCGACGGGAGCCTCGTCTCGTTCCGCGATGTGGAGCTCGGGAGCCGTATCACGCCCCCCGAGGCGCCGCCGCGCGAGGGCTTCGTCTTCTCGGGGTGGAAGAACCTGCCCGAGTTCATGCCGGAGCACGAGCTCATCGTCACCGGTGAATATGAGGAACGCTCGCATACGGTAACCTACAAGGTCGGCGGGATTATCTATCACATCGATACCTACGACGCCGGGGCGAAGATCACGCCCCCCGAGGCGCCGGAGCACGAGCACGAGACCTTTGTCCGTTGGCGCAACTTCACGGATACCATGCCGGACTACGATTTCACCTGCGTTGCGGAGTACAGCGAGGCGTACGGTCACTATTCCTTTGTTCTTGAGGGAGATGTGCTCGCCGAGGGCGTGTCGCGCAAGGGTGAAACGCTCATCCCGCCGGAGGTGCCGCACCGCAGCGGCTTCGCTTTCCAAGGCTGGAACGGCTTTACCGGCATCATGCCGGGACAGGACGTCGTGTACATCGGCGGCTTCGTGACGGACACCTTCAAGGTGTTTTACCGTCTGGACGGAGAGCTGTACCACGAGGACGGCTACAACGAGGGAGATACCATTTACCCCGCAGACCCGCCGGAGAGGGACGGCTTCCATTTCAGCGGCTGGAGCAAGATCCCGGCTGTCATGCCCGCGGATGACGTAGAGGTCACGGGGCGCATGATTCCGGAGAAATTCCGCCTGACCTATATCGCGGGCGGTACGACCATCTATGACGCCATGACCGACTGCGGTACGCCGCTGGGGCTCATCAGCGGACCGGAGATCCACGGGCTGACCTTCAACGGCTGGCAGGATGAACCCGAGAAGATGCCGCCGTGCGCGCTCACCGTTACGGGGACCTATCTGCCGTGTGAGCCGCAGTATCTCGGCATCGCCGCAGGGGACGTCACGGAGGCAAACACCGTTCTCAAGTCGCCGCCCGTGGCGCCGAACGGGATGGCTTTCGTGTTCGGCAGCAGCCTCCGGATCCTGCTCGACGACATCTGTTATCCCGTCGCCGGGTCGCAGAACTGCATGACCAACGGCAGGGTGTTCGATTTCAGCGGGCTGTGCAGCGCCATCCGCCGCACCTACCGCAAGTACGGTCTGCCGAAGCGGAAACTGCAGCTCGTCGTCTGCGACGGCTTTGAGACGGACCAGATCTTCGACACGCGCCCGGTGCCGCTCGAGACGCTGAACCGCGCCGCCGCCGAGATCTTCCCGCAGAACCCGTACGGCGAAAATGCAAAATATCTGTTCTTCAAAATGTCGGAGAACAAGACGGTGGGGACGGACCGTATGCTCGTCTCCATGCTGGATAACGCCGCCTGCGGCACCCTCGCCGCCGCCTTCCGGCGCGCGGGCGTTACGGTGTCCGGGGCATCGTCCCTGGTCGGCGCCCTCACACGCTATCTGCAACTCAATAAGAAGATGGTCCGTGAGAAGAACCAGATATGCGTTTTCTATCTGCCGAACGCAGTGGTCGCAGAGCTCATGATCGGCGGGCAGGTCGCCTATGTCGCGCGCAACCGTCTGCCTTACGCCGACCGCAGATTCTCGGTCCGGGAGGAGACGCAGCATGTGCTCGGTATGCTCGCTGCCTATGCCGAGAGCATCGGGTTCCTGCAACCGATTCACCTTGTGCTGACGGGCGGCATCGACCGCACGCACGCGCGTGAGGCGCAGCGCTGCGTGGCACAGCTCCTGCGGGACATCGCGCACACCTCGCGCACCGGTGTCTTCGGCGGTGCCCGCTTCAAGCGACCGGCGCTGGCGACCCTCGGCTTCGCACACACCGAGAACCGCACGAAATAACGGCACAACAGAACGAACACCACACGGAATACCGAAAAATGCCCCCGGCAGTTTCCTGCCGGGGGTTTTACATTTCAGAGACGGGGAGAAGCCGGAAAAACCGGCTCCTCCCCGCATTTCGTGGCGTCAGATCTGCCGCCGGGTGGATTGGTATTCGTCGTAGAAACGGAAGTAGGGGCACTCGCGCGAGCCGCCGTAGGAGAGGTGTTCCACCTCGTCCTGATCGAGGTTCTGCTCACAGGAGTAGAGGTCCAGCTCTTCGTCATACCGGTAGAACTCGCAGTCCTCACAGCGTACCGCGTGCTTTTTGCAACGATAATCCATCGTAAACCTCCTTGTTACCCGTAATCGGAGGCGCCGCGGGCGGGGTCCTCCGTCACCTATATGATAGCACAGTCGTGCGGGAAAATCAAGGTGTGTGCCCGCGCGCGCACCCTCTTGACAAATTAGTAAAGTATGATAAAATATAAAGTTGTGAAAGAGACCCGCCCGGCGCGGGCAAAACCAGGATACGGGAAGTGAGAGTGACGGCATGGCAGAAGCAAAAAAAAGCACCAGGAAAGCTGAAGAGTACGGTGACCAGAGCATTACGTCGCTCAAGGGCGCCGATCGTGTCAGAAAGCGTCCGTCCGTCATTTTCGGCTCGGACGGGCTGGATGGGTGCGAGCATTCGTTCTTTGAAATCCTTGCCAACTCGGCGGATGAGGCGCGTGCCGGCTACGGTGACAGAATCATCGTCACCGCTTTCCGTGACCACTCCATCGAGGTCGAGGACTTCGGGCGCGGCGTGCCGCTCGGGTATAACGAGAAAGAGGGGCGCTGGAACTGGGAGCTCGTGTTCTGCGAGTTGTATGCCGGCGGTAAGTATGATACCAACTCGGCGGATGCCGCCTATAAATTCTCGCTGGGACTGAACGGGCTCGGCGCCTGCGCGACGCAGTATTGCTCCGAATATATGACGGTCGCCTCCTATTCTCCGAAGAAACGTGAGGTGTCCGAGATTGATTTTGCGTTCGGCGAGCCGCAGGGGGAGCTGCGTGTGCGACCGTACGACGCGAGAGAGAAGAAAAAGCAGGGCACCATCATCCGGTGGAAGCCCGATAAACAGGTCTTCACCGACGTCTGCATTCCGCTGGAATTCTATGATGCGACGCTGCGCCGCCAGGCGGTCGTCAACGCGGGTGTGCGATTCGTCTTCCGCGCCGAAAACGAGAACGGAAAGTTTGATGAGACGGAATACTATTATGAGCGCGGGGTCGCCCAGTACGCCGAGGAGATGGCGGGGGTGGACTCCATGGGCTCGCCCGTCTTCTGGCATATGACAGACCAGCGGGGCAGAGACTCCGACGACCGCGAGGAGTACACCGTCCGGGCGGACATCGCGTTCTGCCCCATGCAGCGCAACGGCAGAGCGGAATATTTCCACAATTCGAGCTACCTGGAATACGGCGGCTCGCCCGATAAGGCGACCCGGCTCGCCTTTACCTATGCGGTGGACAAGTACCTCCGGGCGCAGAACAAATATAACAAGAACGAGTCCAAGGTGACCTTCGCCGATATTGCGGATTGCCTCTTTATCGTCATCAGCTCGGCGTCCACGGTGACCTCGTACGAGAACCAGACCAAGAAGGCGATCAGCAACGCCTTTATCCAGCGCGCCCTGACCGATTTCATGAAGCAGCAGCTGGATTACTATTTCACCGAGAACCCTGCCGCTGCACAGTTTGCGAACGCCGTGCTTGTCAATAAGCGGGCGCGCGAGCGGGCAGAGGTCACGGTCATTGACATCAAGAAAAAGCTCGCGGGCGGCTCGGGTGATTCTGCCCTGTCCCGCGTCGAGAAGTTTGTCGCCTGCCGGTCGAAGGACCCGAGCCTGCGGGAGCTGTATATCGTGGAGGGCGACTCTGCTCTGACGTCCTGTAAGCTCGGCAGAAACGCAGACTTCCAGGCAATCATCCCGGTGCGCGGTAAAACGCTGAACTGCCTGAAGGCTTCCTATGACCGCATTTTCGAGAGCCCGATCATCGTCGATCTGCTCCGCGTCATCGGTTGCGGGGTGGAGCTCGACCGTAAGCTCATCAAGGGGGATATCTGCCCGTTCAATCCGGATGCCCTGCGGTGGTCGAAGATTATCCTTTGTACGGATGCGGATGAAGACGGCTTCCAGATCCGCACGCTGCTCCTGACGCTTTTCTATCGCCTGCTTCCGACGCTCCTCGCGCGGGAAAAGGTGTTCATCGCGGAGTCTCCGCTGTTTGAGATCACCTGCGGGGACGAGACGTATTTCGCGTACAATGAGCCTGAGAAGGCGGAGATCCTGCGCCAGCTCGGCGACCGCCGCTACACGCTCCAGCGCTCCAAGGGGTTGGGTGAAAACGAGCCGGAGATGATGTGGCAGACGACTATGAACCCCGCGACCCGTCGACTCATCGCCGTGACCCCTGCCGACGCGCAGGAGACGGCGCGGATGTTCGACACCCTCCTCGGTGACGCGCTCCAGGAGCGCAAGCAGTTCATCGCGGAGAACGGCGCCCGCTACCGTGCGGACGCGGATGTCTGATACACTTGCCAATCAAAATTTTAAATGTGAGGTAACGATAAATGGACAAAAAACTGGTACCTTTGAAAAACTTTAAGGGTGTGGAGGGCCCCCTTCTCACCATCGTCATGGACGGCGTGGGGCTCGCGCCTGCGAACGCGGCAAACGCCGTCGCCGCCGCTCATACGCCGACGCTGGATCGCCTGATGCGGGATTACCCGATGGTCGCCCTGCGTGCGCACGGCACCGCGGTCGGGCTCCCGAGCGATGACGACATGGGTAACTCCGAGGTCGGGCATAACGCCATCGGCGCGGGGCAGGTCTTCGCTCAGGGGGCGAAGCTCGTTTCCCAGTCCATCGAGAGCGGTAAGATCTTCGAGAGCAGTGCCTGGGGTGAGATCGTCGGGAATGTGAAGGAGCATAACAGCACCCTGCATTTCCTCGGGCTCTTCTCGGACGGGAATGTACACTCGCACATCGACCATCTGAAGGCGCTCATCCTGCGTGCCAAGGCGGACGGCGTGCACCGCGTGCGTGTCCACATCCTCCTCGACGGCCGCGATGTCGGCGAGACCAGCGCTCTCGATTATGTCCTGCCGTTTGAGGACTTCATGGCGGGGCTCCGCGCGCCCGATTTCGATATCTGCATTGCCTCCGGCGGCGGACGGATGCAGATCACGATGGACCGCTACGAAGCCAACTGGGGCATGGTCGAGCTCGGGTGGAAGACGCATGTGCTCGGCGAGGGGCGCACGTTCGCGAGCGCCGCAGAGGCGATCGAGACCTACCGGAACGAGTATAAGGTGATCGACCAGGATCTGCCCCCGTTCGTGATCGCGAAGGACGGGAAGCCGGTCGGCACCGTCGAGGACGGCGACTCCGTCGTGTTCTACAACTTCCGCGGTGACCGCGCGATCGAGATCTCCAAGGCGTTTGAGGGCGGCGCAGACTTCAGTAAGTTTGACCGCGTCCGCGTACCGGCTGTCAAGTATGCCGGTATGCTGGAATATGACGGCGACCTCCATGTGCCGAGCCGTTACCTCGTCAACCCGCCCGAGATCACCAATACCCAGAGCGAATATCTGGTCGGTACGGGTGTGCCGGAGCTCGCCATCTCCGAAACGCAGAAGTTCGGTCATGTGACGTATTTCTGGAACGGCAACCGTTCCGGCAAGTTCTCCGAGGAGCTGGAGACCTATATCGAGGTGCCCTCCGACGTCGTGCCTTTCGAGCAGAGACCGTGGATGAAGTGCGCCGAGATCACCGATAAGCTCATCGAGTGCCTGCGCAGCGGCAAGTATCGCTACCTGCGCGTCAACTTCCCGAACGGGGATATGGTCGGGCACACGGGCTCCTTCCTCGCGACCGAGTGCTCCATGGAGGCGCTGGACCTCCAGCTGGCGCGTCTCCTCGCCGTCGTGGATGAGCTGCACGGCGCCGCCATCATCACCGCCGACCACGGCAACGCGGACGAGATGTACGAGCTGGATAAGAAGACCAAGGAACCGAAGATGAAGAACGGTCACCCGGTCGCCAAGACCTCGCACACCCTCAACCCCGTCCCCTGCATCATCTATGATAACTTCACCTCGGGTGCCTACACCGTCAAGGCGCAGAAGCCCACCTTCGGGCTCTCCGACATCGCCGCGACGACGGTGAACCTCCTCGGCTACGAGGCACCGTCCATGTGGGACGAGTCGCTCATCGAGGTTAAGTAAAAGACACCGGGCAGTCGGAAGCTGTCCGAACGGTATAAGCAAAAAGCCCGCCCCGGACGAGCCGGGGGCGGGCTTTTTGTATCGGAGGGAGACGGCACGGGCAGCTCCGGGCGGCAGGGGGGCGTTCAGTGCGGTTGCCCGCCGACGAGCACGCCCGCCGGGAGGCGCACAAAAACGAGGCGTTGCCGGCTTTTTTTGGCAACGCCTCGCTTCGATACGACAGCGGTTCAATCTTTCGGCACTTCGCGGAAAAGATTGAAGCGGAAAAGTTTGGTTTCATCCTCGGGCAGCTCACACTGAAGCGTCGCTTCGGCGATGATGCCGCCTTTGATCAGGGCAGTCAAACCGACGATGGCGGAGAGACGGGACTTCAGATTGAAGCAATCGCCCTCCTTGGTTTTCAGGTACACATCTCCCTTGCATTTTTCCACCGTGCGAATAAACTCCGCTACATCGATATCATGCAGTTTCATATCCGGACACATATGCAATTTCTCCTTTCTCTCTTTTTTCACCTTTAGTATATGTCAATCTTTGCCGGAAAACAAGTGTCAAACAGACGAATTACACAAAAACGCATAAATTATTTTGTTCAAAATAACTAAATTCGTCCGTACAGCTCCATCCAGTCGTGCAGGCGGCGCCAGTCAATCCCCGTGAGCTGCTGCTCGGTTGTACGCCATGCCCAGTTGCCCTCTGCGCGCCCCGGGGTATTCATGCGGCAGTCGGAGCCGAAACGGAGCAGGTCCTGGAGCGGGAAGATGACGAGCCCCGCGTGCGAGGCGAGCATAGTCTTCAGCACATGGTCGTAGCAGGCGTCCCATTTGTCCCCCTCGTAATTGCAGTAGGCAAGGATGCGGCGTCGCGTCGCCTCGTCCTGCTCCCACATATAGCCGAGGAGCGTATTGTTGTCGTGCGTGCCGGTGTAGGCGACGAGGTTCTCGGGATAGTTATAGGGCAGGTGCGGCGATTTCGGGTCACCGAAGAACGCGAACTGGAAGACCCCCATACCGGGGAAGCCGCTGTAACGGATGAGCTCCCGCACGTCGTCCGTGACGTCGCCGAGATCCTCCGCGATGAGCAGTCGTTCTCCTGCCGCCTCACGGAGTGCGCGGATGAAGGGCTTTCCAGGTCCCGGCTTCCATTTGCCCTCTTTGGCGGTCTTTGCGTCCGCTGGCACCTCCCAGTAGCTTTCCAGAGCGCGGAAGTGGTCGATCCGCACGCCGTCAAACCAGTCGAACAGGGCGCTGATGCGGGCGCGCCACCAGGCGTAGCCGTCCTTTGCCATCTCGTCCCAGCGGTAGAGCGGATTGCCCCAGAGCTGCCCGTCCTTGGCAAAATAGTCGGGCGGCACGCCCGCGACGTGCTTCGGGTGTCCCTTTGTGTCGAGGTCGAACAGGTGCGGGTGTGTGAAGACGTCGGCGCTGTCGTAGGAGACGTACATCGGGACGTCCCCGATGATGCGGATTCCTTTATCGTGCGCGTAGGCACGCACCTCCGCCCACTGGCGGAAAAATTCATACTGAATAAAGCCCCAGGCGAACAGCTCTTCCCCGTCGGGGTCGAGGTCGCGCCAGTCACACCAGGCGGTGTTGCCGTTCTTGCGGCGCAGCGTCATGTAGCGGCAGTATGCCGCAATCTCGGGGTGGGCGGCGAGGAAATCTGCCACGGCGCCGCGCGCCTTGACGCGCCCCGCGGCGCGAAAGAGCAGGTCGAGCCGCTCTGCCTCGAGCCGGCGGAGCTCACAGGAGTAGGGCGTTTTCTGCCGTGCCCCGTCCAGCTCCTCCCGTGTGAGGAGCCCCGCCCGTTGCAGAGGGCGCAGGTCGATGAGGTAGTAGTTGCCCGCAAATGCGGAATAGGATTTGTAAGGGGAGAAGAATTCGTCCGGCTGGGAGAAGGGGAGGACCTGCCAGTAGGTAAAGCCCCCGTCCGAGAGCCGGTCGATGAAGCGCTTGGCTTCATCCCCGAAGCCCCCGATGCCGTATTCACCCGGCAGGGAGGTGATGTGCAGAAGTACGCCCGCGGCGCGTTTCATAGGTTATGTTCCTTTCCGCTGTGTCTCATATATAGTATAACGGATGATCGGCACGGTGGCAAGTGCTTTTTTCGGCACCATGCGGCATCTGCTTGAAAGACCGCTTTGCCGGAGACTATTGACAAAAAGCTATTAAGTATGTAAAATCATATTTGTATGAATTTCATACAAATCATTGCGTGTATGACAAAGGGAGAAAGAATATGCTGGGTACGGACGGTAAGTATATATTCGGTACGGCGAAGGTAGGCGAGCGCGGGCAGATCGTCATCCCGAAAGAGGCGCGGGAGGTCATGGGGATCCACCCGGGCGACACGCTCCTCATCCTCGGGGACGAAAAGCAGGGGCTCGCCATCGTCAATCTGAATTCGGAGGCACTCGCCCGCCTGACGGCGGAGGAGGGCAATGACCAATGAGTGAGCCGACTCCGGAATATGCCATTGAGACGCACGGGCTCGCCAAGCAGTTCGGGGATGTCCGGGCGGTGGCGGGGCTCGACCTCGCGGTGCGCCGCGGGGAGCTGTTCGCGCTCCTCGGGGTTAACGGAGCGGGGAAGACGACGACCATACGGATGCTGACGACGCTCGCCCGCCCGACGGGCGGCACGGCGCGCGTGTGCGGTTACGATCTGCTTACGGAGAGCCGGGAGGTCAAGCGCGTGAGCGGTATCTCGCCGCAGCAGACCGCCATTGCGCAGGGACTGACCGTGCGGGAGAACCTGATGCTCATGACCCGTATTTTCGGCGCGACCGCCGCCGGGGCACGGGAACGGACGGAGGCGCTCCTTGAGGCGCTCTCACTCTCGGATGTGGCAGAGCGCCGCGCCAAGGTGCTCTCGGGCGGGTACCAGCGCAGGCTGTCGATTGCCCTCGCGCTCGCCTCCGACCCGGAGGTGTTGTATCTCGATGAGCCGACGCTCGGGCTGGATGTGCTTGCCCGGCGGGAGCTCTGGCATCTGATCGGACGTTTGCGCGGGGAGAAGACCATCGTGCTGACGACGCACTACCTAGAGGAGGCGGAGGCGCTCTCCGACCGTGTCGGCGTCATGGCGGGCGGTCGCCTGCTCGCCGTCGATACACCCGACGGGCTCAAAAAGATGACCGGTTGTGAAAAGTTTGAAGACGCGTTCATCCGCCTTGTCGGCGGGGAGGTGGAGGCATGAGAGGCTTTTGTTTCGGCGGCAGAGTGACGCGGGAGCTCCTGCGGGATCCGCTCAGCTACATATTCTGCTTACTGACCCCTATGGGGATGCAGCTGATGTTCTTTATCATCTGGTCGAACGTGCCCGAGGCAGGGCGCGCCAATATGGAGATCTTCCGCGCCGACACGCTCGCGCCGGGCATCGCGTATTTCGGCTTTTCGTTTGTGATGCTGTTCGGCTCGCTCCTGCTCTCGCGTGACCGTTCGACCGCTTTCCTGACGCGTCTGTATGCGACGCCGATGACGGCGGCAGACTTTCTCGTCGGGTATGCGCTGCCCCTCTTTGCGCTCGGTCTCGGGCAGATGCTCCTGACCTTCTCCTTCGCGGCTGTCCTCGGCGCCGTCGCGGGTACGCCCCTTTCGTTTGCCGGGGTATTGCGGTCGGCGCTCGCGCTGCTCCCCTCGCTCGTGTTCTTTATCGGGGTGGGGCTCCTGTTCGGCGCGCTCCTTTCGGAGAACGCCGCACCCGGGCTGGTCTCGGTCGTCATCACGCTCTCCGGCGTGCTCGGCGGCGTGTGGATGTCGCTGGAGACCATGCCGAAGCTGGAGCGCGTTTTCTCCGCATTGCCGTTTTTGCACGGTGTGCGACTTGCGCGCGGCGCCTATCGGGGCGGTGCCGATCATTTCGGGCTCCACCTCGCGGTGACGCTTGTCAGTGCTGCTCTTTCGGCGGCTGCTGCCGTCCTTGCCATGCACCTCGCACGCCGGCGCGAGACGCGATAAAACAAGTCCTTTTGCAGCCGGTCTTTCCAACCGATTCTGCGCTGTTCCGTTTCCGGGAGGCGGCGGCTCCTCCGAGCCGCCGCCTTTTTCTGTGTGTCGTCAGAGCTCCGTCGTGCCGCGGAAGCACTCCGATACCTCCCATGTGACGGTGAGCCGGAGGTTCGGGGAGACGGTGATCTGGAACGCCTCGCCCGGCAGGGCGATAGCGTGCGGGGTGCAGAAATCCAGCCGCCCGCAGATTGCCCCGGCGACGACCGCCGCCGATGCGAGTACGGTCCCGTCCGCCTCCCGGCTGCGCAAAAGCACGCGCGGCTCGAGGGGGTCATCCGTGACATACAGGACGCTTACGGGGACGGAAAAGACGCGGAGCAGGTTGCCCGGCTTCGGCGGCGTATGTGCCTTGCCTGTTAGGACCGCGACGGGCATCCCGCCGATACCGGCGACCGTGAGGTGACAGTCGATGCCCCCGACGGTGATTGGCATATCACGCACGAGCCCCGTCAGCGTAGCGGAATAACGGGCGGCGTCGAGGGTGGGGAAGCCGCCCTCACCCGTGACCCCCCAGGCGGCACCGCCGCGTGTTTCGAGACGGATGCGGTGCGGGGTGCCCCGCTCCGTCAGGCAGAATTCCGTCAGATTGACCTGTGCCGTGTCGTAGAGGTACTTTGCCCCCGCGAGCAGGGCGCCGCGCGGAGCGGGGATCTGCCCCCCGGACGGGGAAAAGCAGTAGAGGACGGGGTCCTCCTCCTCTCTTGCACGCAGGAGCAGGATGCCGTCGGCACCGATGCCGCTCTCGGGGGAGGCGAGGTGCCGCGCGAGCACGGCTGGGTCGGTCTCCCGCGTGTCGCCGAGGCAGAGATAATCCCGGCCGCAGGCATGAAGCTTTCGGAACGTGACCGTCATATTCTGCCCCTCCTTTTCCGATACTGCTTAATTCTATGCGCCGGGGTGGTTGTCTTAAACATAAAAAACGCCGTGCGCGCGGCGCACGGCGTTATGCGATACGGGATGATACGGCAGTACAAGGGAGGGGCAGACTACGGCACCCGTGGTCACGGGAGGGGGTGCCCGGCGAGATAGGCGAGCAGGGCGTCGCGCTCGTTCGGCACGGCGCCGTTCATGACGGCGTCCAGCAGGCAGTGCAGGGCGTCACCGAGCTCATGCCCGCGGTAGCGGGTCGCGGCGGTCAGGTCCCGCCCGTTCACGGCGAGGTCCGCCATGCGGAAGCAGGCACCGGCGGCGACGAGCGCCTCCCCGCGCGCCCGCGTCGCGCGGATCTGTTTCGCAGTCTCCGCGACGGCGGGGTTCCCGCCGTTCTGCGCCGCGTTGTCAGCGGCGCGGAGGTCGCAAAGGGAGAGGAAATTTTCATACCCGATCTCGGAGAGGAGCCGTAAGATCCGGGCGTCGCTCGGTTCAAACCGTTCATCGTGCCGGCGGACGAGCAGCACCGCCCGCTCCCGGCTCCTGCGGTCGGATTTGAGCTCTCTCATGCGCAGGTCGAGCGCTTCCGCTCCGATGGCGGGGTGCCCGTAGAAATGGTCCTGTCCGCTGTGGTCGGTCGTGCGGGTGAGCGGTTTCCCGACGTCGTGGTACACCCCCGCGAGCCGCAGGACCGGGTCCTCCGGCAATGCCGCGACGACGCGCACCGTGTGCTCCCATACGTCATAGAGATGATAGGGCGTGTGCTGCGGGCAGCCGAACGTGCGGGCGATTTCCGGCAGGCAGACGGCGAGGATACCGGCGTAGCGGCGGAGCACGTCCGCGACGGCTTTGCCCCCGAGCAGCTTCAGGAGCTCCTCGCGGACCCGCTCACCGGAGACACGCGTGAGCAGCTCCTGCTTTTGCACGGCGGCTTCTGCCGTCTTTTCCTCGACGGTAAAGCCGAGGACGGAGGCAAAGCGCAGGGCGCGCAGGATGCGCAGAGCGTCCTCCTCGAAACGGCGGGCAGGGTCGCCGACGGCGCGGATGATGCCGGCGTCGATATCCTCTCTGCCGCCGAACGGGTCAACGTAGCCGACTCCGGGGGCGTAGGCGATGGCGTTCATGGTAAAGTCGCGCCGCGCGAGATCCTCCTCCAGCGACCGCGTAAAGGTGACACTGTCCGGGTGGCGATGGTCGCGGTAATCGCCGTCCACGCGGTAGGTGGTGATCTCGACCGGCTCTCCCTGCAGCAGGACGGTGACGGTGCCGTGCCGGATCCCCGTCTCCACGACGCGGCAGCCCGCAAACACCGCCTCCACCTCCTCCGGTGTGGCAGAGGTCGTCATGTCGTAATCGTGCGGCGTGACGCCGCGCAGGGCATCGCGCACGGAGCCGCCGACGATATAGGCTTCATAGCCGGCGCCGCGCAGCTTTTCGAGCGCCGCTCCGACGCTCTTTGGCAGGGTCATGGGTGTGCTCGTTGCCATCGTTCCGGCTCCTTTTCTATTGGTGGCTTTATTGTAGCACGCCGCGGGGGATATGTCAAAGAAAATGCAAAAAACGCCGCTCGCTCTTGTTTTCCGTGCGCGCGCTGTGTTACAATACAGGGGAATAAAAACGGAGGCGCTTTATGTCAATTCGTGAGGAATCGCTCAAAAAGCATTATGAATGGAAAGGAAAGATCGAGGTCATCGCCCGGTGCCCTGTCAGAACGCGGGAGGATCTCTCCCTCGCATACACCCCCGGTGTGGCAGAGGCGTGCCTGAAAATACGGGACAACCCTGACGAATCCTACGCTCTGACCCGTCGTGAGAATCTCGTGGCGGTCATCACCGACGGCTCCGCCATCCTCGGGCTCGGCGACATCGGGCCGGAGGCGGGGATGCCCGTCATGGAGGGCAAGTGTGCGCTTTTCAAGACCTTTGCCGACGTGGATGCCTTTCCGCTCTGCATCAAAACCAAGGATGTCGATGAGTTGGTACGGACCATCTATCTCCTCTCCGGCTCCTTCGGGGGGATCAACCTCGAGGATATTGCCGCGCCGCGCTGCTTCGAGGTGGAGCGGCGCCTCACCGAGATCTGCGACATCCCGGTTTTCCATGACGACCAGCACGGGACGGCGATCGTCGTCGCGGCGGCACTCATGAACGCTCTTAAAGTGGTCGGTAAGGAGATCGGCAGCGTGCGCTGCGTCATCAATGGCGCGGGCAGTGCTGGCATCGCCATCGGGCGGCATCTTATGAACCTCGGGCTCTCGCACCTGACCATGGTGGACCGTGCGGGGATCCTCGCCCGGGGCGAGGCGTGGATGAACCCGGCACAGGCGGAGATGGCGGAGCTCACCAACCGTGAGGGGCTCCGCGGCACCCTTGCCGACGCGATGCGCGGCGCGGACGTCTTCATCGGTGTCAGCGCCCCCGGCGTTGTCTCCCCGGCGATGGTGGCGTCGATGGCAAAGGACGCAATCGTGTTCCCCATGGCGAACCCAACCCCGGAAATTCTGCCGGAGGCGGCGCTCGCCGCCGGCGCGCGCATCGTGGGTACGGGCCGCTCGGATTACCCGAACCAGATCAACAACGTGCTTGCATTCCCCGGCATCTTCCGCGGTGCGCTCGACTGCCGCGCGTCGAGGATCAATGAGGAGATGAAGGTCGCGACCTCGTATGCAATCGCCGCGCTCATCCCTGCGGGAGAGCTCTCCGAGACGAATATCATCCCGTCCGCGCTCGATCCGCGTGTGGCACCCGCCGTTGCGGCGGCGGTCGTCCGTGCAGCAAAGGAAACCGGGGTGGCGAGAAAATGAATCTGACCGAAAATCTTCATACGCACACCTTTCGCTGCGGGCACGCGAGCGGAGAGGACCGGGAATACGTCGAGGCGGCGATCCGCGCAGGGGTCCGTGTCCTCGGTTTCGCCGATCACTCGCCGATGGTGTTTCCCGCCTCGTCCGGCTACTTTTTGCCTTTCCGGATGCGCCTTGATGCCTTTGAGGGATATGTGACCAGCATTCTGGAGCTCCGCCGTGCTTATGCCGGGGAGATTGAGCTCCTGATCGGGGCAGAGATGGAATATTACCCGGAGCTCTTTCGGGACACGCTGACCTTTATGGCGGACTATCCGCTGGATTATCTCATCATGGGGCAGCACTTCATCGGGAATGAGTACGACGGGGAGGGGTTGCATACCATCATTCCGTCCGATGACCCGGTCCGCCTCGCCGCCTATGTTGACCAGGTGCTTGCCGGGCTCGCGACCGGGGCATATACTTACCTCGCTCATCCCGACGTTTTCCGGTTTACCGGCGACGATGCGGATTACCGGCGCGAAAACCTGCGGCTCCTCCGCGGCGCCCGGGATATGGGCATCCCCGTGGAGTTCAATTTTCTCGGCTTCCGTGAAAAACGGCATTACCCGCGCCGCCTGTTCTGGGAGCTCGTCCGCGAGGTTGGGAACGATGTTGTGTTCGGGCTGGATGCCCACTCGCCGGATGTGTTCGGGATGGAGGACGACCTCCGCGCGATGCGTGACTATGTGTCGGGGCTGGGGCTGACGCCCCTCCGGCACATCCCGCTCCGCGACCCGCGGCAGGGGCTGAAGAAAGCCTGATGACGGAGTTTTTCCGGCTCCCCTATCCATCTTTGCAGCATCGCTTTTGTCATTCCTGCGCCGCGGGGCAACGCTCCGAAGCGCAAGGATACCGGCAGCGCCACCGACGGAAATGTCGGTGGCGCTGCCTTTCTGTATGCACCGCATCGCGGCGCTCCCCCCGGGCTGTCGGCACTATTCTTCCGCGTCGGCGCCGAGGGGCAGGTAACGGACGAGGCGGTCGATGTCGCCCGCTCCCATGATGAGCAGGAGGTCACCCGCCCGGGCATGGCTGACCGCCCATTCGGCGGCGGCACCGAAGTCGGGGGCGTAATCGGCGCCGCAGACGGAGGCGAGGGCGGCGGAGGTGATGCCCGGGAGCGGCTCTTCCCGCGCCGCATAGATATCGAGCAGGAGCGTCTCGTCCGCGAGGGCGAGGGCGGCGGCGAAGTCCTCCCAGAGCGCCGCCGTGCGCGTGTAGGTATGCGGCTGAAAGAGACAGAGCACGCGTCCGCTCTCCTCACGGGTTCGTTCCGCGGCGGCGGTGAGCGACGCCGCAATCTCGGTCGGGTGATGCGCGTAGTCCAGAACGACGGTGGCGCCCCGCATCTGCCCGACCGTCTCCATGCGCCGCCCGATGCCGCGGAACGAGGCGAGCGCGTCCCTGACCGTAGGAAAGGGAATCCCCAGCTCCGCAGCCGCGGCGGTGGCGGCGAGTGCATTCTCTCGGTTATAATGACCGCGGATCGGGAGGGGGACGGTGCCGAGTGCCTGCTCCCCACGGAAGACGCAGAGCCCCTCCGGCGTATCTACGCCGCGGTAGAGCGCCGCGGGACCGTAACCGAAGCCGACGGCGCCGACGGGCGCTATGTCGCGGAGCGCCGCACAGTCCGCACCGATGACGGAGCGCTCCGACTTTGCGAAAAAGGCGAGGAACGAGGATTTGACCGCTCCGAGGTCGCGGAACCAGTCGGGGTGGTCGAGGTCGATGTTGGTGACGACGGCGAGGGTCGGCGCGAGGGCGAGAAAGGCGTCCCGGTATTCGCAGGCTTCAGCGAGGAAGACCTCGCCCCCGCCGATCCGATAGGCGCTCCCGCCCGGGGTGAGCGGCGCCCCGCAGGAGACCGTCGGGTCGAGCCCCGCCGCCGTGAGGATTGCCGCGAGCATACCGACCGTGGTGCTTTTGCCGTGCATCCCGGCGATGGCGATGCGCACGCGTGCGGGCGCCATGAGCACGGCGAGGAAATCGGCGCGCGAGAGCAGGGGCAGTCCTTTTTCCCGCGCGTATTGCACGGCGGGGGAGTTCTCCCGGATGGCGGTGGTGTAGACGAACGCCTCTGCCCCCTCCGGGCGCGGGTCGCTCTCCGGGGAGACCCGGATCCCGAGGCGAAAGAGTGCGTGTGCCGCCACGCCGGAATAGTCTCTGTCGCACCCGGCGACCTGCCAGCCGCGCGCCGTCGCCATGGCGGCGAGCCCTGCCATGCTGACCCCGCAGATACCGATGAAATAGAGCTTACGAGCGCGCGTGGCAAGTGCCAGTGTTTCTTCAAAGGGGCGGTTCGTATTTTCCATGGAAGCCACTTTCACAAATTGTTTGCAATTTGGTCATACCTTCTCCGATAATCATTTGAATATCGTCCACAGGTGTCCGTTATACTATATGCATTCCAAGAGATAAAAACAACCGGGAGAATGAGACATGAAAATTACAGATATCAAGATCAGAAAAACCTTTGACGAGGGTCCCCTGCGCGCTGTTGTATCGCTGACGTTCGATGACCAGCTGGCACTGCACGATGTCAAGGTCATTTATGCGAGAGACCGCTACTTTGTTGTGATGCCTTCCCGCAAAAACCCCGACGGCACCTTCCGTGATATGGTGCACCCGATCAATGCCGCATTCCGCGAGGAGATTGAGACTGCCATCATCGGTGCCTACCGTGACCACCTTGCGGCAGAGGAAGCCGCGGCGGAAAGCCCCGAGGCATAAAAACAGACCCGCTCGTCGGCGGGCGCACGACTTCCGGCTTCGTCAGGTCGGCTCGCGCCCCCCGCTTTGCATAAACAGCGCGATACAAGGTATCGCGCTGTTTTCTTTTGCGGAGAAGATATGTAAAACAAACTTTCCGACAGAAAATCCGGAGAATTGCCAAGAAAACCGGATATATACCGTAAAAATCCGACCGGTTTTGGAGCGGATCACTGCGCACATCTTACGAAATGTCAATGACGCTTTCCGCATCGTAACGTATGTGTACCGTGCCGCCGGTGCCGCGCGCCGACGGCTGTCGCCGCACCGGGGAGTACCGTCGCCTCCGGTTTGTTTTTCGGCAACATTTTGCTGTATGAATTATTACATATATTTATTGATTTTTTACCTTGCGCGCGAGGGGAGAACATGGTAGAATGAGTGTGGTTACCGGGGCATCAGTGACAGATAGCCCGGCAGGATGATCGCACAGACGGCGAGGTGAGGTACCGATGGAGCACAGGACGGTTTCCCTTTGTAACGGGGCGCTGGCGGTGACGCTGGACCCCCTCGGAGCAGAGCTTACGAGCGTCCGCTGTCACGGCAGAGAGCGCCTGTGGCAGAACGAAAACGGCAGCTGGGCGGGGCACGCCCCCATCCTCTTTCCCGTTTGCGGTATGACCGCGATGCGCCTCGGTGGGCGCGTGTATTCCTGCCCGCGCCACGGCTTCGCCCGTCATGCGCTTTTCGAGGTGGCGCAGCAGAGTGAAACGAGCGTGCGCTTCCGCCTCCGGTCGGATGCCGCCACGCTGACGCTGTATCCCTTTGCTTTCTGCTTCGACGTGGTCTATACGCTCCTCGCCGATGCGCTCATGATCGCTTACGAGATCCGTAACGACGGCGACGGGGTGCTGTATGCCTCCTGCGGTGGTCATGATTCGTTTGCGCTCGCGGGGGAGGTGGGTGAATACGCGCTCCGCTTCGCCGCGGAGGAGAACTTCGTCCATTATCCGACGGACGGTGACGGGCGCCTGACGGGTGAAACGCAACCCCTTGGCACGGGAGATGTGCTCGACCTTTCGACGCCGCTTCTCGATGGCGGCGGTTCGATCTGCCTCGATCATCTGCGCTCACGGGAGGTGACGCTGTTCCGCCGCTCGTCGGGCGGGACGGTTGCACGGGTGGCTTTCCCCGATACGGAGAAGCTCGTTCTCTGGCACCCGGAGGGCTCCCGTATGATCTGCATCGAGCCCTGGCAGACCCTGCCCGACACGGCAGGAGAGACGCTCGATTTTTCCGGGAAGGACGGCGTCCTTTCGGTTCTCCCCGGAGAGATGCGGCGCGTGACGCGCTGTATTACATACGGTGACGGGATGTGATGTCCGGTCGCCGCATCGGGCACACAGAACGTTTGTATCATTTTTTCTCATAATTTAGGAGCAAAACGGTTAAAAAAGCGATGACAATCGCCGATAAATACGCTATACTGGTGCCGTAAGGCGGAATGCCGCGGCACAGGAATACATTGTATCAGGAACAAGGACGGAGAAAGGTATGCAGATAATTGTTGTTGAAAATTACGATGAGATGAGCCGCCGCGGTGCGGAGCTCCTCGCGGTGGTGGTCAGGGAGAACCCGACGGCGACCCTCGGGCTCGCCACCGGTACCACTCCGATCGGCGCGTATCGCGAGCTGATCCGCCGGTACGAGGCGGGTGAGATCTCCTTCCGCCGGGTCCATACCGTCAATCTGGACGAGTATGTGGGGCTGGACGGGAGTGACCCGCACAGCTACCGCTACTTCATGCAGGATCAGCTGTTCTCGCATATCGACATCGATGTGGCGAATACGCAGGTGCCCTCCGGCGTCGCCGGGGACCTCGCCGCCGAGTGCCGCCGCTATACGCAGATGCTCGCGGACTGCCCGCAGGACATCCAGCTCCTCGGTCTCGGCAGCGACGGGCATATCGGCTTCAACGAGCCGGGCGCACCGTTCGCCGGGCACACCCATGTGACCGACCTCGCCGAGAGCACCATCCGCGACAATGCGCGCCTGTTCGACCGCATCGAGGACGTGCCGACGCGCGCCATCACGATGGGCATCGCCGACGTGATGCAGGCGAAGAAGATCCTGCTCATGGCAAACGGCAAAAACAAGGCGGAGGCAGTGCGGGCGATGGTCCGCGGGGAGGTTACCGAAGCGTGCCCCGCGAGCATCCTGCAGCGCCATCCGGACGCGACCGTGATCCTCGACAAAGAGGCGGCGGCGCTGCTGTGAGGTGCTTCCGTAACGTCCCGGCGTACGTCGCCGGGCAGGGAATCTTAAAGACCAATATTGCCTTTGACGAGGCTGTGACCGCCGTCGGTACGGCGCCCGCGGGCGCCGAGACGGTGGAACTGCCGTCGGACGCCGTCGTGCTGCCCGGCTTCATCGACCCGCATATCCACGGTGCCGGCGGAGCGGACGCGATGGACGGCACGCCGGAGGCACTGGCGACGATCAGCCGGACGCTCGCCGCGGAGGGGACGACTGCGTTCCTCGCGACGACCATGACGGAGAGCCCGGCATCCATCCTTCGCGCGCTCCGGAACGTGCGTGACTGTGGGGAGACCCCGGGGGCGCGCCTGCTCGGCGTGCACCTGGAGGGGCCGTTTATTTCTCCTGCCTACGCAGGCGCCCAGCCGAAGGAATACATTGCGGAGCCGAGCGTTGCCGCGTTCGACGAGTATATGGCGGCGAGCGGCGGACGTATCCGGATCGTGACCGTTGCGCCCGAGGTCCCCGGGGCAGATGCCTTCATCCGGCACCTTGCGGAGCTCGGTATCGTGGCTTCCGTCGGACATTCCGCGGCGGGGGTCGCGGACGTGCGGCGCGCCATCTCGTGCGGTGCGCGCAGTGTGACGCATACCTACAACGCGCAGTCCCCCTTTCGCCATCGGGAGATCGGGGTCGCCGGGAGTGCGCTGCTCTTTGATGAGCTGAACTGCGAGATCATCGCGGACGGCATCCATGTCAGCCCGGAGGCAATCCGACTGCTCGTGAAGAATAAACCGAAAGACAGAGTGACCCTGATTACCGATGCCATGCGCGCCAAGGGCTGCCCCGACGGTGTGAGCGAGCTCGGCGGGCAGACCGTCTATGTAAAGAACGGCGAGGCGCGTCTCGCGGACGGAACGCTCGCCGGGAGCGTACTGCGCATGAACGATGCGGTGTGCCGCATGGTGACGGTCATCGGGCTTCCGCTCCCCGAGGCGGTAGACCTCGCGACGAAGAATACGGCGGCGCTGCTCGGTATCTCCGACAGCTGCGGCACGATCGCCTGCGGTCACCGCGCGGACTTCACGGTTTTAGACAGCCGCTTCCGCGTGCTGATGACCGTGGTCGGCGGGCGCACGGTCTACCGCGCATAAAGGTGAAGGACACGACATACAGTGATACATTGACACAATGAGTGAGGCAATCATGACAGACGGAAGGCTACTGGCGGAAAAACTGCTCGTCTACGCACGGGTGCATCTGCACCTGTCCGAAACGGACGAGATCTATGTCCGGAACGTACTGCTCTCGACGCTCGGCGAAAACGCGCCGTGGGAGGGCGAGGTGGATAGCGCCGCGATCGCGGCGATGACGGTACCGGACGACCTCGCGGAGGAGCTCCGCACCTATGCGCTGGAAAAGGGGCTCTGCACCGAAGCGGATGCCGCGATCTACGTCGCGGACGTGTTCGGTCGCCTGACGCCGCTCCCCTCCGCAATCAACGGGATGTTCCGGCAGACGCGGACGGCACAGGGGCCGCAGGCGGCGTGCGATGAACTCTACGATCTGTGCGTCAAGAACGGTTATATTCAGAAAACCGCAATCGCCCGCAACCTGAAGTGGGCATACACGGACGGCGCGCGGCAGCTGGAGATCACGGTCAATCTCTCCAAGCCGGAGAAAAACAATAAGGATATTGCGAAGCTCCTTACGGCGCCGCAGGCGAAGAAATACCCCGCCTGCGCTCTGTGCAAGGAGAACGAGGGGTTCCTCGGCTCTGCGACGCATCCGCCGCGGCGCAACATCCGTACGATCAAGCTGACGATCGGCGGTGAGCGCTGGTTTATGCAGTATTCGCCGTACGCATACTATGACGAGCACTGCATCGTCATCAACGAGCGGCACTCACCGATGCGGGTGGATGATACCACGCCCGGCAAGCTGCTGGACTTCGTCGATACGTTGCCGAATTACTTTATCGGCAGCAATGCGTCGCTCCCCATCGTCGGCGGCTCCATCCTCAATCATGAGCATTTTCAGGGCGGGCTGCACCTGATGCCGATGCACCATGCGCCGATCGCTACGGGGTATCACAGCGCGGCGTTCCCCACGCTCCGGATCGGCATCCTTGACTGGTACAACAGCGCCGTGCAGTGCGAGGGGCGGGACCGCGCCGCCGTGGAGGCGTTCGCGAAAAAGGTCATAGGGACCTGGCGGGATTATGACGACCCCGCTTGCGATATCATCAGTCATACGGGAGATACGCCGCACAATACGGTGTCGCCCATCCTGCGTTGGACAGAGGAGCGCGGCTACATCTTTACGGCGATCCTGCGGAACAACCGCACGAGCGAGCAGTATCCGAACGGCATCTTCCATGTCCACCCCGAATACGAGAACATCAAGAGCGAGGGGATCGGGCTGATTGAGGCGATGGGGCTGTTCATCCTGCCCCCGCGGCTCAAGCGCCAGTTTGCCGCGATGGAGGCGATCCTGACCGGTGCCGTGCCGTACGACGCGGCGGCGATCGACGACCCGTCCCACGACCTGTATGTACATCGCCGGATGCTCCGCACTCTGCTCTCGGAGGGGCAGGCAAAGGACGGGGCGGAGGCAGAGGCGCGCGTGCGTGCGTACGTCAACCGCGTCTGCGCCGGGATCCTCGAAAATACGGCAGTCTTCAAGCATGATGAAAACGGCACCGCAGGCTTTGAAGGGTTTATGCGGGCTTTACAATTAACAAAGGGGGAATAAACACATGAAAAACATTTTACTGACGGGCGGCATCGGCTTTATCGGCAGTCATACGCTGGTGGAGCTGCTCAACCGCGGCTATCGCGTCGCCGTGGTGGATAATCTCTCGAATGCGTCGGAGATTACAGCGGACCGCGTGCGGGAAATCACCGGGCGGGACTTTCTCTTTTACCGCGCGGACATCCGTGACCGCGCCGCGATGGAAAAAATCTTCAGCGAGAACGACTTTGACGCCGTGATTCATTTCGCGGGGCTGAAGGCGGTCGGCGAGAGCTGCGCGAAGCCGCTGGAGTACTACGACAACAACATCTACGGCACGCTGGTGCTGCTCGAGACAATGCGTGCGCACGGCGTCCGGCAGATGATTTTCTCCTCCTCCGCCACGGTGTACGGTACGCCCGAGGTGCTGCCGCTCACCGAGACCTGCAAAACGGGCGGTACGACCAACCCGTACGGTACGACCAAGTACCAGATCGAGACCATCCTGACCGACCTCTGGCGCGCCGATCCGACGTGGAACATCGCGCTCCTGCGGTACTTCAACCCGGTCGGGGCACATGAGAGCGGGCGCATCGGCGAGGACCCGAAGGGGATCCCGAACAACCTCATGCCCTATGTGGCGCAGGTCGCGAGCGGGAAGCTGCAGAAGATCCGCGTGTTCGGTAACGACTATCCGACGCCGGACGGCACGGGTGTGCGCGACTATATCCATGTGGTGGACCTCGCACGCGGTCATATCGCCGCCATCGAGCGCCTGACCGAGCCCGGCGTGCACATCTACAACCTCGGTACCGGCATCGGGTACAGCGTTCTGGATATGATCCACGCGTTTGAAAAGGCGTGCGGAAAAGAGCTGCCCTATGAGATCTGCGCCCGTCGCCCCGGCGACATCGCCGCATGCTATGCGAGCCCGGAGAAGGCGGCGCGCGACCTCGGCTGGCGCGCGGAATACGGCATTGCGGAGATGTGCCGCGATCAGTGGAACTGGCAGTCGCATAATCCGAACGGCTACGAGGCGTAACCGCCCCGTCGGTCACGCCCGCAGGCACAGCCGCGCCCGGCGCACCGGACCGTCAGGGAAGCATATTACATCACCCGGGGGGGCCGACGGAGACCGTCGGCTCCCTTTTCGTTTTGCTCCGGCGTATATACTCCGCGTCGCCGGATTGCGTGACCCCTGCCTGCGAAAGCCGAACGGAAAATCCCCCGGCGCTATGCCGGGGGACCTCCGCCTAGCGGCGGATCGGATGCCGAGAGATTTCGGAATTAGCCGCGGTTCTGCGCCTCGTTCTCGTACTTCTCGATCATCTTCTTGACCATCTGACCGCCGATGGAGCCGGCCTGCTTGGAGGTCAGGTCGCCGTTGTAGCCCTGCTTGAGGTTGACGCCGACTTCGCTCGCGGCTTCCATCTTGAACTGGTTGAGGGCTGCCTTTGCTGCATTGTTCTTCATCTTTGCATCTCCTGTTTGGCTTGCGCCATTTATATCCTCGAGAGCTCCGTCGGTCCCGAGGATACTGTTGTATCTTCTGCGCCCGCCGTTACTCTCTGTGTCTATTGTGCATCCGGACGCCACGCGTTACACATGGAAGTTTTTATTTGCGCAAGCGGCGTCTGACAGTCCGTCCGCTTTTTTCCAAGTGACCGGGCGCCGCGCCTTTTTCTGCGTGGCGCCCGATTTTACGGCTCCGCCCGGCGACGCGCTTTTTGCTTTGCCACAGGTTTATCTTTTGAAAGAGAATAAAAAATATGTGCGGCACCGGGAGATACCCGATGCCGCACATAAGAGATAGGTGCCGCTGTCGGCGGCAGGCTTTGTCCTACTGTCAGGCTTCCGTTTCGGTTTTCACCGGTGCGAAAGCATAGAGCGAACTTGAGCGCTTAATCTTGTTGGTAGTCGTCTTTTCAAAGGGGATGTCGCGGATGAAGATTTTTGAAATACGTTTATAGGAGGGGAGATTCCGGCAGGCTTTGGCGACATCCTTTTTGAGGGATGCCTCCGGCTCGGTCACCTTGAGCTCCTTGACCTTTTCCTCGGAGAGGAAGATTTCGGCGCCGAGGGCGACCTCCTCGCCCTCCGTATTTTTAATGCCGAATACGAGCACTTCCTGCACATAGGGGATCCCGGACAGGTAGTTTTCGATTTCCTCGGGGAAGATGTTCTTGCCGTTGTCGAGGACGATCAGGTTCTTTTTGCGCCCGGTAATGACGAGCTGTCCCTTTTCGTTGACGTGACCGAAGTCTCCGGTGTGGAAGGTGCCGTCCGGCATGAGGACCTCTGCCGTGAGATCGGGGCGTTTATAGTAGCCGAGCATGACGGTGTCGCCCTTGACACAGATCTCGCCGTTCCCGTCTTCATCGGGGTTTTCGATTGTGACGTCGACACACCGGAGCGGAATGCCGACGGTAGCGCAATCATTGCTTTCCGCCTGGTTGACGCTCACGAGCGGGGAGCACTCTGTGATGCCGTAGCCATTGAAGATCGGGATGCCGATCGCGTCGAAGAACGCGCCCAGCTCGGGGCGGAGCGGCGCACCGCCGCAGACAAGCATTTTGAGATTGCCCCCGAACGCCTCATGGATGCTTTTGAACAGCGATGCACGCTTATCGACGCCGATTTTGCGCAGACCGTTGGAGGAGGCTATTGCCGCCTTCAGGAAAAATTCCTTGCCGGAGGCTTTGGCGTTGCTCCAGACCTTTTTGTAGAACATTTCCGCAAATGCGGGTACGACGTAGATATAATCCGGCTTAAAGAGCTGCAGGTTGCGCAGGACGTGCCGCAGATTATCGTTGATGCACAGCGTGCTGTGGTACAGGATGGCGACGAGAATCCCCGTGACGGCTTCATAGGTGTGGTGGTAGGGCAGGACGGAGAGCCCCGTGTCATAGATGGTGGAAATCTCCAGTCCGTAGCAGGCACAGGAGAGCAGGTTCTTCTCCGAGAGCATGACGCCCTTGGCAAGCCCGGTGGTGCCGGAGGTGTAAACGAGGAGGGCGAGCTCCTCGGGGTTGCGCACATGAGAGAGCAGGACGCCGGGGTTCTGCTTTTCCAGCTCATAACCGCGGACCAGCAGCTTTGCGAACGAAAGATATTTGCCGTCATCCTCCGTGCGGGACAGGTTGACGATGTGCGTCACCTTCGGAATTTTGTCTTCGTTCTCGCGGAATGTTTCCTCGTACTTGTCATCGCAGAAAATGATGGTTGCGTCCGAATCATCGATGACATGGAGATAGTCCTCGGGGGGCAGCTCTTTGTCCACCGGGACAAACACGCCGTCGCCGGCGAGTGCGGTGAGATACAGGGTAATATAATCGTAGCTGTTGGCACCGATCATGACGATGTGGGAGGAAATCTGCCCGAGCTCGTCGAGGGCGGCGCCGAGTGCCATCACGCGGGCGTAAAACTCCGCATAGGTTGCGCTTTCAATCTCTGTCCCCGCAAAATAACGGTAGGCGACCTTATCGCCGACCTCCTCCTTAGCGCGGGCGAGCATCTCTTTGGTGCTGCTCACATGATCGACTTTGCGATAGGTGATTTTTGGATTGTTTGCCATCTTGATTCCTCTTTCGGTTTGGGTCTTGCGCAGGGGCAGTACGGGGGAGTCACTTTTCCTGACATTTTTGCCCCGGTGACTCGCAGATAACACATTGTATCACGCATAGCCGAAAACGGTCAATGAAGCGGGCGCGACATTAGAGCCTCTCTCCCACGTTTCGAAAACTCTCCGCAGAGGAGAGTCTCATGTTTTTCGGGCTCATCCTTGCCTTATTTACAGTTCCGACACAATTCGCGCCCCGCTGCGCGGGCCCCTGACTTCGGGCGCTTTTTCATGGCGGCGCGCGCCCGGCGGCAGTCTGTGCAGCGTGCGGTTGCATCTGTCGGTCACGTCCCGGCGCGCCGCCCGGCGTGCCTGCGACTTTTGCGGTCGGTCTCACCCGGGGGCGCACACACGCCCGCCTCTTATGTGTGATTGACACGGGCGCGCGTATGTGGTACAATACCGCGTGGAAATGAAAAGAAGGGGGAGCGACCGATGCAGAAGAACCAGGTGCTGACGCTGACCGTCACGGATCTCAATAATCTCGGCTTCGGCGTTGCCCACCATGAGGGGATGGCGGTGTTCGTCGGCGGAGCGGTCGACGGAGAGACCGTCCGTGCCCGCGTGATTCTCGTCAAGCGCACCTACGCCGTTGCCAGGCAGGAGGAGATCCTCACGGCGGCGCCGTGGCGCGTGCCGGATGACTGCCCCGCGTCGGGGTGCGGCGGATGCGCGTACCGCCGGGTCACCTATGCCCATGAGCGCGAAATCAAGCGCCGGACGGTGCTCTCCGCGTTCCGCAAGGCGGGATTGCCGGATACCGTCGTCGGCGAGGTCGTCACACCGACGGCCGCGGACGGCACACCGCTCACCTCCGGCTATCGCAACAAAGCGCAATATCCGATTGCCCGCGCGGCGGACGGAACCTACCTCCTCGGGTTTTACGGCGCCAGGACCCACCGCGTCGTGGAGGCGGCGGGCTGTCCCCTCCAGGACCCGGCTTTTTTGCCGATCCTTGAGGATCTGCGTGTTTACTTCGCCGATAAACAGCTCCCGGTCTGGGACGAGGAGCGGGGGCAGGGGCTCCTGCGCCATGTCTATCTGCGCCGCGGGAGTGAGAGCGGCGAGGTGCTCCTGACGCTGGTGATCGGGGAGGACAAATTCCCCGATGCGGCAGGCTTCGCTGCCTATATTATGGGGCGCCACCCCGCCATCGTCGGGGTCGTGCTGAACATCCATCCGGAGGTGACGAACGTCGTCTGCGGGGATACCTACCGCACGATCGGGGGGCGCGGGTACCTTGTCGATACCCTCGCGGGTGTGCGTCTCCGTATCCACCCCGCGGCGTTCTACCAGGTCAACCACGCGGCGGCGACGCTGCTGTACCGTAAGGCGGCGGAGCTCGCAGGGCTTACCGGGCGGGAACAGCTGCTGGACCTTTACTGCGGGACGGGCTCCATCGGACTCTCCATGGCGCACCTCGCCCGGGAGGTCATCGGGGTGGAGCTGACGCCTGAGGCGGTCGAATGTGCGACCCTGAATGCCCGCGAGAGCGGGATTGCAAACGCCCGCTTTTATCAGGGCGATGCCGGGGACGCACGGCGCCTCCTTGACGGTGTTGAGGGGGAAGTGCACCCGGATGTCGTGGTGCTCGACCCGCCGCGCAAGGGGAGCACCCCGGAGCTGCTCGCTTACCTCGGCGAGCTCTCCGTCCCCCGTATCGTGTATGTCTCCTGCAACCCCGACACCCTCGCGCGTGACGCAAGAACGCTCCTCGGGCTCGGCTACCGCATGGGGGAGGTCACGCCCTTTGACCTGTTCCCGCGCACGGGTCACGTCGAGTGCATCACGGCTTTCTGCCGGGAGGAGAGCTGACCGGCGGGAGTCGCCCATGCCCCGGCGCGGGGAGCACAATCAAGGCGAAAAACCGGCGCTGTGCGCCTTATCTTTTCGAAAAGTGAGGACCATTATGCGTATTTCCAGTGAGATTGCCTCCATCGCGCCCTATGTCGGCGGGGAGGCAAACGCCGTCCGGATGCTCGCCGCGGCGGGCTTTGACTGCTATGACCTGTCGCTCTTTTCCATGGGGCGCATGGACTATGCCACGGGCAAGGTGCGCCATGTCGGGCACCCGCTCGAGGGGCAGGAGGGGCTCGCCTTCGTGCGGGAGCTCCGCCGCGTCGCCGACGAGGCGGGGATCGTGTGCAACCAGTCGCACGCGCCCTATCCCGTCGATTGCCGCGAGATCCGCGGGATGCTGCCCCGCGCGATCGAATACACTGCCGAGGCGGGCGGTAAGATCTGCATCATCCACCCGAATAACTACGCGAGCGCGGAGGCGAACGTCGCCATGTATCGCGAGCTTTTGCCGATCGCCAGGTCTTACGGCGTGAAGATCGCCGCCGAGAATATGTGGCTGTGGGATAAGAAGCTCGACCACGCCATCTTTGCCGCGTGCTCGAACCATGCGGATTTCGTCACGCACATCAACGCCGTGAACAGCCCCGACCTCGTCGCCTGTCTGGACATCGGTCACGCGGAAATGCGCGGGCTCGGTACCTCTGCCCCGGACATGATCCGCGCGCTCGGCTCGCGCCTGCAAGCCATCCACCTCCATGATAACGACCGCTGGCACGACAGCCATGAGCTGCCGTTCACCATGCAGATCGACTTCGGCGAGGTTGCCGCCGCTCTCCGTACCGCTGGGTATGCCGGCGAGATCACGCTGGAGGCGGATGCGTATTTCCGTAACCACCGCGACCTCCCCGGGGAGACCCTCATCGCCAATATGGCGGCGGCGGCGCGCCGCTTCGCCGCCATGGTGGAAGCCCCCGGGAAAGCATAAGGAGCCGCTATGATCAAGAAGATACTCTATGTGTTCCTCATCGCCATGGTGCCTGTGGTGGAGCTGCGCGGGGCGATCCCCGTCGGCGCCGTCGGAGACCTGCCGTTCTACTGGAACTATCTTGCCGCCGTGCTCGGTAATATGCTGCCCGTGCCGTTTATTCTCCTGTTCATCCCGGCGATCCTCGACTTCATGAAACGGCATCGCATCTTTCCGCGTCTGGTCGGCTGGATCGAGCGGAAAGGACTGCGCGGGGCGGAGAAGCTCCGTGCCAAGAGCGGGGAAGCCGCCGGACAGGACGCCGCGGCAGAGGGGGCTGTCACAGAAGGCGCCTCGGCAGAAGGGACCGCAAGGGAAACCACTGCACCGTCGGGCACGGTCACCGCTCCTGACGGGGAGGGACAGACCGGGGAGCCCCGCGGGGAAAAGAAAAAGATCCGCGTCACCTTCGGCGTCTGCCTCGGGCTCTTTGCGTTCGTTGCCGTGCCGCTCCCCGGTACGGGAGCGTGGACGGGTGCGCTCGTCGCGTCCCTTTGCGGGCTGCCGAAGCGGTATGCCATCCCGACCATCCTCCTCGGCGTGATGACCGCCGGTGTCATCATGACGCTTGCTTCCTACGGGGTGGTCTCGGCGTTCTCGATCTTCCTCAAAAAGTAACGCTTTTGTCGTTTGCGCCGAAAAAAAGCAATACCCCGTGTGAAATTTCTCCGGGATTTGCCTTGCTTTTTGGCTTTCGGGAATGTATAATAGATGAGAATATCGGAGAACGCGGAGAAAGACTAACTTCCTTTCGCGTTTTTCCATGTCAAAATAAAGAAGTGAAAGGATACAAGAAATGAGTACATTCCATTTGGTTGACCATCCGCTGATCCAACACAAACTGACGCTGATGCGTGACAAGAACACTTCCTCGAAAGACTTCCGTGAGCTCCTCGACGAGATCGCGATGCTGATGGGCTATGAAATCACCCGTGACCTCCCGCTGGAAGACGTGGAGGTCGAGACCCCGATCTGCCGCGCGACCCTGAAGCGCATCGCCGGTAAGAAGCTGGCGATCGTCCCGATCCTGCGTGCCGGTCTCGGCATGGTGGACGGTCTTATGCGTCTCGTCCCGGTTGCCCGTATCGGTCACATCGGTATGTACCGTGACCCCGACACGCATGAACCCCATGACTACTACTTCAAGATGCCTCCGGATATCAAGAACCGGCAGGTCATCCTCGTGGACCCCATGCTCGCGACGGGCGGCTCTGCCTGCGATGCGATCTCGCGCATCAAGCAGACCGGCTGCACGCACATCACCATGATGTGCCTGGTAGCGGCGCCCGAGGGCGTCAAGAAGCTCGCCGAGGAGCATCCGGACGTGGATGTGTATTCCGCGGCGCTGGATGAGAAGCTCAACGAGCACGCCTACATTGTCCCGGGTCTCGGTGACGCGGGCGACCGTATCTTCGGCACGAAGTAATGCGGGAGCTCCGTGTGGGCAAAAACGACGCGGGGCAGCGCCTGGACAAGTTCCTTTCCAAGACGCTGCGCACACTGCCGCAGTCGCTTTTGTATAAATCCATACGCCTCAAAAAGATTAAAGTCAATCGCCGCCGCGCGACCCCCTCCCAGATCCTTGCGGAGGGGGATTCTTTACAGCTTTTTCTGGCGGAGGAATTTTTCTCGCCCGACGCGCGGCGTGACAGCGCGTCGCTCGCGCGCACATACGCGCCGCTCGACGTGCTTTATGAGGACCGTGAGATCCTGCTCCTCCACAAGCGCCCGGGTCTCTCGGTGCACGCCGGGGCGGCGGGGGACGGCGAGCATCTCCTCGGGCAGCTGCAGGCATACCTGTACGCCAAGGGGGAATATGACCCCGACCGTGAGCAGTCCTTTGCCCCCGCGCTCTGCAACCGCATCGACCGCAACACGGAGGGCATCGTCATCGCGGCGAAGACCGCCGAGGCGCTCCGCGTGATGGATGAAAAGATCCGCACCCGCGAGGTGAAAAAGTTTTATCTCGCCGCCGTACACGGCACGCCGACACCGCGCGAGGCGACGCTCTCCGGCTGGCTCCTCAAGGACGCCGCAGACAATCGCGTCCGCGTCTTTGACAAGAACCCGCCGCGCGGCGCCAAGGAGATACGGACGAAGTACCGCGTGCTGGAAACGCGGGGGGATATCAGTCTTGTCGAGGTGGAGCTCCTGACCGGCAGGACGCACCAGATCCGCGCGCACATGGCGCACATCGGGCACCCGCTCCTCGGGGACGGGAAGTACGGCGTCAACCGTGAGGATCGCGCGAGGGGCTATGCGCACCAGGCGCTCTGCGCCTATCGCGTGCGTTTCGATTTCTCCGGAGAAGCGACGGTGCTTGACGTGCTCCGCGGGCGCGAGTTTTCCATCCCGGCGGAGGACGTGTATTTTGTGAAAGAGCTCTTTTCCTGACGCAGTCGGAGGACAGCGGGTGGCGCGCCACCCGCTGTTTTCATATCCTGTCGTATGAGATTATCGGAACTCATGCCCGGACAGCGCGCGCGCATCATTGCCGTTGCGGCGGGGGATACAGCGGCGCGGCTCTCGGCGCTCGGGGTGCTCCCCGGGGCTTTGGTCGAGTGCCGGTTCTGCCACCCGTCCGGCGACCCTGTGGCGTACCTCGTCGGGGAGACAGTGGTCGCCATGCGGCGGCGGACGGCGGACGCCGTCACGGTGGAGCCTGTGCGGGAAATAAACGGAGAGGAGCCGTGAAAGCGGCTCCTCCTTGTTATTTCATGGTTTTGGACACGCGGAGCAGGAGCTCTGCCGCACGGATGCGGGTGAGCGCGTCGCCCGTGTTCTCCCGGCGCCCGAGCGGTATCCGCCCGGAAAGGGCATCGTATGCCTCGGCGGAGGTCACGGTGCTCGCCGCCCCGGTCATGCGGGCGAGGAGCCGGTACGCCTCCCCGACGGTGACCGTGTCGTTCGGGCGGCAGAGGAGCCTGCCGTCGCTCCCGAACGTACCGACGAGGTACCCCGCGCGTTCGGCGGCGGCAAAATAACCGCGGAGCACGACGGGGATGTCGCCGTCGTCGTCAAAGACGGTGTGCGCCGTCGCGGCGTCCGGCGCGTACCCGAGCGTTTTCATGGCGGCGACGAGAAAGCCCGCGCGCGTCATACCCTCCTCCGGGCGGAAATCGAGACCCGCCGGGGTCGCGTCCGCATCCATGATACCGGCGGCGACCATCACAGCGGCGAAGCCGCCGGAGGTGTCGTCGAGCTCATCAAAATCGAGATCCATCGACTTTTTGTCCACCTGAATGCGCACGGTCGCGGGCGCGGAGTAGGCGCCGCGTGCGTCACGGATGACGTAGGTGAAGGTGTCCGTGCCGGTGTAGCCCGCCGTCGGCGTGTAGCGGAAGTCGCCGGTCGCAGCGCCGGTCACGAACAGCGTCCCGTGCGCGGGATAGGTCATGATGAGGTATTCGAGCGCGTCTCCGTCGCGGTCATACCCCGCCAGCGTGCCGAACACGGAGACGTTGCGCCGCGTCTGCCAGAACACGGGCGTGTCCGCGCCCGACAGCGTCGGCGCGTGGTTCTCCGCCGCGTCGAAGCGCATGAGGCAGGTCAGCTCCGCCCCGCCCGAAAGGTTCCCGGCGCGGAAAGTGAAGGATGCCTCCGTCACAAACGGGGTCGCCGGGGTGAAGGTCAGCATAGGCACCATCGTGCGGGAGACGGTCTGCCCGGCGGCGACCCGCGCGCCCGCGACGCGCAGCACACCGACGGTGGGGGAGGGCAGGGACACGATGGTCAGGGCGGGGTAGGAGACCACGCCGAGCGCCTTCTGCATATCCTCGTCGGTGAAGCGGATGCTCTCCCCCGGGGCGGCGGTGCGGATGACGGTCGCGCCCTCGGTGAGATGCTCCATCGCCGGCGTCAGGACGGCGCCCGCGGTGAGGGTGAGGACGAGGGATACCAAAAGGAGGAGTGAGGGGATCAGCAGTGCTTTCTTCATGGCTTGTTCCTTTCGTTTGTATCGGCGTGGTGCCCGGTCTTGTCGGGTACACTCTGTAAAGGCTTGACAGCGGGGGAGGAGACGACGGCGCCGCTCTCGGAGAAACGGGAGCCGTGGCAGGGGCAGTCCCAGGTCATCGTATCGGGGTTCCAGGTCAGGGCACAGCCGAGGTGGGAGCAGACGGGCGCGACGGTGTGGAGCGCGCCGCCCGTGTCGCGGTATGCCGCCACCTTTTTGCCGGAGGAGCGTACGATGCCGCCAGCCCCGGGGGCGAGCTCCTCCGCCGCCTCGGCGGCGGGGAGCAACCGGCGCCCGAGCCCTTCAATGGCTCTGCCGCCCTGCTCCAGCGCGGTGCGTAGGGTGTCGGCACCGAAGCGGCCGGGGTGCAGATAGGGCGCGACGGCGTTCTCCCGCCCCGTGATGAGATCGGTGAGCACGTTTGCCGCCACCATGCTCCCGGCGATGCCCCATTTGGAGAACCCGGTTGCCACATAGCTGTCCGGCATGAGGGAGGAGTACGTGCCGATGAGGGGCAGCCCGTCCGGGCTCATGCAGTCCTGCCCCGCCCACTCGGCAATTACCCGCACCTGCGGGTAGTACCGGACGGCGGCGGCACGCAGGGAGGAGAGCCCCGTGTGCATGGGGTCGCGCCCCCACTCCCCCGTACGGTGCCCGCCGCCGACGAGGAGCAGGTTGTCCCCGTGCGAGCGCAGGGAGAGCCCCCCGCGGTCGATGCCGTAGTACATCGCCGGCAGGGGCGGGATGCCGCCGAGCGCGATGCCGTAGGAGAGCGACTGATACAGCTTCATGAAATAGAGCCCCGGGAAATTGCGGAAGGGGTAGTGGCAGGCGTAGACGATCTTCTGCGCCTCGAGCTCCTGCCCGTCGTCCGTGAGGAGGGTGTGCCCGTGTACGTCCGTGACCGTCAGCCCGGTGTAGACGTCGAGGCGCCGCGCGAGCGCGGCGAGGAACTTCACGGGGTGGAACTGTGCCTGCCCGGGGTAGACGAGCGCGAGGGCGACGTCAAAGGGGAGCGCCGTCCGCCGCTTGAGCTCGACCCGCAGCCCCAGCGCCCGCGCCGCGACCGCCTCCGCCTCCAGCTGTTCCGGATGCCTGCGCGTGTAGAGCGCGGCGGGCAGCCCCATGTAGTCGCACAGGATGTTTTCGTCCAGGACGATGCGGCGGTAGTCCTCCAGCGCCCGGCTCTGCGCCTCCGCCCATGCCCGCGCCGCACCGCCGCCGCGCTCGGTCAGGAGCTTCCGGTAGGTCAGCCCCCCTGCCAGCGTAATCTTGCCGGTAGATGAGCCGCTCTGCCCGTACCCGATCTCATGCGCGTCGAGCACGATCGCCCCGACGCCCGCCCGGCGCAGGGCGTAGGCCGTCAGGATGCCGGTGAGCCCGCCGCCGATGACGGCGACCTCGCACTTTTTGGGTAGCCACCCCTCGCGCCCCCCGATCGTGGGTGGCGCCGACAGATGCCAATAGGACATAAAGAGCCTCCTCGGTTTTTGTTCCCAGTATTGCCACGGGGTGGCTTTTTATGCAGGCAGGCGACAGATGCGGCGGGAAAAAACCGACCTTGGCAAACGGAGAAAAACGTGGTAGAATAAAGATACAAAAAAGCGAATGGGGGTCTCATATCGTGAAAAGAGTATTTCTTGTGGTCCTTGACAGCTTTGGGGTCGGCGCGGCGCCGGATGCCGCCGCCTTTGGCGATGCCGGTACAAACACGCTTGCCGCCTGCGCCGCCACCGGCATCCTTTCGGTGCCGCACATGGTCTCCCTCGGGCTTGGGGATATTGACGGCGTGACCGTGCTCCCCCGGGCAGATGTCCAGACGGGCGCCTGCGTGCGCCTGCAGGAGCTCTCCAAAGGGAAGGATACGACCATCGGGCATTGGGAGATCGCCGGGCTCATTTCCGAGGAACCGCTCCCGACCTACCCGCACGGCTTCCCCGACGAGGTGGTGGATGCCTTTTCCCGTGCGACCGGCAGAGGGGTCCTCTGTAACCTGCCGTATTCCGGTACGGAGGTCATCGCCGATTACGGCGAGGAGCATCTGAAGACGGGGAAGCTGATTGTCTATACCTCGGCGGACAGCGTGTTCCAGATCGCCGCGCACGAGGAGCTCGTCCCCCCCGAGACGCTGTATGAATATTGTCGCATGGCGAGGAAGATCCTGACCGGCAGGCACGCCGTCGGCAGAGTGATCGCCCGCCCCTTCGTCGGGGCGCCGGGGCATTTCACAAGGACGGCGAACCGGCACGATTTTTCCCTGGAGGCACCCGGTGCGACCCTGCTCGACATGGTGTCGGGCGCGGGGCAGAGCGTCATCGCGGTCGGTAAGATCTCGGATATTTTCGCCGGTCGCGGCGTGACCTCCGCCCGCTTCACCCATTCCAACGCGGAGGGGATGGCGGAGATGCTGCGCGCGGTCCGTGAGGACTTCCGCGGTCTGTGCTTTGTCAACCTGGTGGATTACGATATGCTGTACGGTCACCGCCGCGACCCCGTGGGGTATGCGCGGGCGCTGAACGCGTTTGACGACTTTCTCCCGACCTTTCTCTCGGAGATGCGGGAGGGGGATGTGCTCATGATCACGGCAGATCACGGCTGTGACCCGTCGTACACCAAAACCACCGACCACACGCGGGAGTTTACGCCCCTCCTC